>DATGYJ010000516.1:0-20774 GCA_035298105.1 Anaerolineales bacterium | reverse complement strand
GCCTGCAGAAGCCATCGTCGCCTCGACCATCAATGCCGCCCACGCCATTCGACGCTCCGATACGATCGGCTCGATCGAAGCCGGCAAACAAGCGGACATGTTGATCCTGTCTGTTCCGGATTATCGCCATCTCGGGTATCGGTACGGAACAAATCTTGTGAAGCAAGTCATCAAGCGCGGACAGGTTTATTCGGTGGATGTCGGATATTATCGAACAGCATAATCTTTACCGCGAAGGACGCTACACCTGCCTGATTTGCTAGGCAAATCACGGGCGGTGCCAGGGAGGATCGCGAAGGTTTTTAAGAAGGGAAGAAATGCAGGACATTGAAGCAATCGCTAAAGACATTGTTGATTCCGCCATCAAGGTGCATAAGGCGCTGGGACCCGGCTTGCTTGAATCTTCCTATCAACATTGTCATGCATATGAACTTCGCAAACGTGGTTGGGATGCGCAAACTGAGGTAAAACTCCCAATACTTTATGAAGACCAAAAAATTGATGCAGGGTATCGAATTGACACTCTGGTGAATAGGCTGATCATTGTTGAGAATAAATGTGTCGAATCCATTCTGCCAGTCCACGAAGCGCAATTGCTGACGTATATGAAACTAAGCGGTTGCAAAATTGGCTTTCTCCTCAATTGGAATGTAACATTGATGAAGCACGGGATAAAGCGATTTGTGCTTAACCTCCCAGGCGAGAGTCCTTATCCCAAGAAAGCTTCTTCCCTTAAATAGAATCTTGGCGTTCTTCGCGTCTTCGCGGTCAAAATAAGGAAAGTTGAAAATGACAATTGATCTTTCACATATCAGTTCATGGATTTGGATCACTGGCGTTATCGTGATCGCATTGGTGATCTTAAGATTTTTCTCTCACCTGGTTGCGGGTGTCTTCCACGCGCTGATCCGCTTTTTCTGGCATGGTTGCGCCACTGCAGTCGTCCTCCTGGCGGTCTATTTTATTCTGCGTTCATTACATATTCTTTGAGAGCATACAAAACATGATCCGCCCTATGTAAAGAATAGGGGCTGAAAAACGATAAACCTTTGGTGATCAGCCAGAGGTTTATTCATTGAAGGGGAAACCAGTGCGCATACCCCCCCCTTATTTATATTGATTTTGCGAACGGTTGCGTGGCTGGCTCTCTCGGCCCTTATTCGTTGCTCTTTCGCTCTTAATCCGGGTTGCTGATAACGTGCCTAAATGGTGGCTATAGGGTGCCTATATCCTGGCTATATCCTCCCGTCGCTCTCCATTCGCTTCAAATCCACTCTGCCCCTGGTGACCGGATGTCCGTGGGTCACGCCTGCTGCGCTCTCTGCGAGGACTCACCTGTATTTGATTTTCAAATCTTATAAGAGTAAAAAATGAGCCGACCTACGGTATGCAGGTCAGCTCATTTCGCAGATAAAGTGGTGATATTTAGCTTTTAGGATGGGTCAGTCTCCTTCTGTCTGTTTGCCAAACCATATGCGTCCCATGAGGTTGTCTTTGAGAATGAATTGGTGATAGAGTGCCGCGCCGATGTGTAAGATCACGAGCAAGACTAAGAGAGTCCAAACCCCTCCATGAAAGATACCCAGGCTGAAGCCGCCCCTCCGAAAGCTGCCCGGCGTAAATGTGCCAATCCCAAGAACGCGGGCCAGTTGGCCCCTTTGTGATGCCAGAATAATGCCTGTGATCACCATTGCAAAGCTTAGGATATATAGACCGAGGTGAGTTAGCTCGCCAACCCAGTCAAAGAGTTTATTTCCCGTACTGGCCCACGTGGGCCGTTTGGTCAGCCAGCGCACGATCAAACGAATTACCAACAGACCCAGAATGGAGATGCCCAGGATCATGTGAAGGCCGATCCTTGAAAAGATGTTCTGGCCTCCTGCCTGGGGAGGGAAGCCTCCTTGCGGGAAGCCCTGCTGCGGTGGATCAACTTGTTGTGCTCCCGGCTGTGGAAAGTTTCGACCTTCTCCAAATCTTTCCCGGCCGCCTTCATTTTCCTGAGCAAGCAGAGCAGTTCCAAAGATCAAAATGGCAATCAGCCAATGCAGTGCGACCAGCGCAGGATGATAACGTTTTGGTTTAACAGAGGGCAAACTACCGGCCCCCAAACCTGAATTAGTGGTGACAGATTGAGTAGACATAAAATATCAGTGCTCCTTCCGGCCAACTATATATTTTCAAAATGAATTTCCGATGAAATTGTATATAAGAAATGTGTTGAAATTATGTAGAATGCTCTGATCGGTAGAGTAAAATAATGCGTTTGCCCGCAATCCGCGGAGTAAGGCAGAGATCACTTCCGGCACCGTACTGCGACTGAAAGGAGTACGGCGTCGGGAAAGGCTCGCAATCACATCATAAAGAGGTATTTATGCAAATTGATATTATCGGCGTGCCGATCGATCTCGGCGCCGACCGCCGCGGCGTGGATATGGGTCCCAGTGCGATCCGTTATGCTCACCTGCACGAGAAACTCAAGGAGCTGGGGTATGCGCTTGAAGATCATGGCAATGTCGCAGTGCCTATTCTGGAAACATGCAGCCTTACAGATCCCAAGCTCAAATATATCGATTGCATCATCCCGATGGGCCGGCGTGTGGCAGGCGCGGTCGCTACTTCCGTTCAAGCGGCTCACTTTCCGTTGGTGTTGGGTGGTGATCACAGCCTGTCGATCGGGTCCATTCGTGGCGCAGCGAAACACCGCAAGCTTGGACTGATCTGGGTAGATGCCCATGCTGACTTCAACACCCCCGAGACCACCCCCTCCGGAAACATTCATGGGATGCCGCTCGCAGCATTATGCGGCTCCGGTGACCCGCGCCTGGTCTGTTTATGGGATGAAACGCCTCCCGTTCTGGACCCGCAGCGGGTTGCCGTTATCGGTGCACGCGACCTGGATCCGGGTGAAAAACGCAATCTGCGTGAAGCCGGCGTGATGGTCCAAAGCATGGAACAGATCGATCGCCTGGGCATGGTGGCTGCGCTTGAAAAAGCCATCGAGCGTGTCAGCCGGGATGCCGACGGAATCTATTTATCCTTCGATATGGATGCCCTCGATCCGCGCCATGCACCGGGCGTGGGAACACCTGTCCCTGGCGGGTTAACTTTCCGTGAGGCCCATCTGGCCTGTGAAGTCGTTGCAGAAACAGGGAAGTTGATCGGCATGGACATCGTGGAAGTAAATCCCATTCTCGATGTACAAAATCAAACCGCAATGCTGGCGGTGGAGTTCATCCGCTCGGCGTTGGGATCACGTATCTGGAGCGGATAACAAGAAATCCAAGTTCAGCTTTGGAGTCAGCCACGCCCCGCAGGGGTGTGCTGGCAAAGACACAGGGGCAAGCCCCTGCACTCCAAATCGCACGGTGGCAATTTCGCGTCAAAGAAAGAGGCGCTCTTGTTCATCATCCAGAACGCGGCTACAATGTCCCTATGAATACTCTCTACGGCCCCATCCTGATCGTTGAAGATGTCCCAAATGTTTTGGAGTTGCTTGAAGTCACACTGCGCTTCAAAGGATACGCGGTGCTCACTGCGCACAATGGTGAAGAGGCGTTGGAGGTCATCGCGCGCCAGAGACCGGTCTTGATCATCACCGACATCTTGATGCCGAAAATGGATGGGTATGCGTTTGTGCAGAAGCTGCGGCTCAACCCTGGCACGCGCTCGATCCCTGTAGTTTTCCTCTCCGCAACCTATGTCACCCCGGAAGATAAAGATTTCGCATTGAGCCTGGGCGCGGCGCGTTTTATGGAAAAGCCAATCGATACGGAAGACTTTTTGCTGACCGTTGCCGAGCTGGTTACACAGCAGCCTTTTACCACACCGCACCCGCTCGATATGGAAAGATTTTATGCCGGGTATCGCACGCGCCTTGAGAATAAACTGCGCCATAAGAACACGCAGATTGCGCGCGCCGAACGGTTACTCGCCACGCTGCCTGCCGATCAAAAACCTGCTTTCGAAGCTTTGCTTCAGCAATCGGTGCGCGATCGTGACGAGATCCAAACCGAGTTGTACGATATCTACAAAACCCTTGAAGAATTAAGAAAACAATAGATTTCTCAGCGATAACCTTTGTTCGCGCTGAAAATTACAGGATGGCTCTATGCAACTGACATTATCCTATGTGGAAAATCTCGCGCGCCAGGCGGGTGCGATCCTGCAGGCTGGTTATGACAAGGAACACCAGGTGGGCTATAAAGGGGTGATCGACCTCGTGACCGAAGTGGACCATCAATCAGAAAAGTTCCTGCTGGGCGAAGTGCAAAAGGATTTTCCCGGACATCATATTTTTTCGGAAGAGAGCGGAATTATTCAAGGGAGGGCGGAAGACATTTGGTATATTGATCCTTTGGATGGGACGGTCAATTATGCACATCACATTCCGATCTTTTGTGTTTCAATTGCCTACGCTTCTCACGGGACCCTCAGCCTGGGCGCCGTTTACGATCCGATGCGTGACGAAATGTTTCTCGCGGAACGCGGGAGAGGCGCCTATCTGAATGGACGCACCCTGCACGTCTCTTCCGCCACAGAATTGCAAAGAAGCTTGCTCGTAACGGGTTTTCCATATACTGCCTGGAATACACCGCAGGATAATTTTGCTAACTTTGTCAAATTTGGAAAACTCTCGCAGGGAGTGCGCCGGCTCGGCTCGGCGGCTCTTGACCTGTGTTATGTGGCGGCCGGTCGCTTTGACGGGTACTGGGAAATGTCGCTGAATGCCTGGGATGTGGCGGCGGGCGGATTGATCTGTGAAGAAGCAGGCGCACGGATAACCAACGTGAGGGGCGGCCCCGACTATATTTCACCGCCCCAGTCTGTGTTAGCCTCCACAACCGGCATCTATGCCCGAATGCTGGATGAGCTCAATAAGGAATAACCCGGGTCAGGCCCTAAATTGTTCCTTGTTTTCATCCCAAAACATGACGAAAGTCAGATGAAATATCTCGGTAAAGCATTAGAATAAGAGCAATATCATCTGATTACCAATGCCAGGTAAGTCCATCCCGATCAGCAAAACCAAGATTATCGTACCGCATCGCCGGCCCGAGTTACTCTCCCGTCCGCGCTTGCTGCAGAGTCTCGGGTCTTTGCTGGATAATAAGCTGCTTTTGCTCGCTGCGCCCGCAGGTTATGGCAAGACCTCGCTGCTGATTGACCTGGCGCATAATAGCAAGATGCCCGTTTGCTGGCTGTCCCTGGATGCGCTCGATCATGACCCTCAGAGATTTCTCGCCTACTTAATCGCCGCGCTGGCTGAACGATTTCCTCGCATTGGCGAGGGCTCTCGTCCACAGTTGAACCGTCTGAAGTCTATCGAGCAGGAGGCGGAATCCCTGCTCATTACGCTTACCAATGAAATATATGATCAGATTGAAGATGATTTTCTCCTGATCATCGATGATTTCCATCTTCTGGATGAGTTTCCGATCATCTCTGCCCTGCTGAATCGCTTCCTTGAGTTAGTGGTGGAAAATTGCCATATTCTGCTTTCCTCGCGTACCTTACCCAATTTGGATGATGTGACCCTCATGGTTGCACGTGAGCAGGTCGCCGGTCTCAACCATGTGGAACTGGCATTTGAGCCGCGGGAGGCGCAGGCGTTGTATGCGCAAAACTATCACCAGCACTTGTCAGAGGAAGCCGCCCGGGAGCTGATCGATCAAACTGGCGGGTGGATCACCGGCATGGTGATTTCCAATTCGCCCGGGATGACGCGGGTCTCAGGTGTGGATATGTTTGCCTATCTGGGGCATCAGGTTCTCGATCAACAGCCCGAACAGGTACGCGAATTTCTCATGCGCACTTCCCTGCCCGAGGAATTCAACTCGGAATTCTGTGAGATTGTTTTGGGTCCGCTTTACTCCGAGTCGCAGAATTGGTTTGTCCTGATGAGCCTGATCTTCGAAAAGAATCTCTTTGTGCTGCCGCTGGGCGAGGATGGACGCTGGCTGCGGTACCATCCGCTCTTTCGTGAGTTTCTGCAGACACGCCTCAAAGAGGAACGTCCGGATGAAGTACAGCCTATTTTGGAACGGATGGTCATTGCTTATGAAAAGGCTGGCGAGTGGGAAAAGGCTTACTTTACGTGCAAGCAATTAAATGACCATGAAGCGTTAGCAGGCGTCATCGAACGCTCCGGCACGTTCATGTTACAAAGCGCACTGGTCACACTGGAAAACTGGATCAATAGTTTGCCTCCCGCCTACGTTCAGACCCGCCCTGGATTAATCTCATTGCGAGGTCCGATTTTGGCAATGAAGGGCAATTTGAAGGAGTCCAATGATCTGCTGAATCATGCGGTCTCCATTTATCGCAAAGATCACGAGCATGCCGGCCTGGCGCTGGCTCTAACCAGGCGGTCTCATACGCTGCGCCTTTTAGGCGAGTATCATGCCTCGATGAATGATATCGAAGAGGCTTTGCAGTTAGCAGAAGCTGACCTTGCGCTTCAGCCTCTGTATGCCGAAGCTTTGCGTATTAAAGGTTTGAATCTGTATCGTTTGGGACAGTCTCGCCGGGCGGTTGACGAACTTGAGCACTCCCTATCTCTTTATACAGAATTGAAAGAGACAGGCAGCATTCCCATGTTACTTGGGGAAACCGCCATGATTCATGCCACGGTTGGAAATATAGAATCTGCTAAAGCTCTTTACCAGGAGGCGCTAAAGATCTGGCGGGCAGAAAAGAATTTCTATTCTCAGGCAGATACATTAAACAACCTGGCATTCCTGCATCATCAACTGGGTGAGTATGATTTTGCCTCTGAAGCCTATGAAGATGGGCTTGCATCTGCTCGCAGCAGTCACAATCAGCGCGCTGAATCATTGCTTCTGGCTGGTCTGGGGGACCTGTATTCTGAGATCGAAGACTTCGAAGCTGCCTTGCAGGCCTATGAACAGGCAGAAGCCATTGCGGAAGGACTCTCTGGATTCTTTATTTCGAATTATTTGATACTTGCACGTGCAAATCTGGCATTGCTCCGGGAGGATACGCAAACCGCAACTCAGATCCTGAGGTCATTCAGGAAAAAATTGGAAACGAACCAATCTGCCTATGAACGCGGTTTGTGGGCCTGGCTCCAGGGTCGAAATCATCTTCTTAAGCATGAAGCCAGGAAGGCCATTTCTCTCCTGCAGGAAGGGAAGGCCTGCTTCGTGCAGGATGGAAGAGAAACGGAAATTCAATGGTGCATTGTCTGGCTGATCGCCGCCTACGATCAGGCCGGACAGATCGAAAATGCCAGAACGGAATTCCACGAATTGCTAACGATGAGAAACAAGCCAGCCCATGCGGTCTTGATCACCTTGTACCAGGCTTCCTCCTGCCTCAAAGCTTTGCGGAACGATCCACAGATTGGCAAAAGTCTGGGTGGTTTGCTGGATAAATCGCGGCGGCTGGGTGAAAGGATACTTTCCATTCGTAGAGCACTACGCCGTCATGCCCAGTCCATCCAAATGCCGGCAGCCAGCCTCACGATCGGGGCATTTGGACGCGCCGAGGTCAGCGTGAACGGACGTACTCTGGCAATGTCTGACTGGCGCACGAAATCCGTTAGAGACTTGTTCTTCTATTTCCTTTTCAGGCAAGAGGCAATGACCAAAGAACAAGTGGGGGAAGCGCTTTGGCCCGAAACGACCGACCCGCAGGCGCTGAAATGGCGCTTCAAGGATGAGATTTACCGTCTGCGTCGCGCCATTGGAAAAAATGCGATCGTGCTCGATGAGATCTACTACCGCTTTAATCGCACCCTGGATTATGAGTATGATGTGGAAGCTTTTGAGTCGCACCTGGCGCGTGCTCACAAAACCAAAGATGTCGCCAAGCGTATCGGATGGCTTCAAAAGGCAGTCGATTTGGTCCAGGGCCCGTATCTCAGCGAAGTGGATGCGTTTTGGGCGGTTGAGGAACGTGAAAGACTTAGACAGATTTATGCTTCGGCGCTTGAGGAACTGGCTCGTTTGTATTTGGATGTCAATCAGCTCGAGCGCTGTCTTTCGATCTGCCAGCTTGCACTGACCCAGGATCGTTACAATGAGGCAATTTATCGGTTGGAAATGCGAACTTATGCTGCTCTGGGGGATCGCGCCTCAATCGTACGTTCCTACAAAGCGTGTAAAGCGGCTCTGGTGGAAGGCTTTGGATTACCACCTTCGCAGGAAACAGAAGCGCTTTACCGCGACCTAACCACCTGATCATGCCGAACGATGCCTTTCCCGAATTTCCCAATAGGTAATTAAATTCCTGCTGGGAAATTTTAATTTTCAAGGGCCAGACCCTGGTCCATCGAATTTGAGCCACAGAGGCGCACCCGATGTTCCATTGGGGACCGAACCGCTTTGAATGGGATTTGTTTTCGCTGAGGAGAATTCCATTCATGGGAGTGTCTGACTGACGGAGTCAGCTAATTTCTGCATCCTGTTCTGCAGCCTGGGGGTGAATATTATAGGGCAAATCAATCAAGAAAGAGGTACTGCCCCATGAATAACAGCTTCAACCAGCTTCTGAACAATATCGATCACCGCATGCCTGCTGATGGTGGTGGCGGTACTCGTCGTATGCCTGCTGACGGTGGTGGTGGCACCCGCCGTATGCCTGCCGATGGCGGCGGCGGCACCCGGTAACCCTTTTAGCATAAGGAGAGATCCATGACCATGCTTACTTTAGATATGTATCCGGCTTCGTCCCGTAGTTTTCGCAATCCTCCGGTGACCCGGACAGCTTTACACAGGCTATTTGCGGCAGCGATTGTGAGTGATCAGTTTCGCACTACTCTGCTGCGTGAGCCGGAGCGGGCATTGGCGAACGGCTATCTCGGCCAGACTTTCCCTCTGACCGACCAGGAAAAAAAGATCATCAAATCCGTTCGCGCTGAGAATCTGACTGATCTTGCCCAGAAGGTCAATCAGGCGCTCAAAAGTATTTGAAATTTGCAATAAAGCATCAGGCACACTTACTCATTACGTCGCACTGATGTCACACTGGGTGACGCGGCGGTCTTGGGGGCGCAGTGATGAAGGGAATCACCGTGCCCCGCGTCCGCTTGCTTTACGCAAAAGATGGAGAACTCATTGGTGAATTTGTCGAGCGCTGAGCAGACCCTTGAAGCGATCCTTCAAACGTTTACTGATACAAGTTTTGTTCTGACCCCCGGCGGGGTCATCTTAGATTACAAGTCGAATCATCACTCTCTCGCGTTCGCGTTTTCAGATTCCATCCAAAACAAAGAAATTAGGGATGTTTTTCCATCAAACCTGGCGGATCAACTGCAAGATGCATTGCGCACGGTTGAGCGAACCGGAAATGTAGTGCCTTTGGAATATCTCTGGCAGATCTCGAATCGCGAGTATTGGTTTGACGCCCGCTTAATTCCGGTTTCCGATTCGGAAATTATGCTGATTGCCCGTGACATTACCGCATGCAGAGAGATCGAAGTCAAAATGAAGCGGCAGGTGCAGCAGCTGTCCATCCTGCGCTCCATTGATCTGGCGATCGCTTCCGGCCTGGATTTGAACCTGCTGCTCTCCATGCTGCTGGAACGGGTCACGGCGCTGATGCATGTGGATGCAGCTACGGTGCTTTTGTTGAACCCCAGCTCCAATCTGCTTGAATTTGCCTCAGGTAAAGGATTTCACTCCAATATCCTGCAGCATACCCATTTGAAGATCGGCGAGGGCTGTGCCGGCCGTGTGGCTCTCGAACGAAAGATGATCAGTATTCCTGATCTGCGGGTCAATCAAATGGAATTTGACCGGTCGCCTTTGTTCCAGCAGGAGAATTTTGTTACTTACTGGGGGGTGCCCCTGATGGCTAAGGGCCGGGTCCTGGGTGTGCTTGAAATGTTTCACCGTTCCGCGCTCAAACCCGATACAGATTTGCAGAATTTCCTGATCATGGTAGCGGGTCAGGCCGCGATTGCAATCGACAGTTCCAAAATGTTCAGTGAATTGCAGCGCTCGAATGTCGAATTGAGCCTGGCGTATGATGCGACCATCGAAGGCTTATCCCGCGCGCTCGATCTGCGTGATAAAGAGACCAAGGAGCACACCTTTCGTGTCACGGCGATCACGGTGAAGCTGGCGGCTCGCCTGGGGATAGAACAATCTGAGCTCATCCATGTTCGCCGGGGCGCCATTTTGCACGATATCGGGAAAGTAGCCATCCCCGATCAAATTCTCTTCAAGCCGGGTCCCCTGGCTGAAGAAGAGTGGGAGATCATGCGCCAACATCCCAGGATCGCAGTCGAATTGCTCTCCCCGGTCAGCTATCTTGAACCTGCTTTGGCGATCCCACACTGGCATCACGAAAAGTGGAATGGCTCAGGTTATCCCGATGGTCTTCAGCGAGAAAATATCCCATTTGCGGCACGGTTGTTTGCCCTGGCGGATGTCTATGACGCCCTGATCTCCAATCGTCCCTATCGCGGTGCCTGGCCAAAACAGCAAGCCATTCGTTACATTGCCGGTGAGGCGGGAAAACACTTCGATCCAAAGATCGTCCCTGAATTTTTAGATTTGATCCAGGGAAACGGCTTTTAACCCATTGCCTCACGACAGTTCCACTTTTGGGACATTTAATCGGTCTCTCCTTGACCTTCCCCTAATTCTGAATTAGAATCCTCGCCTGCCAATCATGCCCTCGTAGCTCAGTGGATTAGAGCGCTTGCTTGCGGAGCAATAGGTCGCGTGTTCGAGTCGCGCCGAGGGCGCCTATATAGACTGATACCGTCATTCTCTCTGAATGGCGGTATTTTTTATATCCTCCCAGCAGTAAAACAACAGAATGAGAATCAGATTATGGTCTTCTCAAGGTAAAAACAGGTCCACGAATTTACGCTAATCACCGCGAATACCTCTCGGCATCTTTCCGGCCTCGGAAACTAGTACTCCCATTCTACATGCCCCAGTGGGGCCCGATTGAGTTCCTCTCGGAAGTGACGCCATTGGGGCATGAATTTATCCATCAGGCCTATGAACGTTGCGTTGTGAGACCATTCAAGCAAGTGAACCATTTCATGGACAAGCACATATTCCAGGCACTCGCGCGGCTTCTTAGCAAGCTCTGTGTTGAGACGGATCGTGCGCCTGCCAGGCGTGCAACTTCCCCATTTGGTTTTCATCTTCTGAATAAAACATCGCTCGACCTTGACACCAAGTACCAGTTCCCATTTGGCGATCAGGGGTATGGCAGCATCCCTAACTTGATCACGATACCAGGCCAGGGCCACAGCTTCCCGCTTCTCCATCCCGGCGCCAGGGCGGACGGTCAAGATCATTTGGTTGTGCTTTAGCTCCACAGATGGCGTTCTGTTTTCTTCGTGTACTTTCAGAAGATAGCGCCTGCCCCAAACATAGTGGCTTTCACGATCCAGATACTCACGGCGGGTCTCCCGTTCCTGTTCCCGAAACTTCTTCTGATGCTTTTTGATCCAGTCGATCTTGGAGATGGCATAGACACGGATCGTCTCTAGCTTCATGTGTGTAGGCGCAGCAATGCGGACCCTGCCGGTTGGGGGATGAACGCTCAAATGGACATTCTTGATGTCCTTGAACACCACATCGACGGAAATACCACCGACATTGATTTTTTCAATATTCATGCTGCTGGAAGATGATCTTGAAGATACGCTCGACCTCATCAACATCTTTCAAAATATCGTATAAGGCTCTCTTGATGACCTGCTCACGGGGCTGGACCCCACGCCAGTCATCGGGGCGGACTTTCTTGACGGCAGTGTCAATCTGTAAAGCCTGCATCAGTGCCGCATCGCTCATCACAATATAGTCACCCGCGGCTTCGCCAGTTGCCACACTGCTTTGAGTTGGTTTCATCAGGTTGTTATAAAGGGCACGCTTACCGGGCGTGTCCAGTTGCGTTGGCGTCTCATCGGAGTGACCTTTTTTGACTTGCCTGGTTAGTTGGTCAATCCTTTTGAGGTATTCCTCATATTCGATGGCTTTCGCTTTTCGGGCGGCGATAACCTCATCCAGCAGGGTAGACATCTTCTCGTAGAATGCTGGATCCGTCAAACGGTCGCGGATGATCACGTTGCGGACGTTGTTCTCAATCGTCTCGGCAATGGCGGTTTTATTTCCTTTCAAACCGCTGAGCTGCTCGGCGATAGCTTTGGCGATGCCGCTTTTCACGATCAAGTCGAGCAGACCAATGTCGTCGAAGGGCGAGATCTTGCGTGGTTCATCGGCTTCGATATAGGTGTCGATCAGGTGCCGCATGTCGGCTTCATAAGGCTTCAGATCCAGAATTTCACCGCTGGCGCGACGGACAATGTCACGGATACTCAGATAGTGATCCATCTTCTTTTTGATGCGTGAGACGTCCTCGCTCCCGTACCCAGCAGGTTCCATTTCATCGGCAATGTTGGCATACGCACGGATCAGAGATACCGTTGACTTATAGAGTGCGACGCGCTGTGGTTCATGATCTTGTAAATCAGATGGGATTTCCGTATTGCCGCAGAAATAGTGGATATGTTCCAATTCACCTTTGGGCGGCTCGACCGGTTCGCACAGCAAGTCAATCGCTTCGATGGTATTGTCGAGGCGTTCCTTGCCTTTCTTCAAGCGGTCCTGTAACAATACTTCGGGATCGGCACCGCCAGAACTGTGATCCAGCTCCGAGGTGTACACCGCGATAGCGTTCTCAACCTTCTTGAACAGGTCCTTGTAGTCCACGATGTAACCGAAATCCTTATCGTCGCCGTCGAGGCGGTTGACACGGCAGATCGCCTGGAAGAGACCATGATCCTGCATGGACTTGTCAATATACATATAAGTGCAGGGCGGCGCGTCGAAGCCCGTGAGTAATTTATCCACTACGACCAGCAGCTTCATGTTCGCGGGTTCTTTGGTGAACAGCCGTTTCGCCTCTTCTTCATACGTTTCGGCCCTGGACATGTTTGGCTTGGCTTGAACACCTTTCAGGAATTCGTTGTAGGTATTGTATATAAATTGCTTATCAGTCTCCGTGTTCGCACCTGTTTCCTCCAGGGTCACATCCTTTGCCTGCGGATTGTAGGAAGTGACCACCGCACACTTGCCTCGGAAAGGTGTTTTCTGGAAGAGCGTGAAATACTTGCAGGCTTCGTAAATACTCGATGCAATCAGAATAGCGTTGCCGTTTTCACTGGAAAGACGCGGCTTGACGCTGAAATCAAAGACGATGTCGCTCACCACCCGGTCCATGCGAGACCGGGAGCTGAGCACGTTTTGCATCGTTCCCCATTGCTTCTTGAGTTCGTCCTTCTGCCAGTCGTTGAGACCCTTCGTCTTGGCATCGAACCAGGCATCGATCTTATCCTTCGAGCCAAGCTTCTGATCGATGTCACGCGCCTCGTAGACGAGATCAAGGATAACGCCATCTTCCACGCCTTCGCTGAATTTATAAGTATGGATATAGCTTCCGAACACTTCCAGGCTGGTCTCCCGGTCTTTCTTCAACAACGGCGTACCTGTGAAGCCGATAAAGACCGCATTCGGCATGATTGCTTTCATCGCACGGTGAAGCTTGCCGCTGTCGCTTTGGGTGCGGTGACATTCATCGACAAAGACAAATACCTCTCCGAATGTCTTGCTGGGTTGGGATTGCACTTCCTTGATATAGGCATCGAAATCCTCAACGTCCCGGGGACCAAACTTATGGACGAGAGAACAGAGAAGCCGCGGCTTTGCCTGACCGAGCTGTTTCATCAGGTCACGACCACTGCTGGTGCGATAGATGGTCTCTCCAGCATCAGTGAAGACGCGCTCGATCTGTTTATCCAGTTCGTCACGGTCGGTGATGATGGCGACGCGGGCGTTGGGATTGTTCTCCAGGATCCACTTGGCAAGCATGACCATGACGATGCTCTTGCCGCTGCCCTGTGTGTGCCAGACGATGCCGCCCCGCTTTTCAAGGACAGCTTGTTGCGCGGCTTTGATGCCAAAGTATTGATGAGCACGCGGCAGTTTCTTGATCCCGCCATCGAAGAGAATAAAGTCGTGCATCATCTCAATGAGGCGGTTCTTCTCGCAGAATTTGAGCAGATATTTATCCAGCTTGAAATGGGTGTCGTCCTTCTCGTCTTCCTTCCACTTGAGGAAGTACTTTTCCTCGGTGCCAATCGTCCCGTACTGCAGACCTTCGGTGTCATTGCCAGCAAAGACGAATTGCACTGTGCTGAAGAACCATTGGTTGAACTCAGGCTGCTGGTTCGACAGGTTCTGGCGGATGCCATCGCCGATACTGACGGCACTCTTTTTGAGTTCCAGCACCCCGACCGCGATGCCGTTCACGTACAGGACAATATCGGGCCGTCGCTCGTGATTGCCTTTGAGCGTGACTTCTTCGGCAATGGCAAAGTCGTTGTTTTCCGGATGGTTCCAATCAATGAGATGAACGGTCTCGGTGACTTTCCCCGCTTCGATCTTGACCGGCACGCCGTAGCGCAGGAGTTTATAAACTTCCTTGTTATTGCCATAGAGATTTCGATTGTGATTATCTACCTCACGGCGCAGAATATCCAGCGCCCGGTTGATCTGTGCGGTGGAGTAGCCGCACTTTGTTAGCCAAGCAGTGAGCAGACCTTCCTCGATGTTGCTGTTGCCATCGCGGTCGGTCCAATCGCCGAGATAGCGATAGCCTAACTCATTATGGAAGAGAGCAATAATGCGGTTCTGTGTGGCGCGTTCCGGTTTGCCGACGACCATGGTTTATTTCCTTACGAGGTGTCATTGCGAGGAGGGTGCTTTTCCCGACGATTGCGAAGCATCCTGCAAGGAAGCAATCCCCTCATTCACGGTGTCATCGCGAGGAGGGTGCTCTTCCCGACGATTGCGAACGCTGCAGGAGCAGCAGTCCTGCAAGGAAGCAATCTTCTGGAATTGGGGGATTGCTTCGCTGTCGCTCGCAATGACACGATCGTCGATATATTCTTCGTACAAATCCTTCCACTCCGGGTTGATACTGTTGATCAAGTCGATTTTCTTCTGGCGTGAGCCGCCCTTGATTTGCTTTTCGCGGGCGATGGCGATGTTTATGTCGTCACCATATTCAAAGAATACCAGCTTGGTGATATTGTACTTCTTCGTGAAGCCGCTTTTGCCTTCCCGGTGCTCCAGGACCCGGCGCTGTAGGTCGTTTGTGACGCCAGTGTAAAGGACAGTGTGATGGACGTTGGTCATGATGTAAACGCAATATTGTCGGTCGCTCATGATTTTTCCTTATGTCATTGCAAGCCTTCTGGAAGCAATCTCCTGTCAGTAGTGTCACTGCGAGGAACGAAGCAGTCTCCTTGTTATGGGGGGATTGCTTCGGGCTGGGTCTCGACGCTGTAGCGTCTCGACCAGCAGCCCTCGCAACACTTGCACCGCACGATTTGCTAAGCAAATCGAGTGCAGGTGTGACACTATATTAACCTTATCCTCCCGGTGAGCAGTTCCTGCATCACGCCCTGCTTGACCTGGCGAACTTTGGCGAATTTGGCTTTGAGCGCGGCGATTTCAGTGTCTATGTCCCTCAGGATTGCATAATCTAACCTAAGAATTTCGGCGGAATCCAGGATCCCACAGCAGCTCAAAATGTTCCTTATAGTAATCGAACATTTTCCCTGAATTATTTTCCTGGATAACCATACACAGCTGATCCCGATACACTTCCTTCGCTTTCGGCACATGCAGGGATGGACGGTAAAAAACAATTTTTGCTATTCCAGCTTTGTTCTGTTTTGTGAATACTATTATAGAGCAAGCGGGAATCAGTGAGAGTGCTTTTGCCTCAAAAGAGCCTTTGGGTTTTTTGTAATTCCTGGCAAGTGATTCTTGAATTTCTTGAATATACCGACGACCGCTGTTGGTAGCCTGCGTAAACGGCCCAGGATTTTCTTGAGCGTCACGTAGCAAGCCAAATGCAGTCGTATCTTCCAGGAACATCAATACTCGAACCTTTAGACCATTATTAATAGCTTTTGGTAAATCTACTCGCAACAGATCCAAAACGTTGGGAAGACTGTATCCAAGTATATACAATGACTCAGAAGAAAATAGATGCGCCTTGATGTCAAGCACATCTTCCGGTCTCGTGTCCCTTTCCCAGAATATGGATTTGAAGCTTGATTGTTTCAATTCTTCAATAGACTCGATAATTTTCCTGAATCTGCCATATCTTTCAACAACGAGGAACACTGCTATGATTCCAACAGCTCCTAAAGTCATCTCAGGAATTCTGGATGAAACAAAAGGTACTGCGTCAAGAAGTCCTGTAAAATCCAATATTGGTATCACGATGCAGATAAAGCCAATTATAGCTAAGCTGATTGTCTCTATATTTTCCTGAATTTTCATAATTTTGCTCTCTGATCTAGCTGATTAACCAGGGATTATGCGACCTTGCCATATGCTCACACCAACCTCACCCTCCCTGTCAATAACACGGACATCATGCCCTGCTTGACCTGGCGGGCTTTGGACAGTTTCCCTTCGAGCGCGACGATCCCAGTGGTGGGGCCGCTCACTTGAATATTAACCTATTCCTATTTGTTGCTTTATCAAACTTATGGCTACTGGTTTGGCTATTTCAAACACAAAACCACCAACATCTTCCATTACATCCTTTACTTTTTTCCACCGCGCATCTTGCTTCACAGCATCTAAGAATTCATGCCCTTCCCAAGTTAACCTTTTAGGCTTGTATTCGGCGGATTGGCGAGATGAGATTTCAGTTTCGATGAGATTAGCTTCTGCCAGGAGGAGAACATGATAAGAAATTTCTTCTGAAGAATAGCCTGGTATGTCAAGTGTTATCTTCTGGCGATAAGTTGGTTGTTGTTCAACCATCAACAAGATTTTTCTAGCCAAGTCCATATCACGTTTCATATTTTCCAATTCCTTATCAACGCCCAACCAGAGATTATATGACCTCTTGCCCTATGTTCACACCAACCTCACCCTCCCTGTCAACAACACGGACATCATGCCCTGCTTGACCTGGCGGGCCTTGGACAGTTTCCCTTCCAGCGCGGCGATTTCGGAGCCGACCACATGCTATCTCTGAAGAAATTGTGCAGCTAGAAACCATAGTGAAATTGAGCCGGCACACGCGCCAAGTAACAATATTGCACCGATGATGGAAGCCACAATACTACATCCTCGTCCAGCGGGTTCAACGTAGAAGGGGCGGGCGCGCATTTTCAAACGCGCTTTGTCAACCTGCGTGCCGACAAGCGTCGCTATTTGCTTTAGCCGTTTTACTTCTTTTCGACCTACTTGTCCATCAACGATCGTCATTGTCTCGGAGATCGCATATACCGCCTTGCGAGTTTCTCCATCTTCAACGCTGGCTATTTTGGCGAGCCAGTTGTCTGCGTTGCCCCACTGACTACCAAGATTTTCGGGAACAAAATCGGGATGTAGTTTCCTTAGACCTGCCGCCAACTCCTTATATGCGGCAAGTTCGTTTTCACTGACGCGACTATCTGCCCCTATAATATTGAGCGCGCTTGCCAACAACAACTCCGGTCTGGCTTGAATTGGGATTTGGATGTCACGGATATATTCGATGCCCATCCCGCGCCCACGCACGCGAGCCTGTACCGTGCGCCCGAGCCCCTTGGTGAAGTAATAATTCCAGCCTGCCGCAAGTAGTATGCTGATGATGGGAACAACTGCATTTAGTAGGAATTTTTCTGAAAGATAGCGGCGGGCGATTTCGCGTGACAGGCTCTTTGATGCCCAGTCTTGAACTTTGCGCCTTATTCCCGTCCGCATAACACTGCGAGTTTGTTGCATTGCTACGCCAGGTGCCAGTCGTTGAAGCGCATTGCCGGTTAGCTCCCCTGCTTTGATACCCATTCCCATTGCAAAGATCTCTTGTACATCTTCGGGGTCATCGGGATTTACGGATAAACCGTATAAGTTGCATAGATCGTAGGCTGTCCGAATTTGTAGTCGGACTGTGTAGCCTATTTCAGCCGCAAATGCAGCTATTCCAATTGGAATAGTGATCGCCAAAGCGGGAACTCCGACACCCGACGATGCGAGGGCGGCAGAACCAAGCGCCGCCACCGATATTACAGAGGCTGAAGCCGCACCTGCCAACGCTGTCATCCGCGCTTGTTGCTCAATATACCTTTCAGCAATAATATCTTTTGGTAGGCCGGGATACTTTTTGACCAGGTAGTCTGTAGAGGCTTTCTTTGCATATCGTTTCAGGGTCTCAGATATCAGGCGAGAAAACCAGCCTTGAGATTGTTTTGATGCTGATTGCGATTTACTTTCGTCAGACATTTGTTGTATCTCCGGTGTTTCAGTGCGATGGAATTACGTACAATGCGGGGCAGCCGCCCCACTCCTGTTGCCAATGTCACTGCGAGCCGCTCTTCGGCGAAGCAGCCCCCGGAAACAGGAGATTGTTTCCGAAAGGTCGCAACGACATCAAACTAAGCGAATTCTCCCCGTCAGCAACATGGACATCATCCCCTGCTTGATCTGCCGCGCCTTGGACAGTTTCCCTTCGAGCGCGGCGATTTCGGCATCCATGTCGCTCAGGGTTTCGGCGATGACGGTTTGTTCTTCGGTTGAAGGAACCAGAATTGGAACATCACCAATATTTTTCATGTTTATCTTTTGAGGTATAGCGTTTATCAAAGACCGTAGTTCAACGTCTTTGATAAACTTGCGCGACTCTGTGTAGGCGTAAAGGTAGTTTCCATTGATTGCTTGCTTATTCACCTTCAATAAAGCCAAACTGACATAAATACTTGCATTGACATCCCAATTAATAAGTTTGGTATCTCCCAACGAACCGATCCTTGTCATTAGGATATCGCCCGTTTCAGGTTTGCATCTTTTGATCAAGCGATTATGTTCTTGAAGTGAAATGAATTTAGTGTTACTGAAATCATTGGCGGTAACATTTTCAACGCTATAGAAGGGAATGCCATCGTTTACGTACTTAGGTGTGAAATGCGTTCCATCCATAATAGCTGTACATAATTCGCCTAACTTTTTCACTTTCCACTCATCGCTAAACCCACGCAATCGTCTTTTCCCCGTCAGCAATTCCTGCATAATGCCTTGTTTGACCTGGCGCTTCTTGGCGATGAGTTGCTCCAGGGCTTCGATGAGGGCATCTGCATCGCTCAAGGCTTTGACGATGGCTTCTTGTTCGTGACGAGGAGGCAGAACACATGGGATTTCTACGAGTGTACGCTTGTTGAGTTTGAAACGCCCCGCACCCTGACGTGTAAGATAAGGCGTAATATCACGGTGAGCAAAATAATAATAAAACCAAGCAGTCAAATTTTTTGTGCCCTTAATCAAATGAGCATGGTTATTGACATTGAAACGTCCACGAACCAATAAGGTCATTTGCTGTTCTTGCCACTTCAAAAAATGATCACCATCTTCACCAATCAGGGCATACTCCCCCTCAACTCGATATTCGTTGATATATCCTTGAATACTTGTTGGGCCATAATAAGGATACGGTCCTTCCATTTGTTTTCGAACTGTTCGGCTTATTGGTAATCGAAGATTGTTGCAAATTTCATATGCTTCCTCAATTGGTAAGACATCCCAATCCTCTGGGATTACACCAACTTCTGTTTGCTTATAACCCGCCTTCACTTCCATGCGAACCCCATCCTTTCCAGGTGGTGGTTCACTTTTTCTTCCAGTTCATTCACACAATCGGTCATCTGTGGCAATGGAGTTTCGTAACGTTCAGACAGTTCCTTCACACGTTGGGTCAGGTTCTGGCTAATGCGATCCATCTCACCGTGAATGGCGGCGTCCAATGTGGTGAGCCATTTGTCATCCACCACCAGAGACTTGATCTCGGCTTCGGGCAGCTTGGGATAATGGGCGTAGGCTTTGGCATCCAGGTCCGCTTCGGCATCCTTGAGCTTCTTCTTGAACTCGGCTTCTTCGTTGCTCAGTTTCAGCCACTCCTTCAGGATCGCTAACTCCTCACTGCCCACTGACGACTGGCCACCGTTCATTGGTAATTGAGGATTGGTAAGTTCCTTCAAACGTGCAGAGACATTGGCTTTATTTACCTTATCGAGTTCATAGAACGCACCCTCTTCCCCACCGTGTTCCTCTTCCAATTCCGCGAGACGGGCAGTCACGCCTTCCAACTCGGCGGTCAGGGCGTCGACCTCCCCCTGTTCCTTGGCATAATAGCGGGCGACGATCAGCGGCTTGGGGATGAGATCACAGGTCCAACCTTTGTCCTTTTCCTTGCCCTTCTTGTCCGTCTCGACGATGCGCGTCGTCTCTGCTTTCCAGCCGTCGGCCGCGATCAGGTAGCAATCGTCCTGCATGGTCTGTCTCCAGTAATCCATCAGGTGCTGGTAAATGTCGTAGCGGTCGATCAACGGCTTATCGGTGTAGTGCTTGAGCAGGTCTTCTGCCAGGGCGGAGATCACGTCCTTTGGATGGGAGCCAACTTCCAGTCTTTTGAGAGAAGCAGCGCTCTTCATCTTCCATGTTTCGAAATGGGAATTCATCCCCGCGATGAAGGCTGCAAATTCGGGATGCGAGTAAATGGTTTGTTTGAGTTGGGCTTTGTCTACTTTGAGATTGAAGTAGCCCTCGCGCTTCGTTTGCGTAGCACTCGTCGCTCCGCTCAGCGCGAATAAATCCGCTTTGAGGTTTGGGCAAACATCCCAATATTTCTGCAGCGCGTCGACATCTGCAGCGGGGACACCGCCCTGCAGGTGCCCGGCTATGTCCTGGATGTCTTCGGGCTCCTGGCTGTCGATGTAGCGCGGC
>DATGYJ010000515.1:0-5654 GCA_035298105.1 Anaerolineales bacterium | reverse complement strand
ACGGTTACTTACCATCATCGCCCCATTACCTCTAAAGTAAATGCCCAAGTTGTTCAAATGTGCTCATTATACTTTTCTTTCGGCGGTAGATAGTGCGGGATGACCCGAAACCGAAATCAGAACTAAATTGAGGTCATGGATCTTGCAGAGTACACCGAATAAAGCCGATTGGTCAACCAACATTCCGGTCATCGTTGTTTCGCCATTGGAGTCATTGTGGATCGTCAGCCCTTCAAACCAATCAGACCAACGATCGGCCAGATGACCTTCTACACGGATTTCATAGACACGAGGTGTATCCATATCAGCCACATTTATTGGAGCAACAGGGGATAGATGCTATCAGCCCATTTGCCAATTGCGTTCCAATCGCGTCGATCATCCTTCGGAAAAATTCCGAGCGCAACAACCGCATGCAGCTTCAGAGTATCCCAGCTTAATGGCATCTTGTTGAAATCCAGCATTCCGGCGAAGAGACCTTCGCTGACTGGCTTCACGAGTGCGCGCACGGGTTTTATCCACCCCGCCACCGCCTGACGATACTGATCAGAGTTTGACATTGCAAGCGTGATACACACGGTAAATGTGGCGAAAGGCTTATGCGACAATTCTGCTCGATGAGTCTGGATGAATTGCATTGCTTCAGGCAACCATTTCGAATCGCGAATGGCACTTCCTGCCACGACCGCGCGATACACAGATAGGTCTTTCACCTCCTGCATCGGAAGGACTTCCACTTGTGCGCCACAGTCTGTCAGGCGTTTTGCGATTGTCTCCGCAATCTCTGCCGTTGAACCTGTGCGGCTGGCATAGGTGATCAGGATTTTGTTGTTAATCATGGCTGCATCTCGGGTGGATTGACCTTGAACATCTGTCTTAGTACGGAACCCCAAATAAAATCACGAAGGTGCATAACTAATCTGCCTGAGAAGGGAATTGCGACAAGATAGCGGGCCTTAGGCTTCACTGCTTTCATTGCCTGCTCAATTACCTCGGAAACGACCTCTGGTCCGGGTTCATCCCTGCGCATGCCCACTGCAAATTGTTTGCTTTGTTTATAAAGAGGCTGGTATGGTGAGACCGTATTCAAGAGAATATCCCGCGCATGCGTTTGAGCTGTATTATCAAAATAGCTCTTGATTGCACCCGGTTCAACCAACACCACCTGAATCCCAAAGGGGGTCAATTCCAGCTGAAGCGCATCACTAAGAGCTTCCAGGGCAAACTTGGTCGCCGAGTATGTACCGTTTGCAGGAGTGGATAATTTCCCGGAAATTGAACTGATATTGATAATGCGTCCGGAGCGCTGATTTCGCATGTGCGGAACAACGGCACGGATCATGCGCAGTGCTCCAAACACATTGACGTCGAACACCCGCTGCGTCTGTTCCTCAGAGACTTCCTCCAGCGCTCCGAGCATGCTGTATCCAGCGTTGTTCACCAGAACATCGATCCGTCCGAACTGTCGGAGCGTTTGGGCAACAGCATGGTTGACTGACTGCGACTGGGTAACATCCAACGGCAGTTTTAGGGCGACCGACAGATCATCCAGAGTTTCCGCCTTCCTGGCAGTCGCCACAACAGTATAACCGGATTGAGTTAATTGTTGCGCGAGATCCCGTCCGATCCCTGTGGAACAACCCGTAATAAGAACTACTTTAGACATTTTCATTCCTTTCTTGTTATCTAGAAATTTCTTTTGACCATTCTGAATCTCTCTACTCATTTCTCCCAAGTTGAAAAAGCCTGCGAGCGACAAGAGCAAACCAGGTTAGCGCGAGAATTCCACCAATCGAAGCAAGGAAATAGAACGCGACTTGATAAAGAGCAGGAATAAACGTGGCAACGATCGTAAAGAGTGACAGGAACGTAAAACCAACGATCCCAATCCAGGCATTCACCTTTCCGAAAATTCCACCCCGTAACATGATCAGGGAAATACAAATCGCTGCAACACCGCCCAGGAATAGAGGGATAAAAGAACCTGCTGTGAAATCTTCACCACGCGACAATATCGCTTCACCCGCTGACACCAGGGCAGTGCGTTGCATATCTGTATTTGCCAGTGAATATTTGCTCGAGAGAACCAATAGCGGAATTGCTGCATTGTTGGAAATATACATCGACATGGCGGCTAGAAAGATGAAGATAGTCAAGCCAGCACCGAGGGCATGTTGATCAAAATGCGCGCCGAATAAGGCGAAGTACACCGGCAGCATAGCGATCATATAAACTATGTTCAATATCCCGAGCGCATACACACCTCGAAACCAGTTTTCGTTGTACAAAGCAAACCACTCGATTGCAGATTTCGTGCCGTAGGTTACCATCTCTGTGCTGCCAAATCCCAACAACACATCGAGGAGATTGGCGAGCAGCGCTGTCACAGCAGCCACGGCTCCCAGTTTGTAAATCCATTTCCATGAGGCCCGCGTTGTTACAGTACTTGTTGTATTGAGTGTTGTTTCCATTCTTATTTCCTTATTGATTCAAATTTTTGCTTTTCAAGCAAGTTTGAAGAATCTTTGAGCGATCAGTCTGTACCAAACCAGGTTCAAGATTCCGCCGATCATGGCAAAGATCAGTGCGAAGCTTGCTAATCCCGGAATAAACGACTGGCAGATTTCATAGATCCAAAGCATGCCAAAGCCGAGAATACCCACCCAGGCATTGAGCTTGCTGAATATCCCGCCTTTTAACATGACAACAGAAATGAGTATGCCGGCGATCTCACCAAGGCAAAAGCCAATGAAAGTACCGGGTACATGGCTTTGCCCTACAGCCAGCAAAGCTTGTCCGGCTGCTTCCAAAGTTATCCTTTGAGCCTCTGTGCTGGCAGCTGCGTACTGAGCGCTCAAATCGAGCATGGCGAATGCTCTATTGGTTGCGTAAAACACTGCATCGCCGATGACGGAAATAATCAATGCCAGCACGGCATATTTAGGATTGATTTTCCAATGAGCCATGCAGAGTGCAAAGAGCATCGGAATGCCGAGAGCAATCATCACAATGTTCAACAAGCCCAGGTTGCGAAGACCGAGGAACCAGTTATCGTGAAGAAGGTTGAACCAATCAACTACAGTTTCTGCGGATGCGTAGCCTCCAGGCAGGAACGTGATCAAGATTTCAAGCAGGGCCGTGCCTAGGATCAGCAGCGATGTTAAAGCTCCAAGCTTGTATAAGCCGCTCCACTCAGAAGAGGGGCTTTCTTTTCGGGATTGGATGGTTGAAGTGATTGCAGTCATTTTTTCTCCTTTTTTCTGCCCTGAAATATAGACTACAGACCCACAAACGTCACTGCACCAAGGTGGTGTATTTATTTGGGAAACAACGAAAAAGCAGGTGTACTTAAGTACACCTGCCAACAATAATGAAATCTGGAAGTGTCAGTTTGACTTGATAAGTTTTAGCTGGCGAGCGCGCACAATGGCCCGCGTGCGGCTATTCACATTGAGTTTCGCAAAGATGTTACGTGTATGTTTCTTAACGGCACTCAGCGTAATGACCAGCTTGTCGGCGATCATTTGATTTGAGTCTCCGTCAGCAATGTGGTTCAGAACTTCCCGCTCTCGTGCGGTCAGGGGTTCGATCATCTTAAGATCATCATCTACATCAGCGGCGGTTGAAGCTTCCTGTAGTGACTGCCTGTCCAGAAAGCCAGCAAGTATACGCTTTATATAATCCGCTTCAGATGGCTCAATCTGCTTTCGACGCAACGAGAGCGCAAGCAGGTTTGAAATCGCATGACCCTCTTCCACGAATAAGCTAATAAACCCTTCGGGTTCTGCCCACTTCAACGCCGTGACAATGTCAGCTAAACCGGCGCTTTCGTCTCCAGCCGCTACATGAAGTTGTGCACGCAGTAGGACTGTCTGCAACGCGATGGGAAGAAGTTTGCAACGGCGTGAGCCATTGATCACACGTTCTGCCAGAAGAATTCCTGCCGGTAAATCCTGCTGTTCACCTTTTGTCTTGGAGCGGTGCAGGAGAATTCGTAGAGCGCTGTTGTATAACAAAGCATTAGCATGTGTAAGGACAGTCTCAGACGCCAACGCGGGATAAGAAAACCCTGCATCAAAAGTAAAGCCATAAGCACGTAGGGCATTCTGAGCATCGGCCAGACGATCCAGCGTGAGAAAAATGCTTACCTGTTGAGCGACCACTTCTTCCTTGACAAGAGCCGGAGCCGCAGTCTCCATCAGGTGTACAGCTTTCTCAATCTCCTGAAGAGAAGACTTCAGGTCGCCTTCCATTTGAAACAGGCGCGACAGGAAGACACTGTGGTAGATCTCGGCGTCACTAAAGCCGCCCAGTGTGCTCCACTGTACGGAACGTGAGAAGTACTCTCGCGCCTCGGGGAATTGGTGCCAATGGTAATGAACCTGTGCCAGTTCTCCAAACAAAGTTGCACTAAAAGGCGAGAATGCCTTCTGATGTTCCATTCTTAGAAGAGCATCCGACACGATTTGGTAAGTAGCATGAAGTTCTCCCTGATGGAGGATCATTCGTCCGAGCAAGGAAGACCCGAACACTTCAGAGCTAAGATCATTTGTGCTGCGAGCGAATTGGATCATCGCCTCAAGAATCTGCCTGGCTCGTTCATATTCTTGAAGCTGTTCATAGGAATTCGAGAGCGCCATGTAAGTCATGCTTCGCACCATGGACTCGCCCTCGGGTAACAATCGCAAGGCTCTTTCTGCCAGATCACGGCTTTCCATGGCGTTGCCCTGTGCATTCAGTAGAATTGCTTGAAGGGCAAACCATTCCCCTTGCAATATAGGCTGAATCTCGCTGCCGCGTTCCGGAAACATGTGTTGCAGCCGTTCTAAGTAAGGAGCGGCGTGTTCCAAATTGCGCCGAAGCAAATGCATCCAGGCGAATGCCAGATTGGCCGGGAGGCTTTCCTTTAGGAATTCAGGAGGAATGGCTGCCAGCCAGTCTTCCATCATCTTGAAGTTGGCCTTTAAAATCATGGGAAGTGCAACTTTTTCGATGAGTGTTACCGCATACTGATAATCTTTCGCCCACAATGCATGAGCAACTGCATCACTCATCATCCCTGCCTGGTCGTACCAGAGCGCGGCGCGACGCTGTAACATCGCAATCTCTTCACCGGAGCCTGATGCCTGAAGACGAGCCAGGAGGAGATCTGCAAAGAGTTGATGATAGCGGAACCACTGTCCCTCGTCATCCAACGGGATAACAAACAGATTGGATTGATAGAGCTGCCGCAACAGAGCTTGACTGTCTGCAGCAGCGCGTACTGCATTACATAGGCTTGGATTTAAGCGCGCTAGAATACTCGTTTGCAGCAGGAAGATCCGAACTTCTTCGGACTGCTGATTCAGAACTTCTTCCATGAGATACTCGGCAACAAAGACGTTACTGCCAGTGAAGGCTCGGATAAAGCTGGATATATCGTTTTGTTGCCGCATGGAAATGGCAGCCAACTGCAGGCTGGCGATCCAGCCTTCTGTGCGAGTCTCGATGGCTTTTACATCTTCTTCAGAGAGTATCAACCCCATGGTCTGAGCAAGAAAGGAGTTGGTCTCGTCCAACGTGAACCGCAGGTCTGTGGAACGGATTTCGGTCAGCCGGTTACGGGCGCGCAAACGTGCTAACGGCAGCGGCGGATCTATGCGCGTGGATACAAT
>DATGYJ010000514.1:0-2858 GCA_035298105.1 Anaerolineales bacterium | reverse complement strand
GGGCTTTCGAGCATGATATCCAGCGACCTATCCAGTGGCACTCATCTATTGGCGCTTGCGATAGCTTCCTGGATCGCCACAGCCTATTGTCGAAGGTATCCAACATTACGACAAGCAATGACCGTAGCCAGCACTGTGCATGCCGGACTAATCTGCCTTTTGCCCCTACGGCGCATCATCCTAGAAATTGGCGGAAGCAGTGCAACAACTTCTATTCTAGTTGCGTTTGTTCCACTGCTGGTCGGTTGGCTGTTTTATGCAGCATTTTCATACAGAGTAGAACTCAAAAAACAACAAGAAGCGTACATATAAAAAGGAGTAAATCATGAACAGTTTTTCAATTGCCTTGTTCTTACATATCGTAGGCGCGCTGGGAGTTTTCGTGGCACTTAGCTTGGAATGGACTGGCCTGCGGCAACTCCGAGGTGCCATACTTCCCGAGCAGGTTCGTGCTTGGACGGGAATTCTCAAAAGTACAAACAAGGTGGGATTCCCCTCTATGCTGACAACGGTCATCACTGGCATCTATATGGTGCTGAATGGGTTGGGTTGGGTGCCATGGATCCTGGTAGTGCTGGGAGCACTCGTCTTGATCATCGTGCTCTCGGTGGCGCTCACCAAACCGCGGATGGCCGCCATTGAGCAAGCTCTGGCTACGGAGAAAGGATCCGTTTCACAAACCTTCCATAACCTGGTGAATCACCCAGTCCTTTGGATCTCCATCCAGACTCGCGTGGCTATTGCGCTGGGCATCATCTTTCTCAAGATCGCCAAGCCCGATTTTGTTGGTTCGCTGCTCACGATTGGTGTAGCGATTGTGCTCGGGATTGCCTCAGCGTTGCCAATGTCCCGCCCTGCGCCAGCACACGAAGCACCGACCAACTGACCTACCGAACGGCAAAGAGGGGATGGTCAGTTCCCAACAGCATCACCCCCTTCCAGAAAGCTCGATTTTTCGAATGGAAGAAAATAAACAAGATTGGATTATTTACGCCGGCAGCGGAAAAAATCGACTACGGCTCATACCTTTCTGCTGTTTGCATCGCATGCTATGGCAACAACATTGGCAACGCCGTGAGAGCATGGAAGCAGGATGAATTTATTCACGCGTTCGAAACCGACGTTTTGCCGGACGGAAAACCATTCGGTCCAACGATGTCATCCAATACCTTCCATGAGATGACCGACACAGAATTAAATGCACTTTGGCTCTATTTTACGAGTGACAAGCCGTAATCTATTCTCGCCGCAAAAACATGATCGACTTCCCGACATTTGACCGGCAGGCTATTCAAAAAAGGAAAAGGAGTTTGCCATGGCACAACAACCCACTATCATGAAGGAAAACAATTTTCAGAAAGCTGAAAACCTCTGGAGGCTGCCTACTCACAACCTGAGTCTCTACACTTCGCAACCGCATCCCGCCGCGAACTATGCGGAAGCGGTACAGCGCGTCGAAAGCAAGATTGCCACTGAAGTCAATTTCAATCCGTATAGTCACACCATCCTGATGACGCATGGTGCCAAGACCGCGAAGGCAATTGTCTTCGTTCATGGTTATGTCAGCAGTCCCGCACCCTTCAAGGAGATCGCCGCGCAATTCTTCGACCGCGGCTACAACGTACTGGCCATGACCATGCCCTATCATGGATTGGCGGATCGCATGAACACGGAGCATGAGAAGTTGCGAGCCGAGGATTTCATTCGTTATGCTGACAGCGTCGTGGATATCGCTCGCGGTTTGGGGGATCGTGTGACAATGGCAGGCATTTCGTGTGGCGGATTGGTTACCGGTTGGGCAGCACAGCAGAGGCAGGATATTGACCTGGCGGTCTTGATTTCGCCCGGTTTCGGGTTCAAGACCATACCTCGGTTTTGGACTCCCCTCATGGGCTGGGCTTTTCGTGTACTTCCGAATTCGTACCTCTGGGACGATCCGCAGAAAAAGGCTGATAGTCCGCGTCCCTACAATTATCTGCGATTGTCCACACATGCCCTGGGACAGATTTTGAGATTGAGCCGATCTATCCGGGCCTTGGCACAACGGAAGGCACCGGCAGCGGACTCCATACTAGTCATCACCAATCTCAACGACCCTGCTGTCGACAATATTGTCACCGACGAAGTCGTTAGCCTGTGGCGCACTCGCTGGGCTAAGGAGGTGCAGACCTACCAGTTCCCTGCGAACCTAGGGTTAGGTCACGACATCATCGGTGTTGACGACCCAAACATGAACATCGCGGTAGTCTATCCCAAACTACTCGAGCTGATTGACCAGTAGGCGTGGCGCACTTGCGAATCAGTAAATTCACAGAAGGAGTAATCTCATGTCAAACATTGATAATCTCGTGCAGGATTTTCTCGCCCAAAAGGTGATCGCCGTGTGGGTGTTTCCAATCAACGCGAGACCGGCGCTAACAAAAATTACAAAACATTCAAGCAACATGGCTATCGTGTCTATGCGGTCAATCCGCGCATATCCGCATTTGACGGCTCGCCGTGCTATCCGGATCTGAAATCCATCCCTGAAAAACCAGATGCGGTATTTATGCTGACAAGTCCGAAAGTAACTGAACAGGTCGTGCAACAGTGTGTGGACTTGGAGATCAAACATGTTTGGATGCACTGCCTGATGGGAACGAAACCTGGTCTGGCAGCAGGCTCGACCAGCGTCTCAGCACCTGCGGTGGAAATGTGCAGGAAATATGGGATTGCCGTGATACCTGGTTCCTGCCCGGCACAGTTCCTCGAGGCAGATTTTGGTCATGGCATCATGCGCCGGTTGTGGAGTATGTTCGGCTTTTTGAATGTAAATGGAGGAAGCCAATGAAACTTGAAGTGATTTCCAAGTATCCTGT
>DATGYJ010000513.1:0-28557 GCA_035298105.1 Anaerolineales bacterium | reverse complement strand
ATACCTGCTATGGCTGGGGTGTTAACCTGGCGTCCCGTTTTATGATGGGTGCACCGAGTGGTGAGATCTGGGTGGATGATCGGATCGCGCGACGAGTTTCCAAACGGTTTGAAATTGAATTTGTTGGCACTCAAGTGTTCAAAGGCTTCGCCGCAGAGCAGAAAGTCCATCGCTTAGCCGGACACAAACAAACCTCAGAACCTATCTACCAAGGCGAACTCGTGGGTCGCGCAGAAGAGCTTTCAAGACTTGCCAATTTCACTGGGCCCTTATGGCAAAATAAATTTGCAGGCTTGCTGCTGGTTTCAGGCGAGGCGGGTATCGGAAAAGGACGCTTGGTCTATGAGTTTCGTTCCTCAAAGAGGTTCGAGGGGAAGAATATATTGTGGGCGGTCTGCCAGTCAGATCAGATCTTGCGCCAATCGTTCAACCCGTTACGCAGCTGGTTATCACGCTATTTTGGAATTTATCCCTATCAATCGCACGATGAACGGAAGCAGTTCTTCGATTCGAAACTAGACGACTTGCTCGCCTCGATATCAGACCCGGATTTGGTGCGTGAGCTTGACCGGACCCGTTCCTTTCTCGGCGCCCTGCTCGATTTGCACTGGAGTCAATCGCTTTATGAACAACTCGATGCAGAGGGGCGCTATAACAATACAATCCTGGCATTGATTTCATTGCTCAAGGCGGAAAGCCTGCGCCAGCCGGTTGTACTTTTTCTGGAAGATCTTCAATTCACCGACCATGATTCCAAGGAACTCCTGCCGCGCTTGAAGCGCGCCCTCCTTGCGTCTGGGGCGTCCTATCCGATTGCAGTGATTGTGACAACACGTCCCTCGGCTGCCTCACTTGGAGAAGCTCTGATCGATGAACAGATTCACTTACATGGACTTTCGCGTGAGGCGATCGCGCATCTCACGGAAACCATCCTAGGTGGTATCGCAGCGCCGGAATTGGTCACATTGTTATGGAACCGTTCGGAAGGTAATCCATATTTTGTAGAGCAAATCATTCGTTATTTGCAGGAAGAAAATCTTCTTGAAACCAGCAAAAGGGGGTGGACTTTGGTTAAGCGGCTGCGTGACGATTTTCTGCCTGGAGATATACGCTCTATCCTGGTGGCGCGGCTGGATCAGCTTCCGCATGAGGTGAAGGAGAGTATCCAGACTGCCTCTGTATTAGGGCGTGAATTCGAGCTTCGAGTGTTATTGCAAATGTTGTCAGAAGATGTGAACATCCGGACTCACGTGGACGAAGCAGAAAAGGCAGCAATTTGGGCCCCTCTAAACGACATGCGCTATATCTTCTCACACGGACTTCTACGCGACGCGGCTTACGAAATGCAGATGCGTGCCAGACGGCAGCAACTCCATTCCCTGGCGGTTGAAGCGCTGGAGAGTTTGCATGCTGATGACTTGCAGACCCACTATGCTGAATTGGCTTATCACTCTGAACATGGTGAACTGAGCTCGAAAGCACAGAAGTATTACATGCTAGCGGGCAAATCCGCGGCGGAGCTATATCAAAATTATCAGGCAATCGACTACTATACCCGCGCGCTGGCGTTTACACCCTTCAATGACCTAAGCGCCCAATTCGATTTGCTCGTTGAGCGGGTTGAGTTATTTAATCGGCGGGCCGATCGGGTTGCCCAATTGAATGACCTTGACTCATTGGAAAAATTAGCACAGCAACTTGGTGATGATACCCGCCTTGCGAAAATGCTGATGTTGCGCACACTATATCATTATCTAATGGGGAACTATTTGGACGCAATCAAAGATGCCACACAGGCTGAAATTCTTTCCAATTCAATCGCGGAGACTGATTTGGCGTTTCTTGCGCAAACTACCTGGTTTCTGGCTTTGATGCACTTGGGAAGGCTGGAAGAATCTATGCAACGCGCGCAGAACACGTTAAGTCACGTTCGCCGTGTAGGTAATCGAAAGGAAGAATCCAGAGTCTTGACCGCAATGGGATTGATTGCGCTGGAACAGAAAGAACCAAGCGTTGCTCATGATTATCTTCTTGAAGCGCTCCAAATTGCTCGAGAAATGAAGGACCGCAGTCTGGAAATCAGGGCATTAAGTAACCTTGGTTTATCAGAAGGTGCTGTGAAAGGCAATTATGAAGTTGCACGTAACTATTACCAACAATCTTATAACATTGCCCGTGAAATTGGCGATCGCAATGCAGAAGGATCCACACTTGGGAATCTTGGTTTCGCGTCTGGTATGCAAGGAGACTTTGATGCCGCATATAAATATCATGAACAATCATTGTTGATTGCTCGTGAAACTGGCAATCGTTATTATGAGACCTATATTCTTATTAATCTGAGCGCAGTGGCAGGGATTCAAAATAATGTTTCGCAAGCTTTGCAGTATGCCGAGGAAGCGACCAGATTATCTCAAACAACGGGCGAGCGATCAGGAGAGGCCTGGGCAATGCTCTATACGGGGCACGCTTATTTGCTTATGAACGAATATGAACGGGCGAGCCGGGCCTATCAAAAGTCGATCGAACTTCGGGATGAGTTGGGCCAACCTTCTTTGTCCATGGAACCTCTAGCCGGATTGGTAGATCTGGCGTTGCGCGTGGATGATCTGGAAACTGCTGCACGAGAAGCCAAGAAGATCTTTGCTCATCTTGACCACGGGGGAACACTGGATGGCACCGATGAGCCCCTACGTGTCTACTATACCTGCTATTTATTTCTTAAGAAGTGCCAAGACCCGCGGTCCACCCAGATATTAAGAACAGCAATTCAGCTGCTTGAAGAGCAGGTCTCGAGATTCCAGGACGAGCAAGCTCGCAAAATGTATGTTGAAAACGTCCCCTGGCGGCTGGCACTTCAGAAAGCCGCGCAAGCGTTTGATCAATAAGAGCTACTACGGTGCAGTGCCGATGCCTGGGTCGCCTTCACTGAGGGTAACCTTGCCATTCTTCTTCATCTCGTCAGTCACGTCGTAGGATTGTTTGCCATAAGCAACGTATAGTCTCTGTCCATCGACCAGACTAACCCCGAATGAATACTTGACGGTGGCGTATCCATCCTTCTTTCCGTCTTTGCTCTTATACACGCTGAAACATGCAAACCAATTGATGCCTAGCGGGTTAGATGAAGGTAGTTTGCTGTCCATATCGGCCCCATCCAATGCCTCTACTATATATTTCTTCAAATCGGGGTCATCCAAGGTTAATTCAATATTTCTGTTGTTCTTGCCGGGAATGGTATATTTCCCATTGACAGGGTTAACGGGTTTTGCGCTCATGAAAGCCTCCTCTGAAGATGAATTTCCGACTATTTCTATTATAGTCTGAACGGATGCAAGAGCGTAATTTCATTTTCAGGAGACGCCAGGATCTGCTCCAGTTGTTTCTTCATCTGCGCTGACGAGGGACTCGATGATCCTGAAAGTCATGATCCCTATCCATCGTACTTGCTCTCTTAGGCGGGGAACTTTTATCGGGCTGGATAATATGAAGCAAGGTTGGAGCTTCCAAATATCGGAAGAATATCACGGCAAAATCATTACAATCCTGGCTTAAATTCAAATGAGCGTCTGATATACTCTGGCACTATGTGAATAAATTCACAAATTGGAGGCACTATGAGTGAAATTCGTATTGATGCGCTATTGCCCGCAGAAATGGCCGCCCGTGCAGAGTTTCTGGGCATGCGCAAGGCCGAAATGCCCTTTCTTAAGATGTTTATGCTGGCAGTGCTAGCCGGAGCGTTCATCGCCCTAGGCGCTATTTTTGCGACAACGATTGGCGCCGGCGGGATGGCGATCACAGCGCCTGATGGAGCAGCAGCATTTAATACCGGTTTACCCTATGGATTGACCCGCCTGCTCATGGGCTTGGTCTTTAGTTTAGGGCTGATCCTGGTGGTTGTCGGTGGGGCGGAATTGTTTACCGGCAACAACCTGATTGTCATGGCCTGGGCAAATGGCAAAGTAACCGGCCAGGCACTTCTCCGGAACTGGATCATTGTCTATCTTGGAAACTTTGTTGGTTCCATTGGAACTGTGATCTTGATGTTTCTGACAAAACAATATGCATTTGGCACGAATGCGGTAGGAATTACTGCTTTAAAGATCGGCGTCGCAAAAGTTGACCTAACCTTTCTACAGGCGGTTGCCTTGGGTATATTGTGTAATGCACTGGTGTGCCTGGCGGTCTGGTTGACCTACAGCGCCCGCAGTACGATCGATAAGATCTTTGCAATTATTTTCCCGATCACTGCCTTCGTCGCAGCCGGGTTTGAACATAGTATTGCAAATATGTATTTCATCCCCTATGCACTGTTCATCAAGGATTTTGATCCAAAATTTATCGCTGCTGTAGGAGACAAGGTCCCGCATCTCGATCTTTTGACTTGGCAGGCGTTTTTCATCAAAAACCTAATTCCTGTAACCATTGGAAATATCATCGGTGGAGCAGTGCTGGTTGCTACGGTCTATTGGGCTATTTTCCTTCGTTCAGATAAATCCCAGTAAAAGGAGAAAACATGAAAGCATATGTGCTGATCAAAATTCGAGCTGGCAACGTCAAAGAGGTAGTGCGCCGATTGCGGGAGACGCCGCATGTTCTAGAAGCCAGCATGACCTTTGGTCCTTATGATGCAGTCGCCGTTGTTGAGGCCGATGATCTTGGCGGGCTTGGTACGCTCATCGCTTCCTCCATTCAACCGATGCCAGGTGTCGAAGAGACCCTTACTTGCCTCGCAGTTGAAATTTAGCGTTCATACTCTTGGTTAAATAACAAGCCCTTTCATTGTGAAAGGGCTTGTTTCAGTTATTGCCTGTGTTACGGCAAGGTATATCTTAATATTCGATTGTTGCCAGCATCGGTTACCCAAACGAATCCATTGGGGTCAACTGCAACGCCTGCTGCAAGTCCTATTTCATTAGGACTAGATCCAAAGTCTCCCCACGTTCGTACAAACTCCCCGGTATCAGTGAATTCGATCACGCGATATCCTTCAGGATCCGTGATGAAAACATGTTTGTTTTGATCGACAGCAATGAAGGGCTTGTTATCGACTGATTGACCGAACCAGGCATTCACATCCCATTGTTTTAAAGGTACATATAAAGTGCCATCATCGCTAGGAATGAAAGATTGAATACGCTGATTCCATGTGTCCGTCACAAAGACGGTTCCATCATTTGCCACTGCCACGCCGACGGGTTCATCAAATTGACCGGGATCAAGCCCTCCTGTTCCAAACTCTGTAATATACTTGCCCTCCGAATCGAAAACGACAATGCGCTTGTTTCCCGTATCGGCAACGAAGACATGTCCCTGTGAGTCGACTGCGATGCCGCGTGGACCCCAAAAGGAACTCTTGGATTCTGGAACCTCAGGCAGTGGCTGACCATATTGTCCCCACATCAGAAGCGGCTTGCCGTCTTTCGTAAACTTTTGAATGCGATGGTTCCATGTGTCAGCGACAAACACAGAGCCATCAGGACCGACCGCCACGCCCCAGGGCTCATTGAATGTCCCGATCGGAGCATTCCCAGTTTGTTGATCGGCAAACGTACCCCATTGGTTCAGCAGTTTTCCGTCAGAGGCAATATGCAGGATGCGATGGTTGCGAGAGTCAGCCACATAAAGATCGTCACTTAGCCCGGCCGCAATGGCGCGTGGCGCATTTAAGCCGAGAGGCTGATAAAGGTCTGCGCCGAAGATCTGGTCCGCAGCCAACGTAATGATACCTGCCTCATAGGGGTCCGCCGCGACCGGTGCTTCCGATGGACCAACGCCATAATTCCAGATCTTGGAGGCGATGTCCTTACGGATGTAGAGTCGCATTTGGTCGGCGGGCTGCCAGGTGGTGAGCGTCATGGATGTGCTTCCAATGGCTTGGGCATATTTTGTGTAATCGCGGTTAAACCAGATATCGAAAATGCCTTCTCGAATCTGTGGATTGGTGATGGCATCCAATACCCGCGTCTTATCCAGATTGAAGTAATCCTGATTGGGCCACCACATACGGATGTAATCGAACTCATAAAACTCATCGCCGAGTGCGGCATTGATCTTGTCGAAATTCTTCTGGTCGACGATCACCGCGACTGCATCACGCAAAGACCGTGTGGGTTGATCAAATGAACGGAGCGCTGTAAAGTCCCGCAGATACCAGACAAATGGCCATGAGACGCCCGTGTCCGGGGCGCTTGCATCGTAGGCCACCACGGCGTTCAGTCCACCCGAGGTGCGCTCTGAGATCTCCGCTACCTGCGACATCACCTCTTTCACCCCGGTTGCGCCATGTGCATAAACCATGTATTCTGTCGCATCATCGTAATTGATATAGGCGGCCCTAAAAGAGGTGCGCGCCGTTTGAACAAAAAGCAAGCCGAAGATCGTCAAAACAACGAGACCGACAAAAGTGCTCGTGCGCTGCCGCTGCAGCAGATAGTTGGCGCCTACGATGCTTCCAATCAGGGCAACCAGCGCCGATCCAAATTTCAGCCAGTCTGAGAATAAGCCTGTTTGATCGGTGCCAGGTGTCGAGGTCAGCATAAGCAGGGCCGCGCCATTGATGATGCTTGACCCAACTGTGATAATCGCCAGGATGATCAATGCCACAACACCAAGGCTGACAAGATCATCCTTCATCAAGTAGGCAAGCAAGGCACCCGTCAGTATCATCGTAATAAATGGGAGGATGAAGGCTGCAGTCGCTTGAAGTTGTAGCAACTCGGAGCCTTGAAAAGGAGGTGTTCCCCCATATAGGGAACGCAGAGTATTAAAGGCCGCCAGGACAAACACGATCAGGATAAGAATTGCAAGTCCGATGCGCTGTGGTTTCTCAGTTGCGAGGCGCTGGACTACGGAATCGATGATCTGGCTAATTGCCCAGGCGGAGGCTAAGATCATTGGCCAGGTCATATGATAGGTGAGCCACGGCATACGCTCCCCGGCAATGGTGAGCGCGAGGATGCTGCTAAACACCCACCAGATGATTAAGCCAAAAAACACTCCGAAATTGGGTTGAGTCGCGGCATCGTTTGGTTCCAGAGAGACATCCGCCTCACTCGCCGGGACGGCTGGGCGCTGACTGAGCAGTTTCTTGAGTCCCAGGCCAATTGCGACGAGAGTGCCAATCGCAGGCAGAAACTCGTACATTGGGATCTGAATCAGCACATAATAATATTCGGGTTGACTGCCGCGCTGCACACCTTGCTGCACGAGCCAATACCCAAGCGACCCAACAACTCCCGTGAAAAAACCCGCGGCATTTGTAAAGAAGGTCGTGAACAGGATGGTATAGACTCCCCAGAACAGAGCTGCGTATTTCCACCAGTCGCGATTCCATAGCATACCAATCAGGATTGAAACAAGGAAGAACGCCGCTACAAATATCCCGATAATCATCAATGATCTTGAATCCAGCCCATTCACAGAGGCGGAATCGGTGGGAATGACGACGTTCAATCTCGCTTTAAGCCAGTTGATGGGGAAAGCCGTTGCCATCGGCAGCACAAAGGTGCCAATCAGGATCATCAGATCAAACGAACGCTCTTTTGGGAGCGTATGCCGGATATAGGCAAGAAAAAAATAGATTCCGACGGCGATCAGAAGTATTACGATGCCAAGCGCCAATAGAAGTGTGGAAAGCGAAAATCCTCCCGCGCTTGAAGCGAATGGCGAGGCAGCAGTTGTCGGATTGGCAGGCACAGCGGTCTCAGTGCCGCTTAAGGTTTCAGGAGTCCTATTGATATATGCCAGCGCCGCACCCGCTCCCAGCAAAATCGATGCCGCTACAAGTGTGATGATAAAAGTTCGAAAGAGCTGTTGATTATCTTCCCATGGCTTTCTTGTGATCTTGACAATGAAATAGATTGCCAGAAAAGCGAAGGCTTGCAGTGCATAGATAAAGGATGTCTCTTTATCTGTAAAATGGATGACTAATGCGGCTGTCAGCAAGTATAGGTATTTACTCGAGCCCACTTCCAGGTAGCGCAGGAGAGCATAGAGCATCAAAAGGCCCGACAAGCCCGTATACACGTCCTCTCGCACATATCTCCCATAGAAGAGCATGAATGGCGAGACTACCATTAGCAGCGCAGCAATGAGCGCACCGGTCTTTCCCAGGTAGCGCCGCCAATACCAAACCATGCAGACTGTCGCGATGCTAAATACTGCGGCCGGGATGCGGGCAGTAAAGTCGCTGACGCCGAACAGGAAATAGGAAAGCGCGATCCAATGGAATTGCCAGGGTCCATGCATCATCGGTGTATGCTGATAGCCCTGCCCACGATATAAAAGCCATGAGAAATACGTATGCAAGCTTTCATCGTGACTCATGACACGCGCGTCAAGATTATAGAATCTTGTCACGATTGCCAGGAGTATGATCCCTGCAAAGAGTGCAATTTCATTTGTGATCGCTGGAAGAGTGGGGTGAACGGGTCGTTCAAGCCAAGAGGGTTTATTATCGTTATTCATAATACCTTGTATGTATAGCGAGATTGGGAGACTTATACTTCAATCTTAATGTTCTGACAAGTTTGCGTGTAATATTTTCTTAATATCTACTAGTTGGATCTATCCGCCTGGAGTTGAAGTTGAATGGTCTGTCAAAGGTGTATAGGTTGTCGTGAGGCGCGTCGGATTGAGTGTGCCAGTTGGAGTAAAACCGCAGACTGGGATTATCAATTTCATGCTGGTGTTCAGTGTTTCTGATTTCAAGCCGTTGATCGCCAGGATGTCTTCTTTGGAGATTGAGAATTGGTTGGCAATACTTTCGAGCGTATCGTTTTCCTGGACGTGATAAAGTGTCTCTGGGCACTTTTGGAGCATGATCTTTGTACTGGTCGATTGGGCTGAGGGAGTGGGAACAGGCAGAATCCCCACCGGCGATAGATTGGGGATTTGACTGTCTGCAGCGATGAATTGCCAGGCGCTAAAGACCACCGCTACGAAAACAATCGCAACCATTGCCGTTCGCGTAGCCAGTATGGCACTGGCTGGTATTTTGGGGAATCTTTTTGCCGCAATTGTACTGATGGAGAGGGGGGCTGGTTGAGAGTTCCACTGTCTTTTGAGCAACGGCAGTAAGAGGCTTTCCACCTCTTTGATTTCCTCAGCATAGGTCTGGCATTCCAGGCAGCCTTGGAGATGGACAGAGAGAGCCATATTCTCCCGGGAATTCAGTGCATCGTCGGCTTTGAGTTGAATCAGCCTGCGGGCTTCTTGATGTGTAAGTTGCATTTCAGTTTATTCTCCGTGCAAATGCCTCAGCGTGTTTCTCAATTTCTCTCGAGCGCTATGAAGTCTGGAATGGATCGTCCCTTCATTCACGGAAAGAATTTTGGAAATCTGGGCGATCGATAGATCATGAAAATATCGAAGGATTACAACAATGCGCTGTCGTTCATCCAGCTGATTCAAGGAATTCCAGAGCGCGGCTTCTTTTTCATTCTGAATGATTACATCTTCTGGCGAAACTTGCTTTTGATTTTCAACCTGAAAGATGGTCGTAAGTGTAGTTCTTAATCGTTCAACGATCTTTCTTTTGCGAAGATGACTGCGGCTATAATTTAATACGATCGTATACAACCATGCTTTGAAGGATTTCTGTTCTTGGTAAGAAGGCAATGAGCGGAGTGCCGCGATAAAGGTCTCCTGGGTGATTTCATTGGCTTCGGCCTCATTGCCTATTATCGATAATGCCAGCCTGAAGACACCCGTCTCATACTGGCGAACGAGAAACTCGATCGCGTCCTCATTTCCGGCGATGCATTCACTGATGAGCCGCGCCGAGTAGGCTTCAGTCATGCGTTCTAGAGAGTTAACGCGTGAAGGATTAAAAATCTTCATATTGCTTTTTGCGCATAGCCAATATATTGCTATTACTTTTTACTTCCAATAACACTAAGAAGAGACAGCACCCGCCAGCTGGCCGCATCCCGCCTGTATATCAATTCCCCGCCTCATCCGTATAGTACATGGAATTCCAAGCTGCTCCAGCATTTCCTTGAACAATGCCGCTCTTTGCCGATCGGTAGCGCGGCCTTCGTAGCGTGCAGTTGGGTTAAGGGGAATGGCATTGACATGACAGAGTAAGCCCTTTAGCTTAGCTGCTAATCTGCGGGCAACCTCAGGAGTATCGTTAACTCCATTAATCAGAGCCCATTCAAATGTAATCCGTCTGCCTGTCTGGGAGACATAATAGCGACTCGCATCCAGTATTTCGTCAATCTTATATTTCTTGCTGATTGGCAGCATACTCACACGAGATTCATCATCTGCGGCGTGCAGCGAGATCGCCAGATTGACCTGCCGCTTCTCGTCAGCGAAACGCCGGATCATCGGGACCAGGCCTACGGTCGAGATAGTGAAGCGGCGGGCCCCGAAATTGTAGCCGTCCGGGTCGTTCAATCGATCAATCGCCGCCATCGTATTGTCATAATTATGAAAAGGCTCGCCCATCCCCATTAAGACGATATTTGTGACATTTTCGTTCTTTTGCTTCAGCATCCGGGCATAATACATGACCTGGGCAATGATCTCGCCGCTGGAAAGATGGCGCTTAAAACCCATTTGACCCGTTGCGCAGAACACACATCCCATGGCACAACCTGCCTGCGTGGAAATGCATAGAGTACGGCGATTTTTCGCACCTCTGCCAGTGGGGGAGGCCACGATCTGAGGATTATCGGCCGGGTCACCATAACGCATCAAAACAGCCTCGATCAAGTTCCTGTCGGGCAGCTCAAAGAGCGTTTTGCGGGTGGTTCCGTCTGAAGATTCCTGATAAATCTTCACCTTGAATGGAGAGAAGGTAACATGCTCTGCAAGCCTTGTGCGCAGGGATTTCGGTAAGTTCGTGAATTGCTCAGGCGAGTTGTAGAAATGCTGGTACAAGCCCTGCCAGATCTGTTTCGCCCGGTAAGGCGGTTCGCCCCACTCCTGCAATATATTCGTGATTTCGTCTAAACTCAGATCGTAGACTAACATTGATTGGGCTAACCTATTAGAGTCGCCAGGTCCGCGGCGATGACGTCTATCTTCGGCTTCCATTTCTCTGCCTGTTCCTTTGTGGATACACCGCTCAGCATCAACGCGCACGGACACCCTATAGCTTGCCCTGCGGCGATATCCGTTTCAAGCCTGTCGCCAATGACCAGCGTTTCTTCTTTCTTTGTGCCAAGCCTTTCCAGGGAAAGTTCCATCAAAAATGGGAATGGCTTTCCGGCCACAATCGGTTCCACATTGGTGGCCGTGGTAATGACAGAAACCCAGGCGCCCGCCCCAGGGACTTGCCCCCGGGCGGTGGGAAAGGTCTTGTCCATATTGGTTGCATAGAGCGGAATTCCGTTTCGCACGAGCAGAGCCGCTTCACAGGCTTTTTCAAAGGTAATCCCACGGTCCATGCCCATAATGACAACCTGTGCCTGGGGTGCATTCTCTATTGAAACAACCTCAAAGCCTTCCTGCTCCAGGGGAACACGAATGCCATCTTCACCGATCATAAAGACCTTTGTTCCACCTGGAAACCTTTGCGCTATCGCATGCACAGCCGCTTGAGAGGAAGTGACTACCTGCCAGGGTTCCACCTCAACCCCAAAGCCCTTCAGCCGGAACACATATTGTTCCGAGGTCTTGGTGCTGTTGTTGGTCGCGAAGACATATTTCAATCCACGCGCCCGGATGCGATCAAAGATAGTAGGGAGATCGCCGATGGGTGTCTCGCCTCGCCAGACCACGCCATCCATGTCAAGGATCAATGCGTTGATGTTTTCTGGCAGAGACATATCACAATTTCCCGAATTTCTTTGTAAGATAATTCAAAACCGGGCCGTCGATCCACTTTGCTTCGGGGTCAGCACGTTCTTCGAAATTCTCATTGGCAATGACTTCACTGAAAGCACTCATGAATGTTTTTTCATCTTTCAAATAACCTGCTTGCGTAAGCATCTCGGTCATTTGTTTCAGAACCTGGCCCTGGATTGCCACGCGTTCGGCTTCCGGACTCTTTCCAAAATACAGATAGTGCATTTCGAGCAGTTCGCCCAGTCGCGGCACCGGGTCTTCATGATCATCGACGCGGTAATCCAACCAGCGATCGAGAAAACCGCCATAGCCAGCTTTGGGTTTGGCGACATAAATGGCTGCAGACTGACGCCCACGCTTATCCCCACCGGCCCGGTCACCAGCCAATAAGGCCGCCTGAAGGCGCACAGGCAAGCTCCCTTTTGTCTTCAGGAAGGTTCGTTCCATGGCAGGGACAACTCGCCCGCTCGCCAGGATATTGCCCTGAATAGCATAACTCTTGCCTGAAACCCCGCCTGCCCAGGCAAAGCATCCACTGCCTGAAAATGTTGCAGAACCGCCTTTGGCATCCACCAAACCGACCTGTCTGAGTTCTTTATCGGGATCATCTTCCAACAGTCGATCGAGCGTCTCCTGTGCGGATAAACCTGTACCCATCAGGGCCAGTCCACGCGGGCCAAAGGAGGTGTTCGAAAAGGACTGAGTTGCCACCGCACCGACGCCTGCCTGCGCCCATGGTACGACTGCACCCACCGCAGGGAATTTGGAAGCCACTGCTACGCCCCAGGTCTGCTCTTCGAGATCACAAGCCACAATGGAAAAAGTCATAATCAGATTCCTTCCGTGAGGAGAGATTATACCTTGCCGATTTCGCAGGGGATGCTCAGCTATAAAAAAAGTCCGCCAACAAAGCGAAAGCTTGTTTGGCGGACTCCGACTACTCGTCTGGCAGACTAATCAACTACGCGACGATCTGATTACTTCACAACCTCAGGCATTTCCAGGACCTGGTCTACCAAACCGTATTCAACCGCGCCTTTGGCATCCAGGTAGAAATCCCGGTCGGTATCACGTTCGATCACCTCCAGAGGCTGGCCGGTGCTCTTGGACAAAATGTCATTCAAGATTGCCTTCTGGCGCAGAATTTGCCGGGCTGCGATCTCGATATCAGTCGCCTGGCCTTGCGCGCCGCCCAGGGGCTGGTGCATATGGATGGTTGCATGAGGCAGGGCGTACCGTCTGCCCTTCGTGCCGGCGGTCAGCAATACTGTCCCGAAGGAAGCCGTCACACCGACAGCCACGGTGCTGATCGGGTTCGAGAGCATCTTCATGGTGTCGTAGATCGCGAAGCCAGCGTAGACAACTCCGCCCGGGGAGTTAATGTACATCTGGATTTCCCTTTCAGGATCTTCGTGGTTCAGGAATAGCAACTGGGCAACGATCAGGTTCGCGATCTGGTCGTCAATTGGCGTACCAAGAAAGATAATGCGTTCTTTCAGAAGCAGCGAATAAATGTCGTAGGCACGCTCGCCCCGACCGGATGACTCAATTACCATTGGGATGACACTTTTGAAATTAGGGATCATCTTATCTCCTTTATGTTTTGCCAATCATACCTATTCCGTATTGGAATTACGTTAAAAGTTTATCAGGATTTTATTCAGCAGGAGTGTCCGTTTCACTCTCGGCCGCATCTGTTTCTGTTTCAGTAGCCTTTTCTTCCGGTTGCAGCGACTCTTCAGCCAGAGCTGGACTCTCTTCGGAGACTGCTTCCTCCGCTTGTGCCTCGGGCTGGCGCTCTTCAGGCGGTACATACTGACCGGTCGCGATCGACTTCAGCATGTCCAGGGCACGACGTGTGAGCACACGATTGGCCGATTCCATCGCCACGGCCTGGGCAACCCGCTGCTGCCCCTGGCGGCCGCCACGGATCTTGGACAGGTCCACACCCTGCATCGTGAGCGCCGAGAGCGTTTGATTGAATTCTGCATCCAGCGCCGCATTATCGACTTCAATCTTCTCGCGCCGGACGATCTCGTCCAGGATGAGCGAGCGCTCGAAGCGTTTCTTCGCGACCGGTTTGACCTCGTCTTCGATGAATTGTTCACGGGTGGTGTTGCGTACTTTAAAGTAGGTATCCAGATCCATGTTTTGCTGGGCAAGTCGCTGGCTCAGATCGTCAAGGACATGTTCGCCTTCATGGTCGAGTGAGTGCTGGTGATATTTCAGCGTCGCGCCTTCTTTGACCTTTTCGATCAGGTCAACAAAATACTTATCGTCATAATCTGCCTTCGAGCGATTCTCGACATCTTTTGTCACTGCCTCACGCAAGGCTGCGACCGTTTCACCGGCGCCGGTTGTTTTGGCGAATTCATCATCGAGCTCAGGCAAGGTTACGGCACGGACAGTCTTGACGGTGACTTCCATCTCCGTCTCTTTGCCGCGCAGTTCCTGCACATCCCAATCTTCCGGGAACGTATGCTTGACGGTCTTGCTATCGCCGGGCTTCAGGCCGATGAGCTCTTTTGCAAATCCGTTGTAGGGCCATTCGGTATCACGCTCTTCCTTGCGGATGAATGCGGCATAACCAGCCCGATTCAATTCGGTGGTTTCAGATTTGACATCGACGAGAACGTAATCGCCTTCCTGGGCCTCGCGTTCCACGTTTTCTGTGGTGGCATACATTTGGCGGAGGTCCTCGATCGCCGCGTCAATCGCCTTTTCATCGGGAGCAGACCATTCGTACGGCAGGCGGACCGAGTGATAGTCGCCCAGATCCACTTCCGGGGCAAGCGGAACACGGAAGGTGAACTTTGGCGGCTCGAGCGAGTCAATCGACTCGAGCGTGCCAGACGCACCAGGCTCCACTTCTGCCTCTTTGAGGATGTTCGAATATTCGGCGTCGATGAAAGAATCAACCGCCTGCTCAGTAATAGCCTGTTCGCCGTAGCTGCGGACGATCATCTCGTAGGGAGCCTTGCCCGGGCGAAAGCCAGGGATCTTACCGCGCTCAGAGATCTTGCGAGCGGCACGGCGCTTGTAAGTATCCATCTTTGCAGGTTCAACTTCAACCACTAATTTGGCTTCGTGGTTCTCTTCAATGGTTTTATCAATTTTCAATTTCGTAGTTCCCTTCGTATCTTTTTTCCGTCATTGCGCAGCAATCTTGTGATATAAGGAGACTGCTTCCTGGTGGTGCCGCTTCGACTTGTTCGGACGAAAGACGCCACTTCCTCGCACTGACATGGTCTAAAGTGGGGACGGAGGGAATCGAACCCTCACGCCTTTCGGCACATGATCCTAAGTCATGCCTGTCTGCCAATTCCAGCACGTCCCCGGGTTTTAGTGTTCAGTTGTCAGTGTACCCGTAACTACACTTGCACATGCACAAGTGCAGGTGTGTGAGCGGCGAAATTATACCGCAAGGTTTGTGGGAATGTGGCAATGCACACTACGGCAATTTTCTGGTTTTCAGCGGTGAGCTGGTCGAAGGTAAAGGCAATTTGTGAGAGAAACTTCAAGATCTAACCACACCCAGCCTGCTTACCGATGCGAAAAGCACTCTACCTTTGAGCCGGGAACTCATGATGGCGTTCATGCGTCTACTCCATGAAGATCTTTTGTTTCATGCGTATTTAGGGCGGTGAGAAATCAGATTTTGTTCCCAATCTCTCCTGTACTTTGAAGACAATCCTGTACTAATCCTGTACTGATCCTGTACTCATCCTCTAGTACTCTTTCGGGGGTCATTCGATTATCCTTTGGGCATCTGTCTAGATCGTGGCAGTGATAAAAAGGACAGGCTCCGCACTTAAATGTATTTCGAGATCAGCACAAGTTTCCGATTGGGCGGTATAATCGCCGCCTGTTGGATATCCTTCTCAGAGAGTCTCACTTCATGTCTCCTATCATCAACCCCGAATCTGCAGGAAAAGAACGAACTCAATTATCAAAAGCCATTGTGCTGGCGGTGCGCGAACTGGCAAAGCAAACCGAAGTAACAAATGAAGCCAAAGACCAGGCCGCTTTCATTGCCTTAGCACTCCAGAATATCTCTGAAGGAATTGATGTCTCTGTTGCGGCCTGGGAAAAGCGCGGCTATTGGGTCAAAGCCGATCGATTCCGCATGGATTGGATGTGGACTGGGCAGTACTCAGACAAAATGAAATCAGCTATCCTGGCGGAGGATTGGGGAGCCGTTGCTATGCTCTCTGCCCAGATCGCCCAGAAATTTAGCAAGATCGTCATTTCACAAAACCATAGGTTGGGAAAACCGTGGGTGGGAGCGTACAAGCAGTTGGATGGTCAGCAGTAAATAATTACATACCGGAAAGTATCGCCAGAGCTTTCAATCCATGCGCCGGATTTGACAAAGGTAAGCGCGATGCGGAACGGAACCGCTGATCGGGTCGATCGCCTGATTGCCGATGAGTAAATTGAAATTGGCTCCCTCCGCACTGAATGGGTCGTAGCCGGGTGCATTAATTTCCGGACAGGCTTGCCACCAGCCGTGCTGACCGCAGACAACTCCTGGCGCCAGGGAATCGTTCATTCGAGCACGCGCTCGGATGCTACCTTCAGGAGTCTCAATTCTTACCCAATCGCCCGCGCGTATGCCCCGCTCAGCGGCGGTCGCCGGATGCAGCTCGATCTCCGGAGCCACGGCTTGCCGGCGGAGACTTGGCAGACCATGGTGCTGACTCTCACAAAACAGGGTATTCTTGGCGCTTGTCAGGATCAATGGGAATTTCTCCGCCAGATCCGGACGAGAGACCGGGCTTACCAGAGGCTCTTCGTAGTCAGGCAGGGGTGGGTAGCCGTGTTCCAGCATCGCCTCCGAATAAAGTTCGATCTTGCGTGTTGGCGTGTTGAAGCCAAGCGGTACATCATTTTTCCCCTCGGCGAACTTGCGATGGCGTACCTGCAAAGGCGCCGATACTCCGCCTGGCTGCTGGCGCAGGTCTTCGAGCGATATGCCAGAGGGACCAAGCTGATAGCGATAGGCAGCCTCAATATCGCCATCCCAGAAGTACGCCTCGTGACCCAAGCGGCATGCGAGATCAAAGACTATTTCTGTATCTGAGCGCGCCTCTCCTTGAGGCTCAACCACCTTCTGGCGCAATTGCACCCATGATTGGGCCTCTGGACTGATCTCAAAGCCAACCTTGAGTGCCTCCCGTTCAAAAGCACTCGCCACTGGCAGGACAATATCAGCCAGTTCGGCGGTCGGGTTCATAAAGAGATCGGCGTGAACGTAGAAGTCGAGCGTCTTTAGAGCTTCGCGCCCGCGATTGCCGTCTGCATGAGCGAGGAGCAGGTTAGCGCCGAAGCCGACCAGTCCGTAGACCCGATAAGGCTGCTGCTTCAGAATCCCGCGATACAACTCGTCCGTGTTGACAAACTGCCACCGGGCTGGTCCCAGTGGCCGATCTTTCAGTCCAAGCGTCTTAGCGCGTTGCCCTGCTGACAGCAATTCCAGACCAGCGACGTTCGTAGTGGGTATGGTTGGAAACAGTACGTTGCCTCCCTCGGTATCGAAACTTCCAGTTAGCGCATAAAGCTGAGCAATCGCCCGAGCAATCTGCGTGGAGTTCGTCTGCATTTCTACGCCACTCCAGGCATAGTAAGCGACAGGCCGCGCTTCCCAGAGCATCCGTGCGGCATTTTCTATCTGGTCCCGAGCGACTCCCGAGATCTCTTCCACCCGCTCTGGTGAATAACGGCGGCAAAGTTCAGCGGTAAGATCGAACGCCGGTTGACAGATAACGTTTCCGTGCCGTGTCTCGACCGTGAATGTACCAATAAGGGCTAGATCAGGATGATCTCCTTCGTAGCCGCCGGTGGCAGGCTCATAGAGGATCGGTCGCCCCAGCGCCGCGCTCCAAGCCACATATTGCCGGGCACTGCCGTCTGTAGAGAGGTCTCTTTCAGTAAGCAGACGGCCGTTGTCCATCCGTACGAGCAAGGGGCCATTCGTCCAATCACGGATGAATTCACGATCGTACCAGCCGCGTTCAATCATGATGTGCGTGATGCCGAGGGCGAGGGCACCGTCGGTACCGGGGCGCACCTGCAACCACAAATTCGCCTTTTTGGCAATTCCAGTCTGGCGCGGGTCAACTACGATCAGACGCGCACCGCGTTTGAGGGCGTCCATTGTGGCGGTCGCATGGCTTAGGCGGGCAAGGTTTGGGTTGTAACCCCAGAACAGGATGCAGCCAGCATTCTTAAGGTCAGGCATATAAGCGCCGGGAACAGCCGCACCGAAGGTATATTGCGTCGCCTGCGTGTGTCCCCACCCGCATAACTCCATCGCTGCACACAGGTTTGGACTTCCGAATGCATTCATCAGGCGCTGGATCCAAAACAACGCATCATCCGAGGCCGACGTAGAAGGGGATGCCACGCTGAAGACAACACTCTCCGGACCATGCTCTTCGGCAAGCCTGCGCAGGTTGGCAGCTGTCAGGTCAAGCGCTTCGTCCCAGCTGATGCGCTGCCAGCCCGGATCGGGATCGCCTTTGGGGCGCGTGCGCTTGAGGGGATAGAGCAGCCGGTCCGGGTGGTAAACGAGCTCGGGAGCGGCCCGCCCCTTGGCGCAAAGTGCCTTGCCTGTGGGATGCGAAGGGTCTGGCTCAAGCGCTACGAAACGATCATTTTCAATAACTGCGATCGAACCACAACGCGAGACACACATGGCACAGTAGCCTTGAATCCGTTTGGTAGATTGCCGGACGGTTTGCTTGTCTGCGAACATGGTGAACCTTCTTTCCTAAACTCTAAAGGCCGCTCTCCTGGTTTGCCGTGCCTGTATTCCAGGTCTCGATGTCGCGGCGAACAACTGGCTTATTTGTTTCGATACTCATGCCTGCGCCTATTTTCTTTTTTCATTCCTATTCTGGACATTCAGCAAGTCGAGCCATCTATTAGCGTAAGCCGATCATCTAACCATGGATTCTACTGCAACAAATCCTTTTCTCGGACATAAATAGTAGGAATATCGATTCCATTAAGGGTCATTGTGCTTTGGTCGCAATCAGCACTACCCAAATGCCCAAAGTGTTAAGCTTTTACGATTTTTTCGCCGGGAGATAAGTCTGATTATCTCAGGAAAACAGAAAAGCGCGCTTAGAGCGATTGGAGCAGCCATGGGAGCGATGAAATTAATATGATGCAAGCTGCCGCAGAGGAGTAGAATGAGAGTATGCACGCAGGAACAGATTATCTCCTGATTGTAGAAGATGATCCCGATATCCTGAGACTCTTAGATGCTGCTTTGACGTTCCGGGGCTATCGTGTGATCACGGCGCATAATGGCAAGGAAGGGCTGGAAATCATGCAGGCAAAGCGCCCGGCAATTGTCATTGCCGATATTATGATGCCTAAACTGGACGGATTTGGTCTTGTTCACCGGATGCGTATCAATCGTGAGACGCGTGATATTCCGGTGGTTTTTATCACAGCTACGTATGTCGCACGGGAGGATCGAGAGTTTGCTCTCAATATTGGCGCAACCCGCTTTCTCCAGAAACCGGTCGATTTAGAGAAATTCCTGGCGACGATTGCCGAACTATGGGAGCAGGGGCTGCCGACTGTCATCAGACCACTCGATGAATTCGAGTTCTATAACGAATATCGCAACCGACTTGAAGCCAAACGGGACGAAAAGATCAAACAGATCGCACGCGACGAACACCTGTTGGCAACCGAACCTGACAAAGAGGATCCGGGCCTCCTGGCATCGCTCCGACACGCCGTTCATGAACGCGATGAATTGGAGCTTCTGATCTCCCAAATCCAGGAGCAACTGGAAAAATATAGCAAGTCAGCATAACGACCCTATGACAGTTATGAACCCATAATGTTAAGGAAAAGGTCTTGAGAACTCTCAAGACCTTTTCCTTTCCGCTTTACTTCTGCGCTGTTTCCAACAACCGGGTGAGATGCAGTTCGGTATTATTTAGCAGCTCGATCATCAATTCGCGAATATGTCGATTGAGATAATGATTTTCCAGAGTGGATAGTGAGAGAAAGCGTGCGCCGGCCACGACGTGGATGCAGTTCGATGCTCCGCACAGACAGATGAATGGCGCGTCCATTTCCCATTCCGTGGAGGGATAGAAGAATGAAAGTTCATCCCCTTTTTCAATATCACGGCATGCCACCATGATCAATCTTTCCGTATCCAGGATAACGTTTGGATCGCAGGAATGATTCAGGGCAGATAATTTACCAACTTCAGTATGCCGGTCGCGTCCGATCTGGACCGTATAACGATTGGCCTTATCGACAACTTTTTCGGTCGGGATCTCACAAATCACCTCACCCTGTTTGTATGCCTGTTTCGTGATCAAACTTCTAAATTTATTTTCCGTTCTTATCGTAAGCGTATCCATCGAAACCATTTCAGATTCCTTTCTTCGTTTGCAGGAATAACATCTCTAAGACTTGTCATGCATTGCGAATACTATACAACATTATTGAATCAAAATCAATAACGATGTATATGTTTTAGAAAATTTTAAGATGAGAAAAGTTTAATGGTCTATGGCGTCCCCGGCACCTGCGCCCGGGGGCACACCTATCCTGGCCCCTACGGGCGGTGCCAGGGGGTATGCGCAGCAACCTTCAGCTTCAGGGAATTTTAGATTTACATAGAGCCATGAGTTTGAGTCGCCTCTGGTCTCGACCAAATTCGCCTCAACCGTCGGCTCAGCGCGGAGGCATTCAGGCCTGCATTTATTCTCGCAACCCACAATCGCAAGCGTAAACGCTTCCAGGCCCGCAGGGCTGTGTGCGCCTCCTGCTTTTGAATATTGCTATGACTGAACAATGTATCCTGATACATGTCGGTCAATAATTCAATGTCGTTCTGGGCGCTAAAGAGCAATTTTGTGAAACGGGAATGCTCTCTCAACCTGTCAATCCTGATGACAAGCTTTTCCATAAACTCGGATGCGGTTTCTGCGCGCGTCCGTTCGCCTGCCAATGGGCGCCCTAAACGATACAGCCTGCGATAGATTTGCTCTATGGCGGTCGCCGGCGCGAGCCGCATATACCGCCAGCGTTCGATGAAAGCAAAGTATAGAATCAAAACACAAAGGATCACAACCAGGGGCGCTGACCAATAGAGTGCCGTTTCGAGTCTGAAGCGATTAAGCAATTTGGTGGCAGCCGAGTCGGATGGCTGCACCGGAGTGTTTTGATCTTTTGTGAGGGCCAGGTTAATGACCGGCTCCGAAGCCGTTGGCTCAAATTCCACCCAGCCGATCTCGGGGAAATAGATCTCTGCCCAGGAATGGGCATTCAACTCACGGACAATATATTGCGCACTCACCGCATCATACGAACCGGGAGAATAACCCGATACAAAGCGTGCCGGAATACCGCTGGCACGCGCCAGTACAACCATCGCGGTGGCGTAATAGTCACAATAGCCCCTCTTCAGGTCAAATAAGAAGTAATCCGCTACATCCCGGTCTTCGGGTGGGGCAGGAACATTCAGATCGTAAGGATAGGTCCGCAGGTAGGACTCGATGGCTTTGGCTTTATCATAGGCAGTGTTCTGGCCCTGCGTGATCTCTGCTGCAAGCTCACGAACCCTCGCAGGAAGCGAGTCGGGCAGCTCCAGGTAGCGCTTCGTGATCTCTTCCGGATACTCCGTCGATGCGAGGCGCAGTTCTTCCACCGTTACATTTGGGATATAAGATTGTGCCTTATAAGCGGTAGCGCTGCTCAGGGCGGCAAACATATCAGCCTGGAGTAAAGTTGATTGATCGGCGAACAGGTTGGATTGGGGTCTGATACGCCAATTGGCTTTAAAGGGAATATCCGCACTGAAGAGAATTCCGCTCCAGAACAATTTTCCTTCCGGCTCCACCATTTTCACATCCAGATGAAGTGTCTTATATCCATTGAGCAGTCCCGGAATCAAGGGAGTGTTCGCCTGCACATTTTGTGGAACCGCGGAACTCGTTACCCAGCCCCCTTCGACATAGGCGTCATAAGTAACGCTGCGCCAATAATGCCGTGGCACATCCGCGGTCATCGAAGGGTTCCCGATAGGTGGCAATTCCCCCGTGCGAATGATCATCACAATCTTCTCTGATTGAGCGTAACCACCACTCAATAGATGCTCGCGTGGCAACGATGGGTTTTGGTGACGCACATTTGGTCCGGAAACCGATTGCTGCTGTATGCCAAGCAGATTGGCCGCTTCGTTTTCGGAAGATTGATTCCGTTCACGCAGATAATCCCTGATCTCACGCCACGAGATGGATGGCGTAATAAACATGACTGCGCCAATGATGATCGTAAGGAAGAGAACTGCCTGACTGGCATCATAGCGAATGCTGTCAGAATAATCGATCTTCCTACTTTCCCACTGCGTTGTGTGGTTTTTGTAATTCCAGATCCCCATCAGCAGAAGCAAAAAAGAAACCAGTATCCACAATGTATATATTCTAAGTCCGCTATACGCGGTAATTGCTGCTAACAGGATAATGGACGGCAACAAGGATGCGATCGCATTCCTTCGGCCTGCGAACCAGCCCGTCCATGCAGCAATGAGCCAAATGATCAATATCCAGGCCATACTGCGTACCAGCGGGTCGCTGACCGTTACGCTTTCATTCAAACCGAACAACCATGTTTGTATGCGCAGGCTTAAAGCATTCGATGCGTCTTTGATGACGAGCCAGGCATCTCCGATTGGCGTTGTGTCGATTGGAATATGGGCGTGCATGGCCGGAATGATCTGGGGAAGGACCGCTGCGATAGCTTTGCCAAGATCGAACAGGGGATTGGAAAGCCGCGCACCCAGGATCCAGAGACCGAGGAGGCCGATCGCGATCATCCCAGCCGAGGCTTGAATCCCGTTTACTTTAAGCTTGCTCAACCCCAGGGCAATCAGCATGGCAATACAGCAAACCCAGAAGAAATATTTTGTATCTGTATTTCTCAGCGAGGAGGCAATACCTGACGTCAAGGTCTGCAACGCAGTCAAGAGCAAAACCAACCCTATGAAATCTGCGGACATGAGCTTATCTACGAGGCGCCCAATCATTGCAGTCCTCGCCAATCTTCCTGTGCTCTACGAATGGCCACCGCTTTCCCCGTCGCGGAAACACGCCATTCCCATTCCCCTTCATGTCCGGGGCGTGCCTGCGGCTTATCTAAGAACTCTTTGGGAATCACATGGCACGGAATGCTCATGGATTGAAATATCTCACAGATAGGTTTCGTCTCTCCGCTCCCGCCAAAGGTAACTGGATCGAAGAGAAACACCGTCGGCATGACCCCGCGCCACATCAACGGCAAGAGAGACTGAGTCCACTCCACATCCGTACTGGCAGTAATAATGAGCAAACTGCAATGACTGCTGAGAGATTGACCTGCCCGCTGCAGATAATCCTTCAGCCGCAGTGTTGAGGGTGCGGCAACTGCCAAGGCTTTTAATAGGGAACGCAACTGATATTCATTCCGCCGCGGGGCAAGCCATTCGGCATTATTTCCGTTGGTCGAAAGACCAACAGGGTGATCTCCATTCAAGCCGTAGGCCGCCAGAGATGAAGCTAATATGACGGAATGTTCTTCGGTTGAATCCCAGCCTGTGCCCACTTGTGCGGCCTGGTCCAGGTCGAGCACAATCCACCAATCGCCGGCCGGTGATCCCTCGAACTGCCGCACAAAGAATTTACCCTGGTGCGCAGTTGTTTTCCAGTGGATCAGGCGCATCGGGTCAGCAGGCAGCATCTCGCGCGTGTGAGAAACATTGATCGTTTCCTGTAAAGCATGGCGATTTGGCCTGCCTTCGCCAGCCCAGCCGCCGGAAAGAATTTGGAACGCAGGCAAAGATAAGACCGGCGGCATCACCGCCAGAGTAGAAGCGGTCGGATCTTCCAGCGTGATTGTGTAAATCCCTAAAGGATCGCCCGTCTCCAGTGTCGTCCCACCCAGTGTGTAGACCCCGCGCCGCGTACATTGAGTTTGAATTTTCCACTGGGAGGTACTCGAGCCATCCACGCCGGTAGCCACCGAGGCATGATGATCAGGCAGGGTGGAATGATCCTGGAGCGTCACCCAGGTCGCTGGCAGGAAAGACTCATTGATCAGCGTAAACCGTTCTTCGAGGCGGTCTCCCACCTGCGCCCAACCGAATCGCATTTCGCGTTCGAAGCGCAGCGAGCGTGCCAGTCCACGTGCCCACCAGCGGCAAACCAGCCAGGCGCCACCAATCCCGATCAGCAGGATCACCCAGACCCGGGACGGGTCGATGATCTGCATGACGAATGCAAGTCCACCGATCAGGGGAAAAATCTTTGCATTCAATCGTACGGTTGTTTTCATTGCCTTGATTATAGATTATTTGCTGAAATTTGCCTCCGCCGAAAGTACAGGGTTTGCACTTGCTCTTCAATGGTTCGAGCTGAAATCCGGAGCCATCGCCAGATTCCCTCCCGCTCCGCTTCGGGGACCATGGTGGCACCGCCAAGGCAGGTGTGACAATCCGACCCACTGCTCTCACCTCCCCGAAAGGCTAGGACTTCTACTGCCCATCCTCCTGATGTGCATGTTGATGGTATGAGATACACTGACTGTATAAGTTTCTATGAAGCGTGCTTTGTCTGCCCTCAGCGCGAAATGTCTTCGAGAAAAGGAGTACCCATTATGAGTGTTTTTACAAATAACGAATTAGATTATCTCGGCGCGCAGAGGCTGGGGCGTTTAGCCACGGTCGACTCGGATGGCAACCCACATGTTGTTCCGGTCGGATTTCGATACAACGCTGAGACAGACACGATTGACATCGGCGGGCATGGCTTTAAAGAGAGCAGGAAATGGCGAGACGTAGCGCGCCATCCGAGGATAGCCTTTGTGGTAGACGACGTGTTACCTCCCTGGCAGCCACGCTCTATCATCGTCCAGGCAGATGCCGAACTGTTGGACAGTGGCGGCGAGCAATTTGGACATGGTTTTGCACCGGAAATCATGCGCCTCCAGCCTGTCAAAATTATCGCCTGGGGGATAGACCCACAGAGGCAAAGCCGTCCCGTGAGGGATCGGCTCTATTCCTAAGCCACCCAATGCTGAGGTGTTTATGCTCAGAAAATTCTTTCATTTCCTCCACGATCTTTCTGTTTCCCTCTACCGTCTGACTCATGGGAAAATCGGCGGTCGTGTCCAGGGGCTTCCGGTGCTCCTGTTGAAGACGATTGGGCGTAAGACCGGTAAAGAGCGCATAACGCCGCTCGGATACTTTATGAATGATGGCAGTTACATCATCACCGCCTCAAACGCCGGGCGTGATGCCTATCCGGGCTGGTTTCACAATCTACGTGCAAATCCGCGTGTGGCGATAGAAGTCAAAGACCGGCAAATTGAAGCTGAAGCCAAAGTGGCTGCCCCCGAAAAGCGTAATGTGCTTTGGTCGCAATTGATTTCGCTTTCTCCGGCGTATGCAAATTATGCCAGGAAAACAAGTCGTGAAATTCCACTAGTCATCTTACGTCCGTTGGGGAACGGATGACCTGATTATGTTATGATAAAAGGAGATATCAATGTCTAACCCTCTCACCGATTTTTCAGATGGATTGACTTCTGCAGTTGAGAAAGGTGGTGCCAGCACCATCCTGGTCGATGCACGCAAGCGCTACCCTGCCAGCGGAATTGCCTACGCGGAAGACCTCGTTCTCACTGCTGATCATGTCGTGACGCGTGAGGAGGATATCAAAGTCCTTCTGCCGGATGGCAGGTCTCTGAGTGCCACAATTGCAGGTCGTGATCCAGGTTCTGACCTCGCCGTGCTGCGCCTTACGGAAAAAGCACTGACACCTGCCAAAACGTCGCAGGATATCAAGGTCGGCCAGCTTGTGCTGGCCCTGGGACGTCCAAATAGCGAAGGTATGCAGGCCTCCTGGGGGATCGTGACTTCCATCAACGGACCCGCACGCACCTCGCGTGGGGGCATGCTTGATCAATACATTCAAACCGAAACGACGCCCTATCCTGGATTCTCGGGCGGACCACTGGTCAATACTGAAGGTGAAGTGCTCGGTCTGAATACGTCGGGTCTTACGCGCGGCTCATCACTGACCATCCCAGTCAAAGTCGCCTGGCAGGTTGCAGAGGCGCTTGCCAAACATGGAAGCGTGAAGCGCGGCTATCTGGGAGTACGCACCCAACCGGTTGAAGTTGCCGAAGCTGCTCGTAATGCGCTCAAACGTGAGCAGACTCACGGCCTGCTGGTCTTATGGCTGGAAGAAGGCGGCCCTGCGGAAAAGGGGGGCTTGCTGGTCGGCGACATTCTGGTTGCGATCAGCGGTCAACCCGTCGGCGACCCCGATGATCTGTTCGCGGCCCTGAACAATGACACCGTGGGCAAAGTCATCGCCGTGGAAGTTTTGCGCGGCGGCCATCCGGAGACGGTCAATGTGACGGTAGGGGAAAGGAAGTGAAGTGATCCGAGTCCTGTTGAATGTTTCATCACCGGCATTGCGCGCAGGCTTGCGGGCTCTGCTTTCGTCGGATAAGACGATCAAGGTGTTGAACGATTCCCTGGATGAAGACGATTTACGATCAGAAGCCGACGTGGTCATCACGTCGGCTTCTCCTACTTCTTTCAACGGCAACGGGGCCGAGACTGCCGCGCCGGCTGCGACCCTGTTACTTAGCGACGATCAACTCAACGTGCGTGAATTGAGTCGATCCTTTCAGGTGTGGGGTATCCTGCCAACCGACGCATCTGCTGAAGAATTGACTGCAGCGGTGCATGCTTTATCACAGGGATTGATCGTAGGTACATTTGCTCTGCTGTTCGAATCGGAAAGCGAGCCATTATCACGTGGTCCGCTAACGGAGCGTGAGTCCGAGGTTTTAGGCTTACTTGCAAAGGGATTGGCGAACAAACAGATCGCGGTAGCGCTGGGGATCAGCGAGCATACCGTGAAATTTCACGTATCGTCCATTTACACAAAACTAAATGTGACCAACCGGACCGAAGCCGTGCGAGAAGGACTGCGTGGCGGCTGGATCGCGTTGTAATCCTGTAGACATGATGGGGGCAACGTTACTGGTAGAATACCCTCATGTATTCAATTCATGAGCTCTACCGGATAGGGCACGGCCCTTCCAGCAGCCATACGATGGGGCCGGCGAACGCTGCGGCGCTTTTCCGGCAGCGCTTTCCACAAGCCCAAGCTTTTCGAGTTCATCTGTTTGGCAGCCTGGCCGCGACAGGTAAAGGCCACCTGACTGATATCGCTATCCGGCACAGCCTTACGCCACTGGATGTCACTTTTCTATGGCAGCCAGAATACACGCCCACGTTTCATCCTAACGGTATGCGAATGGAAGCTCTGGACTCAGCCGGACAGATGATCGGCGATTGGGAGGTATTCAGTGTTGGCGGTGGAGCGTTGTCTGAAAGCACAGTTACCGGATGGTTGCCTCAGCCTGAACAGACCTACAATCACACAAGCATGAATGCTGTTCTCAAGCAATGTGCTCACAGCGGTCAGGCATTTTGGGAATACGTGGAGGAGCAGGAAGGTCCGGAGATCTGGGATTTCCTAAGCGAGGTCTGGCAGGCGATGCAAGCCTCGATCGAACGCGGGCTGCAGGCCGAGGGCGTCTTACCTGGAGGATTAGGCTTGCCGCGCAAGGCCTGGGTGTTTTATCGGCAGGTCTCTGCCAGCGGCAGGAATTTTCTCAACGAGGGTTTGTTACCCGCATACGCTCTTGGCGCCGCTGAAGAAAATGCAGCCGGCGGAATTGTGGTAACGGCACCTACCTGTGGTTCATGTGGTATCGTCCCTGCCGCGCTCCGCTATGTAAAAGAGAACACCAACTGCAGCAATGCTGCAATCCTGCATGCGTTGGCCACAGCCGGGTTGATCGGTAACCTTGTCAAGCAGAATGGATCTATCTCGGGCGCCGAGGTCGGCTGTCAGGGTGAAGTAGGCGTAGCCTGCGCCATGGCTGCTGGGGCGGCTGCACAACTTCTCGGAGGTACTCCACGTCAGGTCGAATACGCTGCAGAAATGGGACTGGAACACCACTTGGGTCTGACTTGCGATCCGGTCAACGGTATGGTGCAGATCCCTTGCATTGAGCGCAATGTGTTTGCCGCTGCCCAGGCGCTGACCTGTGCTCGCTATGCCTGCGCTACAGATGGCAGTCACCGCGTCTCCTTTGACGAGGTCGTTGCGGTCATGAAACAGACCGGTCATGACCTGCCTAGCTTGTATCGTGAAACTGCTTCCGGTGGGCTGGCCAAGAATTACCGTTTTCCCCCAAAATGATTAAGCAGAACCTGTGTATGAGGAGATTGCTTCGCTCCATCGGTTTTGACACGCGCGGCCAACCAGAAGTCGCTCGCAATGATATGATCTAGAACATTTTGAGCTGGGTATCCACCCGCCTGCCATCCAAAAGAACAAAGGGCGCCACACGGGTTGTCACAATACCCAACTTCCGCAGAACAGCCAGATCGCGCAGTTTAGTTATTCGCCTTGCCTGGAGAATTGCCTCCGCACCTTTCGGGCCTATACCGGGAATACGAAGGAGTGCGCGGCGGTCCGCCTGGTTGATCTCCAAAGGTTTTTCTTTCAAGTTTTGTTGCGCCCAGGCGAGTTTTGGATCGGTTTCGAGAGGGAGGTTTCCATCCTGGATGAACGGCATATCTTCCAAATCAAAACCATAATCACGCAATAGAAACGAGGCTTGATACAAGCGATGTTCGCGTAGTGGGTCAAC
>DATGYJ010000512.1:0-13360 GCA_035298105.1 Anaerolineales bacterium | reverse complement strand
ATGTAATCAAGACCATTTTAACGACCAATACACTTTGGGCAGCCACCAAAAATATGACTCGCAAGTTAGTGGATGAATTCGGCGAACCTGTCGGTCGAGTAGCCCGGAGCAACGGCAGTGCAGGTGTCGAGACCGACAACGTAAAACTTGCCTTTCCTACTCCTAAAACGATTGCTGCTTCCAGCTCGGAGGTCCTCAAAGAAAAGATCCGAGTGGGATACCGCGCGCCTGCCATTTACGATTTAGCGCGGCGCGTTGCCTCCGGGAAATTCGAGCTTGAGTCTCTTAAAACCAGTGAGCTGCCCACGCTTGAATTACGAAAAGAGTTATTGACCATTAACGGCGTCGGACCCTATGCGGCGGCAAATTTGTTAATGATCCTCGGACGGCATGACTACATTCCGATCGATTCCTATGCTTTGAAAATGGTCTCACACGAATGGTATGACGGTCAACCCGTCACTGCCAAAGAAGTAGAAAAGCGGTTTGAAAAATGGGGTGAGTTCAAGGGCATCGCGTTTTGGTTCTGGGACTGGAGCTATCAGGGATGAGTTATTCAAACCGCTGATTGTATGGCGAGTTGTTTTTTGTCCATAACAACCTGTGGGCGCCTGGTGATGTGCGCTTAGCGCGTATAGCATATCGTCGAGCACGCCAGGTAATTTTGTTAAGGAGGCGCGACATGTTCGAGCATCATTCAGAACCGCTGGCAACACAAGCCGAATTCGCCCGGCGCATGGTGCGATACGGCTCGGTGACCGCAGGAATTATTTTGTTTTCGCTGGCCATTGGTATTCTTGGTTATCATTACCTTGAATCGCTCTCATGGATAGATTCTCTTCTCAATGCGTCGATGATTCTGGGCGGGATGGGGCCGGTCAATCCACTTCAGACCAATGCCGGGAAAATCTTTGCCTCCTTTTATGCGTTGTATTCGGGGATTATCCTGCTGGCTTCCGTCGGCATCCTGGTAACGCCTGTCTTCCATCGTTTCATGCACCGCTTCCATTTAGAGATTGAAGATAATTAGCGATGGATCTCTTGCTTTCGAATAAGGTTGCCGTTGTGACCGGTGCGAGCCGCGGCATCGGGAAGGCCATTGCGGAGACGTTATCTGCGGAAGGGATGAAAGTTGTCCTGGTGGCGCGCGCGCGTCCTGAACTCGAAGCACTCGCAAAATCGCTGCCAAACGAGGCGCTGGTGCAGGCCTTTGATCTGCGTCGACCGGAATCGGCTGCTCAAGTCATCGCTGCAACTCTTGAGAAATTTGGGAAACTCGATCTGCTGGTCAATAATGCGGGTGCTACCAGGCGCGGTGATTTCCTGGCCCTCACCGACGAAGAATGGGCGGATGGCTTTGCCTTGAAGTTCTATGGAGCGATGCGTCTGGCGCGCAGCGCCTGGACTCAGCTGCAAGCCAGCAGCGGGACGATCGTCAACATCATCGGCGTGGGTGGGAAGGCTGGCAGCGCTGAATTCACGATTGGCGGCGCGGTCAACGCGGCGCTGATGAACCTCACCAAAGCGCTTGCAGACCGGGGCGTCAAAGACGGTGTCCGCGTCAATGCCATTAATCCGGGCTCGATCACCACCGAACGATTACAGACCCGCATCGGGAACTACGCCAAAGCAAACGGCGTCAGCCTGGAAGAAGCCGCACAACGGATGCCGCCTGAAATGAAAATTGCCCGTTTCGGCGACGCTGCTGAAATTGCGCGTGCCGTGGCTTTCCTTGCCTCTCCGCAAGCTGCTTATGTTCAGGGCGCAATCCTCGATGTGGATGGCGGCGCAACCCGGGCTTTGTAATTTCGAAAATGGCAATATAATCCAACGAGATTTGCTCTTATTGGAGGCGACATGCTCTGCCCAGTCTGCAAAGATAATATCCTTGGTCCCATCACGCTTCTGGAAGGACTCCCTGCCAGGCAGTGTTCCAAGTGCAAAGGAGTCTCTATTTCATCCAACGTCTATCTCACCTGGAGAAGGACCTTAGGGCGTGAATTTCCTCCGAAAGAGGGTGCGATTGAAATCGATCCCTCCTGGGAAGTGAAGGAGTTAAAGCTTTGCCCCGATTGCGGTCATATCATGGCTCGTTACAAAATCCTCCCCGATACCGAGTTCTATATTGATCGCTGCCGTAACTGCAACGGGATCTGGCTTGACCATAATGAGTGGGATGTGTTGATTGACCGGAACCTGCATGATAACGTGAATGAATTCTTTACGCGCCCCTGGCAGGAAAATCTACGCGCGGCAGAGACCAGAAATCACCTGGAGCAAATCTATCTCGAAAAACTGGGCGAGGATGATTATGAGAACGTCAAACAAGTGCGCGAGTGGATGAAGGACCATCCCATGCGAGGGATGATCCTGGCTTTCTTGCAGGCAGAAGATCCTTACAAGGTTTGACGAGAAGAAAATGTAGAGATGCACAACATGCGCCTCTTCCATGGGGTGATTTTCTCGATCATCTTATTGTATGTAGTGTCTGCAAAGGATGGACTTGTTAACGCGGTATTTTCGATTTGGGTGGGCGCCTGGGTAATGACAAAAATCTTCAAATATCTCTTTAACTTTAAGAACGATGCTGCCAATCTTCCCTGGTATAGATTTTCCCCACGCAGATTTATGTGGATTGATCTTATGATCGCGGATGGCATAACAAGAAAACAAACACTCTTCGTTCTGTTGTGGTGGACTTCCGGCGTTCTGGCAACATTTTTGACGTTCCAATTCCTCGAGCTCGTACTGATTTCTTCATGACTGAACTCATCCCCATTCACTTCTATGATCATCCCATCGAACCCATCTTCGATACTCCACCGGCGCGCGAGAAAAGCCCGGATTGCCCAGATGGTTTTGTTTGGGAAGATAAGACGTATCGCGTGCTCGAAATGCTCTCCTCATGGAATGACTTTACCCGCCGTGGAAAAATGGCCCGCAATATGCGCCCTGCTCATGCGGCGGTTGCCTCCAGTCGCGGCTCATTGAACGTAGGCAGGTTTTATTTCCGCGTCCGAACGGATACAGATCAGATTTTCGATCTTTATTACGATCGCGCGATGAAGAACATAGACGACCGCAAGGGGCAATGGTTTGTTTATCGGGAAATGAGGAAAGAAGATTGAATTCAGAAACAGAAACTGCGCAACCTGCTCCAACTCCGAATGTGTCCGGCTATTCCGTTCCCTGGAGGTTCATCGACAACTGGATCGGGGTCGTCCTGTTGGCCGTCATTGATCTTACGATCCTTATCATTACTCTCAAAGGCTCCAAAACTCAGCTCGCGCAAAGTGTCCTGATCCTGCTGCTTGAACTTGCGTATTTATTGCCGGTAATCCTGATCCTTGCGTGGAGGCGCGTCCACTGGAAGTCTCTGGGCTTTGGTAAATTCAAGGTGAGCACCCTGGGGATTGGATGCGGTCTGGTGGTTGTGGGCTATACCATCATCATATTCCATAATCTTCTATTGGCGGAACTGGGGGTAGATACCCAGGGTCAGGAGATCCTTGATTTTTTCAGCAAGCTTGATTCACCCGCCTGGTTTTTAATCGTTGGGATCGTCTCTGCCCCGTTTGTGGAAGAGATATTCTTCAGAGGCTTTCTCTTTCAGGGGTTTCGCCAGCGTTATGGCTGGATCACTGCCATGTTGTTAAGCTCCGCAATTTTCGCGGTTGCACATTTGGACTTGGTGGCACTCATTCCGACCTTTATATTGGGCAATGTGCTGGCCTATATTTATCATCGCTCAAATTCGGTCTGGCCCGGCATGATCCTGCACTTTCTCGTCAATGCATTTGGATTGTGCGGCGCGTATTTCGCGACACATTATCAAAACTTGATTCACTTTTAGGCAGTTCTGCCAGCAGTTCAACTGCTGGCAGAACACTTGAGTATTATTCTCTTGTGATCAGCCTGACCTGATTATCGTAAAAGAAATAGTCCCAGGCCCAGTTGATGAGCACCACCAGCCGGTTGCGGAATCCGATCAGGCGGTAGATGTGGAGCACGACCCAGATCACCCAGGCGATGAAGCCGCTGAACGATAATCCCCAAATGCGGGCAACCGCGGCGTTCCGCCCAATGGTGGCCAGTAGGCCGGGGTCCTTATATTGGAACGGTTCGGGGTCCTCTCCCTTCAGGATCTTTTGGATGTTCTTTGCTGCGACGTTTGCCTGCTGCTGGGCGACGGTTGCCAGCATGGGGAGTGGCTGGCCCTTTCCATCCTCCAGATAGGCTGCATCACCGATGACAAAGACCTCCGGCCGCTGGGGCAGCTGCAATGTGGGGATCACACGGACTCGTCCTGAAGCTGCCTGCTGCACTCCAAGCCGGTTTGTGAGTTCTGCTGCGCGCACACCCGCTGTCCATATCAATGTATAGGCACCGATGCCACTGCCGTCCGCCAGCGTGATGGTTTGACCGTTGTAATCGGTCAATCGTGCGTTCAACAAAATTTCTACGCCCATGCGTTGCAGCAACCTCATCGTCGCCTTCCGAAGTTCGTCCGGATAGGTCGCCATGACATGGTCTGTGGCTTCAATTAAGAGGACGCGGACTTCTTTTAAATCCATTTGAGGATAGTCCTTCGCCAGCACATGCACGATCAACTCAACCAGCGCACCGGCTGTCTCCACGCCTGTGGGGCCGCCGCCTACAACAACGAAGGTTAACAATGCTTTTCTTTTGTCGGGATCCACTTCACGGCTCGCCTGCTCGAATATCCTGAGCAAATGATTACGGGTGCTGATGGCACTTTCGATGCCCTTGAGCTGAAAGCCGTTCTCTTCGACTGCGTTCAACCCGAAGAAATTGGTCTGCCCGCCAATAGCGAGAACGAGGTAATCGTACGCAATCGCTGAACCATTCGTCCGGACGTAGCGCGCGTTAAAATCAATGGAAGTGACTTCGCCCATTTGGAAGGTTAGGTTTTTCTGGCGGCGGAAGATGGTCCGCAACGGATAGGCGATCTGTGAAGGGACCAGCCCGGCAATGGCAATTTGATAGAGCAAGGGCTGGAATAAGTGGTAGTTGTGTCTGTCAATTAATGTAATCTGTACCGGCTGCTGTGCCAGTTTTTGGGCGACTTTCAATCCACCAAACCCCGCCCCAACGATCACGACATGGGGGAGTGTTTCAGTTTTCACTCTCGCCTCCTTATTTGTGTATTATTTCACAATTATTATAACCAATTATGTCTGATTTGTAAAGATGGCTTGAACTCACCTGCTGAGCAACTTGGATTCGGTTGATAACGATTTAGTAAATCAGTGGTCTGGCCAATTTCTGGCGCAAAACTCGCTGACGCCGCCTCGTAGGGAGAATTTTTGCACCAAGAACCAGCTACATGACAGCTTGTTCCAAAAGTATTCTGTTGGTCTCAGTACGGGCTGGGTGCACTTCCCAGCCTAACTCGGCCACCGATGACTGGCCGGAATTTGAAACTCTCAGGTGGTCAGATACGAATTTGTTTCTGAAAAACAGGATCAATTGTGGGCTGTGTCCAAGGCAATTAAAGATTCCAGAAGCGGAACCGCTGGAGCCCGGCGATCACCAGGCTCCAATTTGCGCCCAGGATCGTAGAGAAACTATAAACACCGTCCCAGAATAGATTTGAGATAACTGGAACATACCAAAACAGAAGCAAAATAATCCAGATCGTGACACCGCGGAAGCGCTCGACTTGCATGCGGATGACCTGATTAAGAAAAGGCTCGATAACGCCGTACCCATCAAATGGCGGGATGGGGATCAAATTGAAGAATAAAGCCGATACTCGCAAAGCGAGCAGGAATGAAAGCCCGGGCCAGATCCCTGAATTGGTGGTCACTGAAAAGCGGAGGACAAGACCGAGAATAATTGCCAGCAGCAGATTCGACAGCGGTCCAGCCAGGGATACGGCGCTGAGCCAGTATCGGTTACGAATGCGCCAATGTTCGATATAGACCGCCCCACCAGGCAAACCAATGCCGCCCAGGGCCAGAAATACAAGTGGCAAGACGATAGAGAATAACGGATGAGTATATTTCAGCGGATTGAATGTGAGATAGCCTTTGTCTCGTACGGTGTAATCACCGCCATAGTAAGCGACCAGCGCGTGCGAGAATTCGTGCAGACAGAGCGAAAAGATCCAGCCGAAGAGCACGATGGCGAAGGTCATGATTTATTTATCCTCATATCCCTTTGGATGTGATTTATGCCATTCCCAGGCGGTCGCAATGATTTCAGACAAATTGTCGTGCTCAGGTTTCCAGCCGAGTTCGCGTTTTATTTTTTGGGAAGAGGCAACCAGACGGGCAGAGTCACCCGGGCGGCGCGGCAGTTCTTTTGCCGGGATTGGATGACCCGTGACCTGACGGGCTGCCTCGATCACTTCACGGACCGAATAACCGTTCCCGCTTCCAAGATTATAGGTAAGGCGATCGCGTTCGCTTAATCCCTCCAGCGCCAGCAGATGTGCCGAGATTAAATCGGCGATGTGAATGTAATCGCGGATGCAAGTGCCATCCGGCGTGGGATAGTCAGTACCGTAGATTTGTGCCTCATCACGTTGACCCAAAGGGACGCGCAGAACTAATGGAATGAGGTGTGATTCGGGTTGGTGTGCTTCCCCGTGACCCAGTAAGGCGCCCGCCGCATTAAAGTAACGCAGGGCGGCAAAATGTAAACCGTGGATTTCCCGATACCAATCCAGCGCCTGTTCGATCATCAACTTGGTATGTCCATATACATTTGTTGGACCGAGTGGAGAGTCCTCGGTCAATGGCTCTTCACTGGAGCGATAGACCGCGGCGGTAGAGGAAAGGACAAAACGCTTCACTCCTGCCCGAACGGCTGTTTCGATTAAAGCGAGTGAGTTGCTGAGATTGTTGTGGTAGAAGCGCCCGGGATCTTTCATGCTTTCCCCGGCTTCGATATAGGCTGCGAAGTGCATGACCGCCTCGAACGTTTGATCGGTCAATGTTTTGGCGAGGGCATAACTATCTGAAAGATCGGCTTCGATGAATGTTGCACCAGCAGGTATTGCACGGCGATGACCTGTGATCAGCGAATCATAAACGGTAACGGAATGACCGGCTTTGATCAATGCTTCTGCGGTTGTTGAGCCGATATACCCTGCTCCGCCTGTGACGAGGATGTTCATGAAATCTCCCTTGAAATCATTTAGGTAACCTTTCGAAGACTAGACCCAGGGTGAATCTCTAAGGATGGAAGCCTCTGTAAGGCTTATTTTCATCTCAAATTCCTAAACAGGAGGATTATAAGCGCGATAGAAGCCTTACGGATTATTCCAGCCCTCTGCATACCATTGAATATATTCCTCCACATGTGCGCTCCAATACTCCTCGGTATGGGCGCCAGTGTAAAGATGCCACTCATGGGTCAAACCGTACTGATCGAATTGGCCTTCCACGAGCTGCGCCATTTCCAGTTCCTGGTCATTGTCGCCGACATCCATGAAGACACGCGGACGGGAGGTAGGCGGGATTTCCGCCAGCCATTCTCTGATCTCGGAGGCGTCTTTTTGAAGCACAGCCAGGGAGTGTAGACCAATCGATCCAAATAGATCCCAACGGGTAAGTCCGAGGCGTAATGCCCACCCTGCTCCACGCGACATGCCGCCGATGGCACGGTGGTCTCGATCGGGTAGGGTGCGATACGTTGTATCAATGTAAGGGATCAGTTTATCCACCAGGCGCTCACCAAAACCGGGACCCGGCGGTAAATTCCAGTAACGGTCATCTGGGAAGACGACAATGAAGGGGATCGATTGGCCTGAAAGGATCAGACGATCGATGATCTTCACTGCGCCAAGGCGGATCCATTGGTCGTCGGTGTAGGTCTGTCCGTGCAGGAGATAGAGAACTGGGTAGCGTTGATACGTCTTTTCATCATAGCATGGGGGCAGGTAGATCAGGAATTGCTGGGCAGGCTCGGTTGAGTCAAGGCTGCCTGCTTCCACGCGGCCGGGATTTGTGAGACAGGCAAGCGGCGTGGCAATAGGAATGGGTGACGGGGTAAGGGTCGCTTGAGGTATTAACGAAGCTATCGGTGCCAGAGGCGTGAGCGTGGTGGTCGGCTGATTGAGTGGTGAGCAGGCATAAAGCCCTGCAAGCAGCGTGAGCAGCATTGCGATCAGTTTTGTTGCTTGACGAGTACTCATCCTTCGCATTATACTCACACACTGCCGCAGCTTCCCTGGCACCGCCCGTGATTTGCCCACCTGCACTGCGTTCCGGCGCAAGTGTAGCAAATCAGGCAGGTGTGCGCGGCGTATATCGGGGCGTAGCGCAGTCCGGCTAGCGCGCTTGCTTTGGGAGCAAGAGGTCCCGGGTTCGAATCCCGGCGCCCCGACAATTCGCAGACCCTAAAGGTTTCAGAACCTTTAGGGTCTTTGTTTAATGCTACAATTGTCCAGTAAGGCGTGCTCACTAAACATAGTAGCAAGAAGGAAAATAAGAGGGCATTCGCATGGCCACACCGAAAGCTATCGCCGAATGGATGCTAGGGGAATTGAAGCAAGAAACCATTCTCTCTCAAGAAGTTATTGCCCATGAGATCTCTTTGCTATTCGGTGAAGAATTTACTTACACTAACGCGGATGGAGACCTGGCTATCGACGAGCGTGTTTTGTGTGAGTTTCGCAATCTGACGGAGGACATGGTTGTCTCCATAGGGGGAGAGCGAGTCTGGCGGCTAAAGCAATAATATAAAGTGCGCCCTTTTTTAAGACTTAGGTGGAGACCTTCAATCAAGTTTAGCCCGCATAGAGAGATCCAATGCCTTCAATATCGCTCGAAACGGTCACATTGTTGCTTCGAATTAGTTTTCTCCTCGGTGCAATTACTGACGGGTTCGCTGTTATTCCAATGGTTTTCCCTTCCATTGGTTCCACCCTGTTCGGCAGCAATTTATCAAGGTTCAGTGCAGAGTAGCGCTTCGCAATGGGTATTGGAGCGTCTTTGATGGCTGGGTGGACACTTCTCCTGATTTGGGGCTCGATTGATCCAATCAGCCGGAGAGATATCCTGATTCTCACGTTAATTCCAGTTATTGTCGGGATCATCGCCTGCACTGTGATGGCCGTACACAAGCACGTTATTCTTCTCAACAGAATTGTCCCTCTCTGGATACACCTCGGCTTGTTAAGTATTCTGTTTGTGGTGAGTTATGCTTTGTCATTTCGCGTTGTTCCCTAAAGTATCGGAGCAAAATGATAACAACGATTGAAGAATTGTCATTGAATGCCTGGGTTTCGCTTCAAACGGTGTTATACGATGGCTGGATTATTCGCTTTGCGAATGGATATACTAAACGGGCAAATTCTGTTAATCCGCTGTACCTTTCCAGAATAGACATTGACGAGAAACTTCAGTTCTGTGAACATCTTTATCAAGAGAAGAAACTACCGGTCGTTTTCAAACTGACTCCAGCAGTTCATCCCGGTAATCTTGACAGCAGATTGTGGGAAAGGGGGTATCAAAAAGATTCGCCCACTAGCGTGCAGGCTGTAGATTTAGAAGCCCTCAGTTTGCAGCTACCTTCTAAAGTAAAGATCCAGGATCATTTATCCAACGAATGGTTAGAAAATTTTTGTGCCATGGGCGCTATTCCTGGATTACACAGAGAGACACTGCGAGAAATCTTGACCAACATTGTTCCGCGCCATTGTTTTGTATCACTTATATCCAATAGGAGAGTCGTTGCTTGTGGTTTAGGAGTGCTGCAATCGGGCTACATTGGTCTATTTGATATTGTCACCGATCAAAATTTTCGCGGCCGCGGTTACGGGCAACAGGTGGTAACAAGGATTTTGGCTTGGGGCAAGGAAAACCATGCAAAGACGGCTTATTTACAAGTTATGCTCGATAACAGACCTGCGCTCCATCTTTACTCAAAACTTGGGTTTATGGAGCAATACCAATATTGGTATCGGATTAAAGCATAAAGGCGCCTAACGTCAGGTCCACACTTGCACTGCATTGCTTGCCTGAAGGCGGCGTGTGCGATGGGTATCCCCTAAAGGAAACCATGTTGCAATCTGTTCGGTCACTGATCGAAATCCACAAATTGTTGTTCGACATACGAAGAGAAGGAAAATGAAAATACTGGATATCATACATCGGCAAAGCAATCCCAAGCCGTGGGCTGAGGGGGAGAAGATTCCCTGGAATGACCAGGAATTCAGCAGGCGAATGCTTAACGAGCATTTGTCTCAAGCACATGACGCTGCCAGTCGCCGCTTCCAGATCATCGATGAGCATGTTAGCTGGATACACAATCACGTTTTGAACGGGCGGTCAACGCGGATCCTGGATCTTGGCTGTGGTCCTGGATTGTACACATATCGGCTGGCAAGTCTGAGGCATCAATGTGTTGGGATTGATTTCTCGCCGGCATCTATCGCTTATGCCAGAGAGCAAGCTGAGACCGCCGGTCTCGATTGTCAATATTTCCTACAGGATATCCGAGCAGCAGACTATGGCAATGGCTATGGACTGGTAATGTCGATCTTCGGGGAGTTCAACGTGTTCCACCCAGAGGAGGCGAAAGGTATTCTGACAAAAGCATACGGCGCCTTGGCATTCAACGGTATTCTGCTACTTGAGCCGCACACATTCGAAAAGGTCGTGGAGTTGGGCAGCCAGCCCACTTCATGGTATTCAACAGAGCATGGGCTGTTTTTGGATCAGCCATACCTATATCTTCAGGAGAATTTCTGGAATGCGGAAAATAAGGTGGCAATCCAGCGTTACTATATCGTCGATGTCACGACGGGTGAAGTGACGTGTAATTCGTCAAGCATGCAAGCTTACACGAATGATGACTACTGCTCCCTATTGGCTGCGTGCGGATTTGGTGAAGTGGTGTTTTACCCGGCTTTGGGCAAGAGTATCGATAGTCTTCAGGATAACTTACTGTGTATCCTTTCTCGGAAGGTAGCAGCCTAACACAGTATGCGCTTGACTTGCCCCCAGGCGCCCCGCCCCGACAATTCCCGGACCCTAGAGGTTTTCAAAACCTTTAGGGTCTGCTTATTGTTTAATGCTAAAATACACAGGGAGAATTTTATGGCAAAGAAGTTTGATGGCGTCATTGAAGCTGTTCGTTATAAGAACGGGCAAATTGCGGTAGTACGCGCGTTCGAGCGGCGCGGTGCGACGTTTTCAGATCGCATTCTCCTTGACCGCAAGGAACTTTTGGAACGACTCAAAAAGGGGCGAAAGTATGTGGTTGGGAAACGGAGGGAACTGCTGGCAAGCAGCTTTGAAGTCCAGGATAAGTCTGTGCAGGTGCTGGGCCGTGATGGCAGTGAAATTATCTCGACCCGTTCCGATGCGAACCATGATGAATTGGAACAAGCGCCGTTTTTTTAGTTCCCTATGAAAATCATCGATAAAACTCCTCTCGTGAACGAAAAGGGCGAGCTTGGCCCGCTCCAGCAGGTTCAGGGTATGCTGAAATTTGGGTTCAATTGGCCCAATGAACTCGCTGCTCAAAAAGCGATCGTGACTTTCTTTGAGCACAATTTGGAGAAGGGCTATACCCTCATCCGGAATATAACTCTGGGCGCCAGCGGGATTATGGTGCCGTTGATCTTACTGGGACCGACGGGAATTTATGTGATTCACGTCACTTATCTAAAGGGGAGATATGAAGCCAGAGGCAAGGAATGGAATGAGGCCTCTGGAGATGGCTACAAACCGGCTCCGATCAATCTGATCCAGCGGACTACGCGGATGGCGAATGCCGTCCGAGCCTTCATTGAGCGTCAGGGAGTCAAATTGCCTATCAGCATCGAGCCTGTCCTGATCGCGGGAGACCCGGGTTTGCATATCGAATCGGTCAGACCCGCCATCAAAGTATTGATGATCGATGGTATCCGATCCTTTGTATCAGGTTTGGTGAGTGCGGGCCCTGTGCTGAGAATTGAAGCTGTCCACGAGTTCACGGAACGAATTATCAACCCGCGCCTGCCGAAGAAAGAAGGCGCTGCACCGCCCTTACCTGAGCGGCGTGCTGTGGCGGAGGAGAAAACCCAGCCGCCAGCGAGTACATCACGGGCACGCGCTATCTTCAGTGCAGCAGATGAAGAAAAACCATTCAACCCGGACGACTTTGATTTTGCAATGGTGGATGAAGAGGCGGCGGTCAAGGCATTGACACCCGCCGTGCAGGAGTCAAGTCCTGCGCAACCTTTACCGCAGCCGACCCCGCAAAGCAAAGGAATTCTTGGCATGACTCCTGGTCAACTGATTGTCATTGCTGCATTGGCAGCTGCTTTGTTATGTATTGTTGCAGTTATTGCCTACCTTGTATTTTTTAGCACGACCCCCATATTGCCTTGAACCCTTTCTTTTCTATAATCATTCCCGCCCATAATGAGCAAAATCGCTTACCCGGCACGCTGGAACAGATCTTTGAGTTTCTGAAGCAACAATCCTTTACTTCAGAAGTGCTTGTCGTTGAAAACGGCAGTACTGACGACACCCATGAAATTGCCCAACAGTTTGCAAAACAACACGCAAATCTGAAGGTTCTTCAAAGTGAGAAAGGGAAAGGTGCTGCCGTCCAACATGGGATGCTTGCAGCAAAGGGGGATTATCGCTTTATGTGTGATGCAGATCTTTCCATGCCTGTGGACGAAATTGTCAAATTTATTCCACCCAGACTGAAAAACTTCGATATCGCCATCGCTTCACGCGAAGCCGAAGGCGCTGTGCGCTATAACGAGCCATCCTACCGGCACCTGGGTGGACGCGGCATCAACTTCATTATTCAAACTTTGATCCTGCCTGGGCTGAACGATACCCAATGCGGCTTCAAATGCTTTCGGGGAGAGGTGGCTGAAGACATATTCAAGCGCCAGACCCTGCATGGCTGGTCGTTTGATATCGAACTGCTTTATATCGCCCGCCGGCATGGCTATCACATCGTAGAGATCCCCATTCACTGGTATCACTTTTCAGATAGCAAAGTCAGTGCGTTGCGTGACTCATTTCATATGATCCAGGATATCTTCCGCATCCGGACTAACGCCCGGCGAGGACTCTATGATGCGCGTTGATCCCAGCCTTTCCTTTGAGCAGCAATTCTGGAAAAGTGGCTTGCGCCATGTAGCCGGATTGGATGAAGCGGGCCGCGGCGCCCTGGCAGGACCTGTGGCGGTTGGGGCAGTCATACTGCCAAATAAGAAAACGCTGCTTTCCAGGACATTGGCCGGAGTACGTGATTCCAAGCAGATGACTCCCTTCGAACGGGAATCGCTTGCGCCATGTATCAAAGAGGTTGCGCTGACGTGGAACGTTGGCTTCGCCTCAGCCGACGAAATCGATTCGCAGGGCATTGTCCCTGCAAC
>DATGYJ010000511.1:0-2240 GCA_035298105.1 Anaerolineales bacterium | reverse complement strand
TACACTATAAATATCAAAGGAATACGTTATGCAAGAATATATGCTTAAGACACTTGCAACTGAAGCAATGAAACCTGCCTCAAGTATTATTGATGCTTTATTAGCCCCTAATAGACGAATTAATTAAACCTCGGACAAATAGGCGAGTAGCCATAGCGATCTAGAAAGGAAGATCTAAAAGCAGTCGAGTGCAATTGGTTCAGGAAACGATCCGCGAGTTCCGGGAGCCGCACTTCCAAGTGATTATGACTAACCACTTTACGGACAGCTTTCCAAACATGTTCCTGGGGGTTCAAGTCTGGGCTGGCGGGTGGGAAGAAGATAATCTCCAAACGAGGGTTCTCTTCCAGGACCTTGTCAATCGGTCTGCCACGATGCCAGGGAGCCCGATCCCAGAAGAGGAGAATGGGCACCTCTGGATTTGCTTCCAAGTTCATCTCCAAATACTGTGCGGATATTTCGGCATTCATCAGGTCAGAGCGCATGGCAATTTCCTGACCCGTTTGTAAATTCAAAGTGCCATAGAAGTTTGTCTTGGCTCGTCCGGGATCGGCTCGCACAATTGGCGTTTGCCCAGTTGGAGACCACACGTGACAGGTGGTCGCTTGTAAATACAATCCGGCTTCATCGCCAGCCAGGAAAACGGTAGTGGGTGCCTCTTGAGCCACATCCATCAGTTTTTTTCGAGCTGCTCTTCAAAATCAGCAACCCTGGTCTGACTCCGAGACTTGAAGATCTTCTCGGTCTTTTGATAGCTAAAGCCACACAGGCGTAACAGGCTGCTGTACGAAGTACGACTTTGGTATTCAACACCATACCGCTCTCGAACCACCACAACCACATCTTCCACCGTCCAAAATTGCCCAGCCGCCGTGCTAGCTTTTCGACCCATTCGTTCTTGAGGTGTATATTGATGCAATATGTTTTGTAATTCTTCAATATCCAACTTACTCAGTTTGGCTCGATTGCCACCAACTCGCTTATCAACCAGTCCTTGTGAAGGATCTGCTCGATAGGCTCGACACCATTCCATCAAACTGGTCCGGTTACATCCTGTGATCTGCTCGATTTCTTTCTCTGCATAGCCTTCGCCATATAAACGCACTGCCTGGTAACGAGTTCCTGTCGCCGCATCCTGACATACTCGATATGCCCGTAGCAGTTCCTTCCGTTCCGCTTCTGTCAGTTTGAATTTTCGCTTCGCCATTCCTCTATTGTACGATATCTATTTACCTTATCTATAAGGTGAATCACCGCGATTCCGTTATGATTGTTACTGCGGTGATCCTTTACAGACAATCTTTTTGGAGAAAAGCATTCCCCTCCGTGGAGGGGGAGGATGCACTTGCCCGTCATTTCGAATACACGTACAATCAAGGTGACACGAACATACGGAAGTATTGTTTGAAAGCCGAAACGGGAAAGGAAAAGACTTTCATGATTGACCTAAAACAGTTTGGTGAGGGACTCATCAACAATCTTGAGCATGTGATCGTCGGGAAATATCAGGCGGTGGAACTGGTTGTGATCGGGCTGTTATGTCAGGGTCATGTCTTGATCGAGGATGTGCCCGGTGTGGGCAAGACGATGCTGGCGCGCAGTCTCGCCAAGTCATTGGATTGCACGTTCAATCGCATTCAGTTCACGCCCGACATGCTTCCGAGCGATGTAACCGGCGTTTCCATATTCAATCAACAAAAACGAGAGTTTGAATTTCGCCCGGGCCCGATCATGGGGCAAATCATTTTGGCAGACGAAGTGAACCGCGCCACGCCCAAAACGCAGGCAGCGCTGCTTGAGGCGATGGAAGAGCGACAGGTTACCGTAGACGGTATCACCCATACATTGCTCAAGCCATTCATGGTCCTTGCCACGCAAAACCCGATCGAATATGAGGGGACGTTCCCACTGCCCGAAGCCCAGCTCGATCGTTTCCTGTTGCGCGTCCGGCTGGGCTATCCTTCGCCATCGGAGGAGATCAAGGTATTGAACGAGCAGCAATACCGGCACCCGATCGAATCGCTAGAGCCCGTTGTTCGCGTGGAATATTTGCTGGAGGCGATCGACGCCATCCGCGATATTTACGTCTCACCTGCCATTCAACGCTACATCATTGATCTTGTCGGGCGAACGCGGCAGAGCGGTGACGTATATCTCGGCGCGAGCCCACGCGGCAGTCTGGCGTTGTTCCGGGCGGGCCAGGCGCGGGCAGCCTTGCAAGGGCGTGACCACGTTCTGCC
>DATGYJ010000510.1:0-2904 GCA_035298105.1 Anaerolineales bacterium | reverse complement strand
GATCAGGATATCGTGCTTCTTTTTATAAACCATGCGCATTCGCCGTATATGCCGCTCCCAATGCCCCTGCTCCATGAAATTCGCCATGGCTCTCTGTTCAAGCAGTGATACAGAGGAAAAATAATCGCGATAAAGCTGGTGGTAGGAGAATGCATGGATGGTGATTGTTGCTTCTTAACCACCGTGATGTGTAAAATGTTCTATTTGAATCAGAAGCATTACAACTCCATATCGGCGACAACGGCGTTTTCCGCGACTACCGTTTTTCGTGGCCGTACCTTGGTCAGCAGCACATCCATATAGTAGTAGACCACTGGAGAAATGTAGAGTGTCAACAACTGGGAAGTAAGCAACCCACCTACAACAGCAAGGCCAAGCGGTTGTCGCGACTCCCCGCCGGCGCCCAGTCCCATGGCAATCGGCAGGGATCCCATCATGGCCGCCATGGTGGTCATCATAATTGGCCTGAAACGTACAATAGCCCCTTCATAGATGGCGTCCAGCGGCCGCATCCCAGCCTCTCGCTCAGCTTCCAGAGCAAAGTCGATCATCATGATAGCGTTCTTTTTGACGATGCCAATCAACATAACAATCCCGACAAAGCCATAGATGTTCAGATCACATTTAAAGAGCATCAAGGTAATCAGGGCCCCAAAACCTGCGGCCGGTAACCCGGACAGGATCGTGATCGGGTGGATATAGCTTTCATAGAGCACACCGAGCACCACGTAAATAACAAAGATGGCCATTGCCAGCAGAATCCATAACCCGCTGAACGAGGATTTGAAGGCTTGGGCTGTACCCTGGAAACTGGTGCTGACGGACGGGGGTAGCGTTGCGCCGGCAAGACGATCAACCAGCTTCATAGCATCTCCCAAGGCTACTCCGGGACGGAGATTGAACGAGAGCGTTACTGCAGGAAGCTGCCCCAGATGGTTGACCGCCAGCGGACCGATGGTTTTGGAAATCGTCGCGATGGTTTCGAGTGGGACCAGTTGCCCGGTTTTGGCATGGATGTAAAGCATGCCCAGCGCTGCCGGGTCGCCCTGATAGAAAGGGTCAAGTTCGAGGATCACTTGATACTGGTTGGTCGGGGCAAAGATTGACGAAACCTGCCGTGAACCATACGCATAGGCAAGGGCGTCCTCCACCTGCAGCACGGAGAGTCCCAGCGCTGCCACCTTGTCCCGATTGATTTCAACATGCACCTGCGGATTGCTGATCTGCAGGTCGCTGGTAACGTCCTGAAGCTCAGGCAGATCCCGCAACTTTGCCTCAAACTCGGTAGCGGACCGGTACAGCTCATCCGTATCCTGACCTTGCAGGGTGAACTGGTACTGGCTTTTGGAACTGGTACCGCCGATCTGGATCGAGGGGACATTTTTCAGGAAGGTGCGGATTCCCGTTACCTTGGCAAGTTTGGGGCGCAACTCTTGGATGACCTCGTCCGCAGTAAGTTTACGCTGATCACGTGGTTTCAGTCGTATGAAGAAACGGCCGGTGTTGCTGCCGCTGTTACCTCCGATGGAAGACATGAACCCGTCAATATTGGGATCATTGGCGATGATGGCTGCCACCGCTTCCTGGTGCAGTTTCATATCCGCGAAGGATGTCCCCTGGGCCGTCTCGGTATCGGCGTTGATCCGGCCGGTGTCCTCAGATGGCAGGAATCCCATGGGAACTGTCGTAAATAGCCAGACAGTCAGCAGCGTGATCAGAATAGTCATGACCATGGTTGTCCGCCGATAGTTGAGCACCTGTTTCAGGGAGCGCTTATAAAGATTAAGCATGTCGTCGAAGAACCGCTCCATCATCAGGGACAGTCGTCCGTGCTGCTCTTTTGCCTGCGGTTTAAGAAAGCGGCTGCAGAGCATGGGTGTCAGGGTCACTGAAACAAAGCAGGAGACTAGAATGGCTACGCTGATGGTAATGGCGAATTCGTGCAGTAGACGCCCCAGAATCCCCCCCATGAACAGTACCGGGATGAAGACCGCCACCAGCGATATGGTCATGGAGAGGATGGTGAAGCCAATCTCCTTTGAGCCTTTGAAAGCCGCCTCCATGGCACTTTCACCCTTTTCCATGTGCCGGACGATATTCTCCAGCATGACAATGGCATCATCCACAACATAACCGACTGCCAGGGTGAGGGCCATCATGGAGATGTTGTTGAGGGAGAATCCTAAGAGATGCATGATCGTGAAAGTGCCGACGATGGACATCGGCACAGCCAGAGAGGGAATCACCGTGGCGGAAAGATTGCGAAGAAAGAGGAAGATGACCATGATGACCAGGCCAACCGTCAAAACCAGGGTGAACTTGACGTCGTGCATGGATTCACGAATAAGGATTGAACGGTCAAACAGCACGTTAAGATCGACCGAGTTCGGCATCTGGCTGCGGAAGCTCGGCAGCAGCTTCTTGACGTTGTCTACGACCTCAATGGTGTTCGTTCCCGGCTGTCGTTGCACGGTCAGCACAATAGCGCGGGTGTTGTTGTACCAACTGGCTGTCTTGGTGTTCTCGACACTGTCGATGACCCGCCCGACCTCTTCCAGACGGACAGGTGAGCCATCCCGATACGCCACCACCATCTGCCGATAGGCGGATGCCTTAAACAGCTGCCCGTTGGCCTCGATTGTATAGGCTTGTTTTGTACCATCCAGTACCCCGGTCGGTAGATTGACATTTGTCTCGTCAATTGCGGTCGCCACTTCGTCGATGCCGATCTGCCGAGAGGCCAGAGCCTTTGGATCAAGTTGGGTTCGCACGGCATATTTCTGCGAACCGTGCACGTTGACCTGGGCCACGCCGCTGATGGTGGAAATGCGGCGAGCGATCAGGGTCTGGGCATACTCGTCAACCGCGGAAAGCGGCAGCGTGGGGGAACTGAGTGCCAGGTAC
>DATGYJ010000509.1:0-5304 GCA_035298105.1 Anaerolineales bacterium | reverse complement strand
GAAAAATCCCGGTATCAACACCCAACTCCTCTTCAATCTTTCGACCTCGGCTGATCAAATCATCATAAAGTTCCGAGTTTCGTTTTTCATACACAAACAATGCAATTGTGATCAGCAAACCAAAGAGCGCAATTCCCATTCGCGCCAGAGATGTGGGTCCATCGGCTTTATTCGAGAGCAGACTGAACAATACGACACCAGAAACTACCGGAATGAGTCCCAGCAACTTGAAACGGACATCGGTCAAGATTCGCCAGCCACTGCACACCTCGCGGTACAACGTAAACAGAATCTCCTGTCGTTGCGATGATTTCACCTCTTTGGTGAGAGTCGGCAAGGATGAAGTTTGGTAGTGACGCGCATCACGCGGGTTATCGCTCACATATATCTCCTTTCTAAAGAGTTATCAGATCAAATCTGGTCAAGACCATTGAATATCTTCCGTCAGTGTTTGGATTATGTCATCGAAACTTAATCCACTCCCTTTGAATGTAAAACCAATTGAAGGAATACCGCCGACGATGAGCAACTGAGGCTCGATTTCAACGGACTTGGAAATGACTCTGAGGGCATTGATGGCAAATTGACACAAAAAAGCTCCAACCTTACCCCAGGACCTTTTTCGATTAATTAGTTTTTCACCCAGTTTGATGACGGGATTGGTAGGCTGAGCGTTTGACACTTCGGGCTGATTCAGCAGCCCCAGGGTGTGATAGCGCTGGGCTATATCAGGCATATTACCGCCACGCTTCAAATCTTCCAGTAAGTTTTCAATCAGAAAACGCTTTGCGTCAACTTCAGGAATTAATTTGAGAGCTTCTTTAAAAATCTCTTGCGGGCTGAGCTGGCCTGGTTTGGCGAGCCTTTCCAAGATATTATTCAGGGTATTCGTTAGACTTTCATCCAGCGCAGCCAATTCAGGAACCTGATCGGTCTGGAGTTTTAATTTCAGATTTTCCAGTCGCACCAGGAAGTCCTTATGAGTGTGTTCGAATTCTTCTTGCGGAGTGGGTGCATTCATTGTGCATCTCCTTTTTTATATGCATGGCGCAGCAGTTTCATATTGAATCGTTCAACTCTTAATCCAAATGAACATGCCGATCCAGTAAAGCGTCACAATTAGTGGGAACCATGCTGCCAGCTTGGTCGTGCTAATAGGATCCCATCTCCATTGGTAAATCCTGAACTGAACTTTCACCTTCTGACTGCCTACATGGACATAGTTCGATCCCATGTAATCCTTCAATCCAATCTTCTCGGCGACTTTTGCGCCGATAAATTCAACCTGTGATCGATATACCTCCACAAGATATCGGTCCTCTGCGCCCATCACATACCAGCAGACGCTTGTTATCAAGCCAATCCAGGCGAGTGCAGATGAACCGCCTGAAAATGTTTGCTTGTCTTTTGCCCAACCCCATAACGCCGCTGAAAGACCAGACTCAAGCACGAGAAAAAAGTTGAATCGAGACCACATTCGCGTGAAATGAGCCGAGAGGTAATTGATTTTCAACCCATAGTCATTTTGCAGGAACTGTAGCGCGGCTGTCTGACTGGCTTCTTGATCGTCTTGCTTTTGCTCTTCTATGTTACTCATTATTTGTTTCCTTCTGGACAAGCGAGTTGAATGGGTCAAGCTCAACTATCGTGCCTATGATAAGGCGAGGAGAACCGGGGAAGGTAGTCAGGGTTATATCTTTCGTTTGCCATTATCATTTTCACTGCATATGTGTGATGTGAAATTACTAGATTGTATTGGAACGCAACAAAACCTACGAGTTCCTTAATTCGGGTACTTCTTGCTGAAGAATGCATACACATTGGGCCGCAGTCGTTGGAGCGTTCCCGGATCAGTGATGTAGAGCGAGAAAGATTCAGCATAGTACTCCTGCCACTCCTTGTTGGAATACGTAGTGATCCGCTTGCCACCATCTTTCCCAGCGGCGAGCCGGAATTCGATTGACCCGGCAGCTGTTCCCCCTTCAACCATCTTGAATGTTCCACTCGCGTCTTTGCTGTAGCGCTCCCCGGATCCGGCCCTCGCCGCGGTGAGGGCTATTTCAGCCGCTTGGATATCGTTCTTGAGCTTATTGAACTTTGCCTGCTCTGTGTTAGGAAAACTATAACTGCCTGAACCAGGTGGATTCTCGTATTGCGCGAACGCGGTCTGCAGGATTTTCCGCTTCTGCTCAAGGCTGTCCCACGCCTGGCGCAGTGGGAGAAGATCTACAGCATGCCCGATCTCATGTGTGACAGCTCTGGTGGTATCAGTGGAAATGCCGGCCCCCGGCGAGCCAAATCGTGTCGGAGAGATCTTAAATGCGCGGTCAAACATGGTAATCGTATGTGTGTCAGGGTTGTAGTTGCCACCAGTATTCGGATCCTGCTTATTTACCCGGTCACGGTTGAAAGTTATGCCGTCTACCGGGGAAAGAATCGCATCTGAAATCTGTGCAATACCTGCGAGTACACTCGCGAACTCTGGGTCGGACCAACCTGAGCCGCGTTTAAAGTTGTGAGCATCGAACTTCTTCTGTGCAGCGACTGATTGCGATTTCGCTAGGCCTTCCAACCCAACTGCTCCGAGCCTCTCAATCAAAACTTCCTGCGTAGACTTACCCCCTTTCGATGTATGTTCCAGGTAAGTGAAACGGTATGTACTGTAATCACCACCATACGGCTCAAGATCCAGTGCAAGCGTTATTGTAGAATTCAGTTTAAGAGGATCAGGAATGATCGTCCCAGCTACATTCTTTAGACCATCCTGAAGTTTCGCTGGAACGCCGCTCGCGAACCGTGCGGTCACACCCACTGGCAGCGGTATAGTCGTCTTGGCGATCTTGGTCGAGAACAAGTTATCCACATCAAATATGACTGCTGTAGTAACCACCGTGAGTTTCTGGCGCTCCCGTTGTGGTAGTCTCTCACTGAGTTCGCCTCCCGTGGGTTCGGCGACAGCTTGTGGTAGAGCCCATTCAGCAATCATGTCGCGATATTTATCATAGACTTCGTGGCTGGTCTGACCTAGCCTATCCACTGCGAACGCGATAGCTGCATTGACTGCATTCTGGTAAGCGGATTTGAGATTCTGTGTCAGTGTCGCATCTTTGCTGAGTGAAGAGTCAATAGTTCCCTGCGATTTCACGAGCTCCACCTTCCAGCTACTCAATTGGCGCTGGAATATAGCCTCGTCTAACGTGATACCTTTAGAAAGTAGTTTAGTTTGGTAGCTCTTGGCATCAGACTCAAGAGAATTAATCGCGTCTTCGACAGACTTTCTTTCACCTTTCGAGTCGCCAGGCAACTTTTGCCGTTGGAGTCCTATAACACCACTATCACGCAATTGCCTTCCTGACAGATTCATTTCCCGGTTCTGCATATTATCTGAGACTACATAATGTGCCATTCGATCAGCCTCATATTCATTCAGAGTGGTTTCGTCCAAGTCCAGAAAATTCTGTGGCTTGCAATTGCTTGCGGCTTTTACCCGTTGTTGGACTATATGAGTTAACTCATGGGCAACCAGCCACTGCCCTACCGATGACCTCGGCGCAAACTGCCCTGCCCCAAATACCACATCTCGTCCCACTGTATACGCCAGCGCACTGACCGCCCGCGCTGACTCTGCTGCCTTTGTGTCCGTGTGTATCCGCACGCCACTGAAGTCATACCCGAAGCGCGGCTCCATGAAGGCACGCGTCTTTGTATCCAGCGGCTGACCAGGTGAGCGCAACGCCTCATGCACAATGGGCGGTACCGCATGAATTGGTGAGTTATTCACAGCCGCCCGTTGCAAGAGGCTGGCAGCTACAGGTGTGAAACCATGTTCGGGGTTGGTTTGTATTCGCAACATTCTCATCAGATCATCCAATCGAGCCCTAGCGATTACAACTTGTCACGTAACAATTGAATAATATCCATACTTACAAGTTCATTGAACGGCTTCCCAGTCAGATCCGCCGCTATACTGATGGCATCATTTGAAATCAAAGCACTTTTCTCAAAATGCTCACGGTCGAATTTCACAGCGTCAATGCTCTCAATCAAACCGTTATTCACAATAACTTCTGCCCAATTTGTTGGCGAATCGCAATAGGGGCATTCCCACGTTTGTAGAATATGGATTGGCTCGCTTTGTTTGGGTACCATGACTGTCAAATAGCCACTATATCCCTCCCCGCACATGCGCTCTAGATCTATCGCTAATGGATCACCTACCATTAGCGACGCCATATCAGGCTCATCCCGCAAATAGGTTTGCATATTCGTAGAAGTATCCGCTGGACTGGTTCTCCCGCAGACAGGGCACTTCAGACTAGCAACGAAGAAGTCGTAGGTGTGTGGCATTTTTCGCTAACTCCCAGGAAGTGGCACCACGGTGATGGTGCGGCCGTTCACAGTCACATCAAAGCCTGCTGGGAAAGCTTTCGCAACAGGCTGACCAAGCTTAGCTGGATCTTTTCCAGTCATCAATAAGAGTCGGTTATAGATTCCCTTATCGTGAGTAAGTAAGACTGGCTTGACTCCAGGTTCCGTCTTTGCAAAGAATGCATCACAAACGATCTGCCGATCCTCAATTCCTTTTGCTCTACCGACACTGAATTTTTCGAGTTCACTCAGAACACCTTTATATTCAGTACTATCGCGTGCGACAGTAATGTTAAACTGTTCTATTGTAGCTCCACCTTTGGCACGGACGACCCCGGCTACTCGAAGATCGCTTGTATCATAACCTTTCAGCTTATCGAGCAATGCCTGTTCACCCGGTTGCAATGGTTTGCCTGTTGCCTGTTTTTCAAGCGCGATCATAACATTCTCGTCTACAATCAGCGACGATTTCCCTAGCGGCTTTGTTGGCAAACCACCTTGCGCTGTGACTTTCCATGCATCCATTTCCTTGGCAACTTGGTCAACGGTCATCCCCTTTGTCTCGCCGCGCAGCTTCATGAACGCCTCGATCTCGACGTCATTCATCCCCAAAGCCTTGCCATGTGCGGCGACTGCTTCCATCTCTTCAATGGCTGTAAGATAGCCTGTCTTTAAAGCCGCTAATTCCTCGGCCGTCAGCTTCGTGATGTCACCGATGAGGTCAATAGCTTCCCTCGTTTTCAGGAAGACTTCAAAATCTCGAACACCGCTTACGAATGAGCGGTAGACGGCGTAGACAAGCCGGCCAAACTCCTCGGCGCCAGGGATAATGACCATACGCAACGCCCCGGGCGGCCTGAAGATCGACTTCCATGCCGCACGTGCCTCCGCCTCTGCATCTGCTGCGCGGATGATGCTCTTGCGAATGTCCTCTTC
>DATGYJ010000508.1:0-7210 GCA_035298105.1 Anaerolineales bacterium | reverse complement strand
CTCTCGGACAGACTCTGTTCAAGTATTTATACTATGTCCTGCCAAGATGTCAATCTTTTTATAAGCTTTTTTTCATAGACGAATGTCATAGCACGGGTGCTGCTTCGGATGCGTTTCGATCGGGCAGCACTCAGCGCGCATGACCTCGTATGGACATAGACTGGCATGTACTATAATCCCGGTCTGTTTGGTAAAACTGCTATTTCAGAATGCACCTCATTTATCTCCTCATAGAATTCATTGACGAACTGGTCTTCGGCGTCGGCGAAGTGGCTCTGCCCTTGCTCCGCGATGATATTCATCTCACCTATACCCAGATCGGATTGCTGCTTAGCCTGCCGGGAATCATTGCTGCATTTATCGAACCATTCATCGGCATTCTTGGCGATGTCTGGAGACGCCGCCTTCTCATTATCGCCGGCGGGATCCTTTTCACCGTCTCGCTCGCGCTCACTTCGATCTCTGTGACTTTCTACCTGTTACTTTTCTCCTTCATCCTTTTCTTCCCCTCTTCCGGCGCGTTCGTCAGTCTCTCGCAAGCCAATTTAATGGATTTGGACACCACACGCCACGAACAGAACATGGCGCGCTGGACCTTTGCGGGATCGTTTGGCGTACTGTCCGGCCCTCTGCTGCTTGGACTATTCGTTTATATCGGGTTGGGGTGGCGCGGGGCATACGCCGCGCTCGCCTCCTGCACTGCCCTCTGCCTGCTCGCGGCGTTAAGATATTTACCCCCCGATCCTGTTTCGGCTCCGTCTTTCCCATCCCTGAGTCTGGTCCTGGATGGATTTCGGGCTGTGTTCTCCGCCCTCAAGCGCGTGGATGTGTGGCGCTGGCTGCTCCTGCTGGAATTCGCAGATCTGATGGGCGATGTGCTCTTCAGCTACCTCGCCCTCTACTTTGTGGATGTTGGAGGCGCCACCGGGGCCCAGGCTGGTATTGCCGTGACGGTCTGGCTTGCCATCGGCCTGGTCAGTGATTTCCTCTTCATCCCATTTATTGACCGTCAAAAAGATTCCCTGAAATTCCTGCGCCTGACCGCGTTCATGGAGTTATTCGCTTTTGCTGTTTTTCTGCTTATGCCAGGCTTCATTCCGAAGCTGATCGTTGTGATCCTGGTGAACCTATTTAATACCGGCTGGTATCCCATTTTGCAGGGACGGTTATACTCAAGCCTGCCCGGTCAAAGCGCAAGCGCCATGGCAATTGGCTCGGTTGTGGCCCCGCTTGCAAAGTTGTTTCCCTTCCTCATCGGGTTCTTTGCCGACCAATTCGGTCTCCAAACCGCCATGTGGATTCTGCTTTTTGGTCCAATTGCTTTGCTGATCGGTCTGCCCCGTAAAGCAAATCAATCTCCAGTCTCTAATCTCTAATTACCAATTACTTCCTGATCTCATGCCCTTTTCCACCCCTCTCTCTTTGTATCTCCACATCCCCTTCTGCACTCACCGCTGCGCCTACTGTGACTTCAATACCTACGCGGGCCAGGAGGACATGCTCCCTGCTTATGTGGAAGCCCTGTGTAAAGAGATTGAATATGTTGGATATCGCGCTGAGCGGAGTGCGGAGCACGTAGACGAAGCGCCACCACATGCTCATACCATCTTCTTCGGCGGCGGAACCCCTTCTCTCCTCTCGCCCAAGCAATTCGAAAGCATTCTCGGATCCATACGGGAGAACTTCACGCTGACCAATGATGTGGAGATCACTATGGAGGCAAACCCGGGTACTTGCTCATTTGCTCAGTTGCTTGATTTGCGCTCTCTAGGAATCAACCGTCTAAGCTACGGCGTCCAGTCCGCGAACATGGAAGAGTTACGGATGCTCGAGCGTGCCCATAATTTCTTTGATGTCATCGAAGCCGTTGCCTCGGCGCGTAAGGCCGGGTTTGACAACCTGAACCTCGATTTGATCTATGGTTTACCCGAGCAAACTCTCCAGACCTGGCAGACGAGCGTTAGGCGGATTCTCGACCTGCACCCTGAGCACATCTCTGCCTATGCCTTGACTCTGGAACATGGCACGCCGTTCGGCAGGTGGTCAGCCAGGGGGATGCTTCCGCTCCCTGACCCCGACCTGGCTGCCGAAATGTATGAATGGGCAAGCGAGACGTTCGAAGCCAATGGGTATGTTCAATATGAAATTAGTAATTGGGCAAAAGACCTCGCCTCGAGCCGATCGGAGCGCAGACGAGACGCGCATCACCACCCATCCTTCGCCTGCCGTCACAACCTCCAATACTGGCGCGGACTTCCCTACCTTGCCTTTGGCGCGGGTGCACATGGATACGCCAACGGCTATCGCTATTCAAATGTGCTGCGGATCAAGACGTACATCGAGCGCCTTACCAATTCCCAATCTACCAACTACGATTTCCCCATCACTCCCGCAACGGTCAACCAGCACAAACAATCCTCGCAAGACGACATGTCTGAATTCATGATAACTGGCCTGCGCTTGACCCGAGAAGGCGTAAGTGCCGAAGAATTTCAAGAGCGGTTTGGTCGTTCGTTGGGCGAAGTGTATGGAAATGAAATCGACGAATTACTGAAATTAGAGTTGATTGAAGAATCAGGCGTTAAGGGTGAGCAGATCAGGTTAACCCAGCGCGGTCGTTTGCTGGGTAACCAGGTCTTTCTGCGTTTTGTGGGTTAACTCATCACTGCGCGCCAAATCGCCGGGGCAATATCTGTCAGGTCTTTCATGTCCCGCGTGAATTCATCCCGCGCAGTTTTATTCCCGATCACCAGCGCGGGAACATCGGCATCGGTATGCCTTCGAGTGGATAGATCGTCCATATTGCCATGATCAGAGGTGACCAGAATTAAGCCATCATCCCATATATCTACAAGCCCGCCCAATACACCATCAAACGCCTCCATCAACTCAATGGCTTTCTCCATCTCCTGTTTGTGGCCTGCGTAATCGCTCGCCCAGTATTCGAACAAGGAGAAGTCATACTCTTTCGCAAGAGTGCCCAGCATCCACCCGGCTTGAGATGGTTCCATCACGGGTGCGTCGCTAAATCCCAACATCGTTCGCCAGCCTTCGCCGGTGAAGTCTGCCGAGAGGGCCCGTCCGCCAAACAGGTCATCATGCCTGAAAAGTGGAAGCCCTGCGTTGAAGACCGCCAGCGGAATGGAAGAATACAACCGCTTGCCTGAATCGATCCCATGGAAATAGCGCGGCGGATACGCATTCAGCAGGGCGGCTTTCTTGCCTTCCTTTACAAATCTTGAAAATAAGGTCGCTTCCTTCAGATACGCAGCGACCTCCGGATTTGGCTTGGGTCCATAGTGATAACCCAGCTCAGCGGGGATATTGATGCCTGTTAACAAAATCGCTTGCCCGGTTGCCGATTGCGGAAGCCCGCTCACACCCACCGCAGGATCGATTCCCAGTAAGGTGGCCCGTTCTCCATGGAACGGTGCGGCCTCTTTGAGCAATGATCTCCCCTCGAGCAATTTGTTCAAATTAGGCATCTTTGCCCGCGCAAACGGATTCGTCTCAGGGTTACGCTCCCCCAACCCAATTCCATCGAGAAAGATAAATAGTACGCGCATATCGGCGGATTATAATCGACGCATGCCCACCCTCGATCTAAAAAAATTGAACTCGCATCGCGCCCGGACCTTTCGCCTGCCGCCCTCTCCGCGCGTGACTTCGCCGAAGGCCGCGCTGGAATACGTCAATACGCGCGGCTTTATCTATTTCTGGCCGATCAAAGGAATTGACCTGCCCAGCCTGTGGGTAGCCGTCGCGGGGAATCGGGTCGTTGCCGATAAACATGATGACCCCGGCCATATCACCTGGGGCTGGAAAGATAATTCCCTTGGGAAGAAGACCTGGTATTACGCAAAGATCCTGCGCGGCAAAGCGACGATGATCTCACTTGAGATCGCGCCGTATTTTTATGCGTTGTCTGAAAACTACGGTTCTCCCGAGGAAGACTATCTGCTGGCCTATGAAGAGGGACGATTAACGCAAGCCGCCAAGCAGGTCTATGAGGCCCTGTTGAAAGAAGGCGCGCTGAATACGATTGATTTGCGCCGCGCCGCAAAACTGACGAATGCCAGGGAATCCGAATTTAACAAAGCGCTCGAAGTTTTGCAGTCTGACTTCAAGATATTGCCGGTCGGTGTGTCAGAGGCGGGTGCCTGGAAATATTCGTTCATCTATGAAATCGTGACCCGGCATTACCCTGAGCTGCCGGAAAAGGCGCGCTTTATCAACGAGGCGGAGGCGCGCCGGAAATTGGTGGAGCTTTATTTTCAGTCAGTCGGCACGGCGCAGGAACGCGATGTGAACAAACTCTTCAGGTGGCAAAAGGAATTGACTGCGCGCGCAATTTCCGGTTTGGTTGAAAAGCGCAAACTAGCTGAGACGGAACATCCAAAAGAGCAGGGGGAGTGGTTCACACTACCGGAATTGCTTGGATAGATGCTGGAGTTGGGTAGCATTGTCGTGGCGACATGGGCCCCGGCGTGTTTGCAGAAGCATATCCCATTGGGGTTTTTGTGCTCCAAAATAGTAGGGGCAAGCCCCTACACTCCAAAGCCGCAGGGGCCATGCCCCTGTACTCCAAAAACTGCAGAAGCTCGCTTCTGCATTCCAACGTGGAGGTTTTATGCTTGAAATCGCGATCATGATCGAAGGTCAGAATGGCCTGACCTGGAGTCGCTGGCAGAAGATTGTCCGTCTGGTGGAAAACCTGGGATTTATCGGCCTCTTCCGCTCAGATCATTTCACCAATTCCAACGCCCGGGACCTCGAGTCGCTTGAATTATGGACCTCACTGACCTGGCTGGCAGGTAACACGGAGCGTATCGAGTTTGGTCCACTGGTGACACCATTTTCCTTCCGCCATCCGGTCTTTACTGCGCGCATGGCGTCCGCCGTAGATGACCTCTCCAATGGAAGGTTGACGCTCGGTCTGGGTGCGGGTTGGCAGGAACGCGAGCATTATCTGTTTGGTTTTGAATTGTTGGAACCAAAAGCGCGCTTCAACCGTTTTGAAGAGGGAATGCAAGTGGTGACGCGTCTCCTGCAAAGTGACGAGCCGGTGACATTCCAGGGGCAATATTATCAACTGCGCGGTGCAACGCTTTTGCCTCGCCCGCACAGGCCCGGCGGTCCGCGCATTCTGGTCGGTGGGAACGGCGTCAAACGGACACTGTCATATGTCGTGAGTTACGCGGATGAGTGGAATTGTGTCACTTTGCCGCCCCAGGAGTTTGCCGATTTGAACCGGCGCCTGAGTGAAATGCTCCATCAAGCGGGCAGAAAGCCTGAGTCCGTGCGGCGCTCGATGATGACAGGCTGCGTGTTTGGCAAAGGCGAGGCAACTCTGCGGCAGAAAATCAGCGCTCGTGGACGCACCCTGGACCAGCTGCATGAACATGGAATTGTGGCGGGCGGTCCGGGTGTGGTCAAAGAGCAGTTACAGGAGTTGGAAGCAGTTGGTTTGCAGCGGGTCATGCTGCAGTGGTTGGACCTGGATGATCTCGATAGCCTGGAAGCGCTGGCGAAGGCTGTTTTGTGAAGCAGGATCCGGTGTTGCTGGCAGGTCTGTAACGATAAACGGATAATTCTCTCTATTAAAGTGACAGTTGTCTACTTGAATTTAATCTGAATATCGTCCATAATAATTCAATACTCTTCAGCAAGAGGAGGCGATCCTGGTGAGTGCGGCAGGGGTACATCCAAAACGACTTTGGCGGGTATGGTGTCTAGGTATCCTGCTTTTGTTTTGTGTTGTATTTTCATCTTGTGGCCCCCTGAAGTCTGTGGCGGCAACCCCAACGGATACTCCCGTTCCTCGTGAAAAGAGCCCAATCACAGTAAAAATCACCAATCCGGGTATCAAAACGGCCATTGCTTATGTGGTGGAGACCAACAAAGCGGACAGCCTTGATCAGGATAAATTGTCCTTGCCAGCCTGTTCGGAAGCTCAGCATATTTCGGTTTGGGCGCCGGGTTATTACATCTCTACATTTCCCTGCAATGGAAAAGCCCGCTTCGATTATTCAGTTTCACTTGAGGCCATTAATAGTGCAGATAATCCAAATTACACCTGGGTCGATGCTGACCCGCGCACGGATGCCACCCGCAATTGCGCCAACTGCCATTCGGGGCAATCACCCAATTTAGCTGAATACCTGGAATGGAATCAAGACGGCCATTCCAAAGCGCTTACGAATCCGCTTTTCTGGACAATGTATATGGGGATGGATATCAATAGCAATTCGGGTCCGCAAACCCAATGGGGAATATCAGGCGATGAACAAAGGATTCGTTTAACACCTGATGCGGCGCTGCCCAATTATGGCCCCGGCTACCATTTGGATTATCCCGGTGACAACGGCAATTGTATCTATTGCCATGTACCAGCGGGTTTACCAGGCATAGCACAGGGTGTGGCTTTACCTGACCTGATCAATAATTCTCGAGGAGGTCGGATCAATGTGGCGACAGAAGGGGTCACCTGTGACGTGTGCCATAAGGCAATCGATGTGCGTTTAGATGGGAATGGACTGCCTTATCTAGACCGCCCTGGCATACTCTCCATGTCTTTTGTGCGCCCCAGTTCGTTTGAACCATTTTTCGTCGGCCCCCAGCCTTATGAGTCAATCCCAGATTCGACAGTAAAAAAGACCTGCTCTCCGGTTTTCAGTGAAAGCAAGTTCTGTGCAGCCTGCCATTATGGAAAATTCGGGGATGTCGTCATTTACAATTCTTATGGAGAATGGCTTGAGACCAGCTACAGCAAAAAGGAGATTGATTCCAAAGAGAACAAGAATTATCGTTCCTGCCAGGACTGCCACATGCTATATGACCAAAAGGTCGATGGAACCTCTCCAAGCCAACGCAGCGCATGTTCTGAAGCCAATCTGAAACTTCACAATTTCAATCACAATATGATGAACCATGGACCCGACCCGGATAACCCTGCGCGGGAAATCCCCTTGCTCGTTAGAAAAGCCGCGACCCTGAGTGTTGACGAAGCTAAAATGGGAGCGGGGCTGATCACATTTAAAGTCACGGTCAAGAATACGGGCGCCGGCCACAAATTCCCAACCGACTCACCCCTGCGGGAGTTGATCCTGTATGTCCAGGTGATGGCACAGAATACTTCGCTGCCGCAGGTTAGCGGTCCCACGATCCCAAGATGGGGAGCACTGGATTATGCTGGTTATCCGGGTGAAAT
>DATGYJ010000507.1:0-9991 GCA_035298105.1 Anaerolineales bacterium | reverse complement strand
ATTCGATCCAAGCGGCCGATGCGCTGCTCCACGATCATCGGGTTCCAGGGCAAGTCATAGTTGACCAGGACGTGGCAGAACTGCATGTCAAGGCCTTCGTTTCCGACCTCCGTCGATAGCAGCACGCGGACTGATTTGTCTCTCTTGAACCGCTCCAGACGCTTCGATCGTTCGTCTCGTTCAGGGTCTGACGGAACGGATGGCACGTCTCCCGAGATGAGCTCTGTCTTGATACCTTCGTGTGTCATGCGATCACGAAGATAGGCTAGTGTCGTGAGTCGGAAAAACGTGAAACAACAAGACGGGCATATTCGTACGTGGTGTACAAGCTGGAGGACACCACATGCGACTTGGCCGCCCCAGCTCAACCCCGATCTGACGCAGCCCCCTGACGATCTTCTCCATCCTTTTGCTTCCCTTTCCGGTGAGCGGACGCTGGCTATCCTCCTCAGAACCAGGTGTGCCCCTTTGAACGGCAATGGCGTGACGGACAATATATAAATTCATAGTCATCATTCCTTTTGAGTTTGGAAAGCTTCCCAGGGGAAAGCTGTTAAAGGAGTAGCACGCCAGAAAGTGGTTACTTCCTCTTTATTTTTGACGTACGCGGATAATAGTTTCGCAAGAACCTGCTCATAAAAACGGCGAACAGATCTGGGGTCGTATGAATCGTTGCCTTCAGCAAACTGCGCCAGGGTTTCCAAGAGGACTTGCAGGTCATGGATATCCCCCATCTGGGTTTGATAATCATGCATGCGCTTCAATTGAGCATCAGGAAATCCCGGCAGGCAGGGATAAATCGTCTCAACCATATAGCGAAATTTCTTAAATGCGACCCGCAGATGGTGGATCGTGACAAGCTGAGCTGGATCAATTTCCCCATAGCGCTGCATGACCGTTAAATAAGCTTCATCCACCGCCTGAGGCAATTTGTCGTCCAATTCCTGGGCGGAGAGATCTTCTACAGCCTGGCGTATTTTGAGCAATCGTTTATTGATGCCACCCAGTTTGAAGTTTTTGACGTGCTTTTCGCCGGCACGCTGCTTGCGCTTTTCGTGCTTTTCCAAATAATCTTGAAACGGTTCAAGTTCTGGCAAAGTGTTGATATTTTCAGATACCTTGTCCAGCAGCACCTGGAGATCACGCAAATCACTAAAGTCGTCCAGCTGTTCTTCCAGGCGATCGGATAATTTTTGCGCCCGTGAACGAGAAGTGAAAAAGGCAACAACCTGCAGTGCAGCTAACAGACGGCGCAGGGAAGTACGCAAGTCATGAACTGCATCCTTGGAAAAATCGTCGCGGCAACCTTTCAGTTTTTCCCCATACGTTGCTCCGCGCCGGTCAAGTAAGTCAAGTAAAAGATCTTTAGCGTCCATATCTATCGGTGCCTTATGGTGAAACAGTTTCTAACTTCTGAGCCTCTGATTGTAAAGTTCCGATCCAAATTCCTTCGCTTCGCGCTACCAGTGCTGTAAAACAGTTTACTCCAGAATCTCCAATCGTGTTCCAAAAACCTCTTCAAAAAGGGTTTTACGCTTTTCTAAAGCCCATCGTTCCAGTAAAAAATTACCCTCTCCGATCATTTTCAGGTTCCAGCCTCGTTTTATTTTTTTCATTTTAACCTCCCGGATACGAGCCGTGTGGCTCACTTCAACGGCATCCGCCAGGCGTAACAGAGCACATAATTTCGTAACCAATAGCCGGTCTTTTTGGGTCAGGGCTTTGAAATGTTCATCTTGATTCGTAAGCGGGGTGTTGCGATGATACCAAATGATATTGGCAACAACATCCTGTTGACGTTGTTCCAGGCCAATGAGCGGGGAATTCTTGAGAATGTAGTATCCATGTTTATCATGGTTAAGCGTATCGATGAAATGGCCGATGTCATGCAGGAGCGAGGCGACTTCAAGGAGCAGGCGGTCGCCTTCGCCGAGGTTGTGAAGTGCCGAGGTTTGATCAAAAATCGACTGAGAAGTTTTAGCCACTCGGACACCATGTTCACCGTCGAATTGATATTTGTGTCCCAGGTGAGTAGCCGAGGTCCAGATTTGTTCACGGCGAGGGAGATGAGATCCAAGAGTGAGTGGCATCATATCCCACAACACGCCATCCTTCAATCCTACGCCCGGGATCTGTATTTCTTTAATATGAGTCTCAAGCGAAATCATATGTAACATCATGGTGGCCGGTAGAATCACATCAGCGCGATCCGGTCTCAAATTGAGTTTTTTGATGCGCTGATTCACGGTCAATTTGCTTAATTTTTCGCTGAGCATTTCGAGTTCACTCACTGTGATGAGATGGTCAGTATCGCGCTTGAATATTTTTTTTCGCAGACTACCCATCTCTTCGATATTGCCGCCTGTCCCAATACATAGATCTAATTTGATTTTGCCAAGTTCGCGCTGAATGCGTCGCCGCACTGCCGCGGTGTACTCACGCAGCAGCACCCGAAATGAGCGCTGGACGCCATCATCCAGGTTGTGCAATAGGCGCACAGTACCCATGTCATAACTCTCAGTAGAGATGAGTTTAGTGCCCCGTGAAATAGCTACCTCTATGCTGCCGCCGCCAATATCGATCAGAACAGCCTTTTTGTGCTCTAAATTAATCGCTTTTCCAACGGCGAGGTGGATCAGGCGGGCCTCTTCTTCTCCACTAATAATTTCCACCTGGATACCGGTCTGCCGGACAATGCGGTCAACCAGCAGATCGCTGTTTTCAGCTTCGCGCATCGCGCTCGTAGCGACCGCCCGAATCTGTTGCGCTTCAAATTGATCGGCAATTTGGCGAAATCGTAAGAAAGCATCCAGCGTTGCCTGCATGCTCGGTTCGCCGATATGGCCGATTGAAAATACGTCTTGCCCCAGGCGGACGGGAATGCGGGTATTGTCGATGGCATCCACCTCATCCGTGCTGTTCACGCGCCCCACCACCATTCGAATCGCATTTGAACCCACATCGATTGCTGCAATTGTCTGCATATCATGATTAACGAAAATTACTGCTCCATATTATCGCTACTTCCTTGAAAATAGCTCCAGTTGAGAAAAAAACAGCATCTTAGGGCCTGCGGTGAACGCTCTCTATCCCAAAATACTATGAAATGAGCGTCTCATATGTGTCTCTTCATCGTTATACACCTCAGGGTTAATCAGTAAGCAGTCAAAAGGAGAGAGTTTTATGGCTACAGCGAATAGTATTAAAGCGCAGGGCAAAAAAGCGGCGAAAGAAGCAGCCTATAGTCCACTGATGGATCGCCTGGCCCGCCTGGGGTATGGGGTCAAGGGGATCATTTACATCATGATGGGGTTCATTGCCTTCCGTAGTGCCTTGGGCAAGAGCAGCACGCCGGCAGACCAGCTCGGCGCGATCCGCACGTTTAGTAAACTGCCTCATGCCGATATCTTATTGTGGGTGATCCTCATTGGTCTGATCTCTTACTCATTGTGGAGCTTGATCCGCGCGTTTTTGGATCCATTCCATAAAGGTCATGATCTGAAAGGACTCCTGGCACGGGGTGGTTATTTGCTTAGTGCCGTCACATATGCTTCTTTCGCCGTGCCAACTTATAACTTGATTACCGGCACGCGAGGCAGCACAGGGTCCAATCAGACAACCCAACTTGTCATGAAGATCATGTCCATGCCCTGGGGACGCTTCCTCATAGGGGCCGTGGGTCTGGCCGTCGTTGCCGCCGGTCTTTATCAGATTTACATGGGAATTACACTAAACTTTGAGAAACAATTTAAACCATACGCCCTGGAGCCTGAACAACTCAGAGTAGCGAAGCAAATTGGACGTTTTGGAACGGTCGCGCGCGGGGTCGTCTTTGCCCTCGTCGGATATTTTTTAGCCCTGGCAGCCTATTACGCGCGACCAGGCCATGCGCAGGGCTTCGATGGCGCCCTGCGCTTTTTAGCACAACAGCCTTATGGTCTCTGGTTACTCGGGATTGTTGCAGCCGGATTGATCGCTTTTGGGGTCTATTCTCTAATGAGTGCGGCCTGGTTTCGATTGAAAGATACGCAAAGGTAATTTCATTTCAACGGAGGTTTGGGATATGCCAAATGATGATAAATCACGCCGGGCTAAGTTAATCGCTAATCCAGGGTCTGGGGATACGAGAGATGTAACTGCAAAATTGGAACAGGTTACCAGATATTTATTGGATTATGGAATGAGCGTGGATGTAGCGCTGGCTCACCCAATTAAAGAAATCATTCCAATTGCCAAAAAAGCGGTCAAAAAGGGTTATTCAACAGTAATTGCCATGGGCGGGGATGGCACGATTAGCGCGGTCATCCGCGGCATAGCAGGCTCAAAAGTGCATTTGGGCATCATTGCCGCTGGCACGGAGAATGATATAGCGACCAGCTTGGGAATACCGGAGGACTTAAAGGAAGCTTGCGCGTTAATCGCTTCGGATCACACTCGTGACCTTGATCTGGCGCAAATCAGCACCAAAGAAAAGAAAAAGTTTATCTTCTTCATGGTCACCACTGTAGGCCTAACATCCACGCTTTATCCGGATATCAAAGATGTTCCTCACGGCGATCTTTCGAACATCAAGGATGCCTTCATGACCATTTTACACACCAAACCAAATCCGAAAGTATTCCTGACCCTGGATGGTGAAAGTCGAATCGAAGTGGAGACCATGCTGGTCACTGTGACCAACACGCCCCTCATTGGGGCAAAGAATCTGGTCGCTCCTGATGCATCTATGCAGGATGGCTTGTTGGATGTTGCTGTATACCCAAATTTTAGCAAGGCTGAGTTACTTGCTTACTTTGCCAAATCAGCTCATGAGAATATTACTCCTGATGGCAAGATCCAACGCTATCGAGCTCGCAAAATAAAGATCAAAACGTCTCCAAAATTGGATATTGCTGCTGAAGGAATACTGCTTGGGAAAGGCAAGGCAAAAATTAAATTACTTCCGCGTGCGTTGAAAGTCATTGCGCCTGAACCAGGGACAGGCGCAGAACCAGAAAAGTTGCAGACAGAAGCTTTGGAAGAGTTGCCTGTTCCGGTCGCCATAGCGGTTCGAGTTGAAAATCATGACCTTCAGAACAATGGACAGTAATACGAGTTCAATTTCAGGGAATCGCGATTTTGGAGTCCAGGAGCTTGCTCCTGCTATTTTGGACGGCACACCCCTGCGGGGCGCGTCCGACTCCAAAGCCAAACCTGTAATTTACTGAATTTATTTGGAAAGGAAAATCTATTTGTGGCTAAAGTTGCTAAAGCATGGACAATGACAAATAACCACCTTACAACGACCTCCTCAGGTCTCCGTTCCCCAGGCTGGTTCGCACGCTGGCCCATGATCGGGTTGGGGATGATCCTCATTGGCGGCCTGGTATTCGGGTTCTTTGCTTATGATGTGCAGACGCATGGTCCTTTCTTTCAGCGGGATGCGCCGCTCTCAAAAACACTGTATAGCGAAGCCAGAAACGCTCCGGCACGTATTACTGAACTTCTGATCTTTGGCTTTTTTGTGGGAAAAGAGCTGGTCCAGGTGATCACTGTCATCCTGGCTTTATATTTCCTCCATAAACGGTTTTGGCCGGAATTAGCCATGCTCATCATCGGCCTGGGCGGCGGAGCGCTCATTTGGTATTTCCTGATCGGCGTTTTCAACCGTCCCCGGCCAATAGCGCAGATCGGAATCACTGTTACGGAGCCCTCCTTTCCCAGCGGACACACAATTACTGCAGTGCTGGGTTACGGGCTGTTGGCTTATCTTTTATTTTCTAAGATGCCCTCACGCTTCTGGAAGTGGGTTTTGGTGATCGCCACGCTCTTGACGATCGCCTACATTGGCGTAAGCCGCCTCGTTCTTGGCGGCCATTATTTGACCGATATCCTGGCAGGCTATGGGCTTGGCCTGGCCTGGGCCGGACTTGTATTCACTTTGATCGAGAGATTTTTTTTGAGAAGGAAAAGTAATAGTGTCAAATAAGAATATTGGATCTTTTCACAATGACTACCAATAGCAATCTAGGACTTGGCATTCAAAGGAATGTATTGAGCAGAAAAGCTCTTTATAATCTGCGCGCTCCGGGCGTATTTGCCAAATGGCCCCTCATCGGGTTAACGCTGTTCCTATTGGGCGGTCTCACATTTGGTGCCCTGGCCTATCAGCTCGGGACAAATGGGCCCGTGATCCAATGGGATATGACGGCCACCAAAGCGCTGCATGCTGCTGCACAAAACATACCAGCGAGTCTGGTGGAATACATCTTATTTGGATTCTTTCTCGGTAAAGAAATGATCCTCATGATCGGGACGATCCTGGCGATCTATTTTCTCTATAAACATTTTTGGCGGGAAATGGCCATGGTATTGATCGGCCTGGGGGGAGGTGGGTTGATCTGGTATTTTCTCAGCCAATATTTTGACCGACCCAGGCCGGATACTCAAATAAAGGTCCTCTTATTGAGAGATCCATCTTTCCCAAGTGGAGCTGCTCTGGCTGCGGTGCTGTGCTATGGCCTATTGGCATATCTGCTGGTTCCTAAAATGCCATCCCGCTTTTGGAAGTGGGCTGTGGTTGTCCTGTTGACGCTCCTCACAGCTTTTATTGGCTTCAGCAGTCTCCTGCTCGGCGCCCACTATGTGACCGATGTGATTGCCGGGTATGCCCTCGGCCTGGCCTGGGCGGGCCTGGTCTACACCCTGATGGAAAAATTCTTTACAGAAGGGACGATGCGAAACCAGGAAAGCCTGTCAAAGAGTCCGCCTCTCGAAGGTCTTCGGGCACCGGGCCTGTTCCGGAGATGGCCGATCCTTGGACTAATCATGATTCTGCTGGGTGGACTGAGCTTCGGAGCGCTGGGTTATAACCTGCTCACTCATGGTCCCCTCGTACAGCTGGATATAACCACTTACAAGGAACTGCTCGCCACAGCCAGAGCGGCTCCGCCCAGCGTGAATGAGATCATGCTGTTTGGATTCTTTATCGGAAAACAGGTCGTTCAGGTGATTGTCACGATCCTGACCCTCTATTTTCTCTACCAACGGTTCTGGCCCGAATTAGGGATGCTGTGGATTAGTTCTGCGGCAGGTAGTGTGGTCTGGAATTTTATCATTGCGTATTTTGCCCGCCCCAGACCTCCCGAACAGACCGGACTTGTGATCACCACCATCCCATCCTTCCCAAGCGGGCACGCCATGAGCGCATTAATTTGTTATGGGTTCCTGGCTTATTTGTTAGTGCCTAAGATGCCTTCGCGCTTCTGGAAATGGACTGTGAGTATCGCCGCAGCCCTGATCATCCTTTTTGATGGCTTTAGCCGGGTGTTTCAAGGTGGTCATTATCTGACTGATGTTTTAGCCGGTTATGCTCTGGGCATTGCCTGGGCCGGATTAGTGTACACAATAATTGAAGGAATTTTTATGAAAAGGAAAATTGAAAATGTCGAAAAAAGATAAAGTTGTTCAAGCCAAATTGATTGCAAATCCTGGTGCTGGCAAGCCGGAGGAGTCTGCCAAACAGTTGGAACTCGCCACCCGTTATCTACAGCAAAACGGTATTGAAGTGGATGTTGCTCTCGCCAAACCCAAAGAAGAGGCCACTCCTCTCGCCAAGCAGGCAGTCAAGGATGGATATAAGATCGTTATCGCCATGGGCGGGGATGGCACTCTGGAGGCGGTTCTGCGTGGGATGGTCGGAAGCAAGGTACGTTTAGGCATTATTCCCGTAGGGACTGCAAACAATATGGCTAGGAGTCTGGGTATACCGCTTGACCTGGAAGAAGCCTGTGCTTTGATCGCATCGGGCAATACCCGGAAATTGGATGTAGGGCAAGTGAAAGTAAAGAAGGGGAAAAAGCTTTATTTTTTCGAGTTGACTGCAATTGGACTGGTAGCCGCCCTTTATCCCAAGGCCAACAAAATCTCCAATGGGAAATTGGCTAACATCAAGGATGTAGCTCTGACCCTGATCCACCACGAACCCGAACCAAAGGTGTATCTGACCCTGGATGATGAAAGCAAAATCGAGGTGGAAACAATGCTGGTGGTGGTCTCAAATGCTCCAATGTTCGGGGCTAATTTTCTGGTAGCTCCGGACGCATCATTGGTCGATGGTTTGCTCGATATCTCTGTCTATCCAAATTTTAGCAAAACTGAGTTGCTGGGGTACTATGCCAAAATCAGGGGAGAGGGCTACTCGGCGAATGAAAAGGTTCAGCGCTATCGTGCCAGGAAACTGGAAATAAAAACTTCTCCCAAGATGGATGTGATGGCAGATGGCGTCATGTTAGGAAAAGGCAAGATCGAAATCAAGAGCCGCCCGGCGTCCCTTTGGATCATTACTCCTCAAGAAAGCATTGCGCCTGCCACTATAGAGAAAAATGTAGCCGAGGAACTTCCCGCGCCAGTTTCTCCTGTTGCAGAAACACATCCGTCTGGATAGAGACTGCCTGGTTAAGAAGGATAAAGGAATGTCAGAACTTACTGGTAAGAAACCTGCTGAAAAGATTCAAGACGCGGCACAACAGGCTGCGAAAGCGGAGACCACTTCGCCTCCCAGGCGGGAGTATCGAACTGTTCTATTTCAAGTGGCGCTATTTTCAGCCATTGCCGCTTTTGGTGTGTTGACTTTTATGGTCAAAACGACACCGTTACTTACTCTTGATATCCAAATCGCGGATGCCATACAATCCATTAATTCGCCGATCTTTGCGACACTCATGAGTTTGATCAGTTGGGTAGGCTTTCCTCCGCAATCGTTCATTCTCTCGGCACTGATTGTGCTGCTCATTTACATTCTTGGTCTGCGGTGGGAGGCTATCTCAGCCCTCGTTGCAGCTATTGTTGTTCCCATCGTTAATACGCTTGTAAAAGGATTGATCAGGCGTCCACGTCCTACCATCGACCTCGTGCACGTGCTGAGAATACTGAACAGTTACAGTTTTCCGAGCGGGCACGTGATGTACTATGTGGGCTTCTTCGGGTTCCTTTGGTTTCTCGCTTACACTCTGCTGAAGCGTTCATTAATGCGCACACTTCTGCTCATTTTCTTGGGAGGACTCATTGCCCTGATCGGGATTTCACGGATCTACCTGGGTCAACATTGGCCCAGCGATGTGTTGGGGGCCTACCTGCTCGGCAGCTTAACATTGCTGGCAATTCTTCAATTCTATCGTTGGGGAAAGAAACGGTTTTTCGTGCGTCAACCTGTTGCTCCACCTGCGCCCGCGGAGGTCAAAAAGGCAAGTTCCCGTTAGTTGAGCGCCCCCGCCAAAAGTGTTGACCGGGGTGATCAGCACATGCGCAATTCTTATTTTACCAATCCCTTCGCGCTCTCGATCAACTTTTTGCGCATTGGGTATGGATCGAGGCCTGCCGTTTGCATGCCAAGCATGAGCGGACCCACGACTGGCGGGCCATCGAGACGGATCAGCTTTGCTTTTGGCAGCTGTTCCATGATGATCCTGCGCATCGGCTCCATAATCAGTTCACCTGCTTCAAAGACACTCCCCGACTGAACAATTTCGATTTCTTCATTCACCATCTCGATTTGCCGCGCCACCGAGATTGCCAGCCAGCCAAGTTCTTCACCTGACCACTGTATGACCTCACATGCCGCCTGATCGCCTTGTCCGGCAGCCTTCATAATTTCAATGGCGATATATGGAAATAAATGATAATAATTGTTCGAAAGACCTTCGATCAAATCAACCTCATCTTTTGCGCCCGTGGCTTCCAAAAAAATTGTTGTCAGCTGCGTTGGTTGGATACGTTTGATCCAGGCATAGCTGACAAATTGCATGGCGCGGTAAACGATTTCAATCGCGCCCCCATATTCACCAAACATTATGCCATTCCCAACAATGCGCCCTTCTTTTCCATTTTTGTTGCGACCCCGACAATTCGTACCTGAGCCTGCCGTGACATTTACCCCAACTCCTTGCGAGGTGCCAGAGATCAGTCCATTTGCGCCATCATTAATGATTTCTATTGGACAGGTCAGTCCCAA
>DATGYJ010000506.1:0-3029 GCA_035298105.1 Anaerolineales bacterium | reverse complement strand
TGGATATAAAGACTTCCTGGCCGTGTGCCGTGGCGAAATCTATGTAGACAAATACCTGGCAGAAATGGCGCGATTGGATTATCGCAATACTGAGTTAGCCAGCCAATCCAGAGATTTCTATAGCTTTCGTGTGGTTGCGGCAATCCTTGAAGATGAGCGAAATGCGGAACACAATGCATCTAAAGCCTCGGCGGGGTAATTGTCCCTGCTGGTGAGAGGCCTTCGAGATGGTAAAGTGGTATGAAAATCGTAGGGCTGCCCCACGAGTTGCTACGCAAAGTCGCTTGCTCAACACATGGAAGTCTTCTGCTGGCATATTTAACCGGATGGGAAAAGGAGCGAAGAAAGAACTTGAAAAATGATTATCCGCTTTGCACGGATTAACGATCTTCCTACGATCGTGGATATTTACAATCAGGCGATACCGTCGAAGCGGTCTACGGGAGATACGCAGCCCGTGCGAGTTGAAGACAGAATGACATGGTTCAAGGAACATCAGCCGGATGCGCATCCCATATTTGTGGCGGACGTAGAAGGACAAGTGGTCGGCTGGTGTAGTTTAAGTGCTTACCGGCCAGGTCGGGCGGCATTCCGTTTTACGGCAGAGATCAGTTATTATATGGCGCTCGCGTATCATCGCCAGGGTATCGGGGCGGCTTTGATCAAGCATGCCTTAGCCTCTTGTCCTGCGCTCCAGATCAGGCATCTCTTTGCCATTGTATTGGAAGGCAATCAAGCAAGCCTCAAGTTGTTGGAGAAAATGGGTTTTGAGCAATGGGGCTACTTGCCGAGAGTAGCTGACTTCGATGGAAAAGAGGTGGGGCATCTTTACTATGGGCGGCACTTGTAAGAGAAACATCGCGGTGCAGGCTACCACCCTCGCTCAGCAGGGCAGGGATAGCCCCCCAGAAACGCTCCACCCCATGTCGTTGGGTGACACGCAGGGAGAACGCGACCGATACCTGAAATAGATGCAACGCTGATCGAGGCTGGATATCTATCGTTTGTGTGGGGTCTCCGCAAAAGGGCGATAGAGCACAAATAAGCGCATCCGCCCGAGACGCAGATGTGAACCGCTGGCCAATGGATAAGCTTTGTGGGGAACCAGTCTTTCGTCATTCAACCAGGTGCCGTTTACGCTGCCCAGGTCCAGCACCTCGTATCCGTGTTCTGCCCGTCGGACGACTGCGTGCCGTCTCGATAGCCCCAGGTGATATCCACCCAGGGGGGAAAGATCAAGCAAGACCTCGGAGGTAGTCCCCATCTTGCGACCCAGGACGAATTCCCCATTGGAATCTACATAAGCAGGTTTGAATTCACCTTCGACATAGATAGCGATCCCGCGTTCAGGAACTGCTGCCTTATCGATAGACCAGTCTTTGATTATTTCTGCATCCAGCCCCGGCATATCGGTCGTTTTGGTTTTGGCCCCCGGGTCCATAAACGGACCTTCCAGCGCTGCACCACAGTGAACACAAACCACAGCTTCGAGTTCGTTCTTGTTCTTACAAACGGGGCAGATGTTCTCAAAAAGATTCATGATAATTACTCCCGGGCAATAAACCCTTTTGGTCAATGATGTTTGATCTACATCTTACACCGGATGACTTGAAATTTCAACAACGAACACAAACGACCACATTTGAAATATATCGGCTACCTTTATGTGATCGCCCGGCGTAGGTCTTCCCTGGCACCGCACTCCTTACTGCCGCAGGGTAGGTGTGTGAAGCACCCAGCCGAAGGTCTCCGTGAGGGGAAAAAGCGCCGACCCCGCGGTCGCACCCGCTGGGCGAACCGATCAGTGGATCGAATCAACCGTTGGGTATGGGGCTCAATTTGCATTACACTTAAGGTATGGGACAACCAATCCGCTTCAGTGAACGTGAGAAACAAGTCATCGAACTTTTGGTTCAGGGCCAGAGCAATAAACAGATGGCCCTTGCTCTAGGGGTTTCCCTACGTACCGTGGAATTTCACCTGAGCAATATTTATGGCAAGTTAGGCGTGACATCACGCACCGAGGCTGCCCTAAGATTAAGCAAGACGGACTTGCGGGAAACCGCAGGCGAACTTCCGGTGAAATCCACAGTAGAGAATCCAGGGGATTCAAACGAAAATGGCTTCAAACCCATTTTACGGAGGATCCCCATGAGAAAACTGTATTACCTTCTCGGCGGATTGGCAGCAATCCCAATAATAGCAGTGATCGTTCTTAAACTATCTGCACAAACCCCGGCATCCCCGCCGGCCACTCCAGTCGAACTGATACCGGTAACCAACATATTCGCCATCGCTCCGTCGGCTACCTCTGCCCGGATTGCAACCGAAACATTGCCTGCGCCTGCGGGAACAAATCCGCCGGCCAGTCCAGTCGTATCGTCTCATACCGTCAATGGCTATACAGCCACAATCGAGTCAACGTATGTCGACATCTCCCACGTCCTCTTGCAAGTCCGCCTGGCAGGAGGCGACACCGCCTTCGGCGATCCACATTTCTATGACCGGATCGGAGGCACTTACCTCTATGACGAAAACGGTAACCTGATCAACACGAGTGGTGGGATCGGACCTGCAGTTGACCCCGCCCTCTATCAATTTGAATTTGTGCCCGTCACCTTGCTGAAAGGAGACCGGCTCAAAGGGCAATTTGCTTTCGACATCAGAGATGCCCCGGACGATTACAACAAAATTCTCGCCGAATTCCGCTTCGACATCGATCTGCCGATCTATCCGGAAGCCAGGTTTTATCCAAAAGAGGTGGTTACGGCCAATGAGCTGGAAATGTTATTAGACAGTGTGACAGTCACTCCCAGCTTCACACAAGCCTACCTTTGTTTTCCGCCTCCCAGTTATGCCCCGTGGGCCTTCGGAAGCCAGACGATACTTGAAATCGGAGACCAGGAGACCAGTCTATATAATTTTAGGCTGCTCTTCGGTGGAGACCTGGGAGGCGATCGCAGGGCAGGAAGCGAGCCATACTGGGTGCCCCCCACCAAAAATGGCCGCTGCATGAAGATCGGGTTCCC
>DATGYJ010000505.1:0-2108 GCA_035298105.1 Anaerolineales bacterium | reverse complement strand
TGTTCATAAATCTCTTTTCATTGAGCGAGGGACACCAACGCTTGTTCACTCAAGCTTAATATGTAGCTCCTTCAGCTGTTTCGGCTCGACTTCCGACGGCGCATCTGCCATCACGTCGCGTCCCGTTTGATTCTTGGGGAACGCGATCACCTCTCGGATGTTCGGCTCATCGGCGAGCAGCATGACCAACCTATCAATCCCAGGTGCCACACCCCCATGAGGCGGCGCGCCGAATTCAAAGGCTTCCAGCATGTGACCGAACTTATGCTCGATTTCTTCACCGCTCAACCCCAGCAATTGAAAGACCTTCAATTGAATGTCACTGCGATGAATGCGGATCGAACCCGAGGCCATTTCATAACCGTTGCACACCATATCGTAGGCGTCCGAAAGGATCTCGGCCGGGTCCGTTTCAAATTTCGGTAGATCTTCCAGCTGCGGCATGGTGAACGGGTGATGTTCCGCATCCCATTTCTTTTCCTCTTCGTTCCAGGCAAACATCGGAAAGTCCACCACCCAGGCGAATGCCATCACGTTTGGGTCAGCGAGATTCAACTTGTCGCGGAAGATCAGACGCAGACCACCCAGTACCTTGTTGACGATGAGGCGTGCATCTGCCGCAAACAGGATGAGATCTCCTTCTTTCGCACCAACCTTTGCATTGAGCGCTGCCGCTTCTTCCGGCTTGATGAACTTTGCGGCGGTTCCTTTCAAGCCTTCGCCGGTAATTGCCAGAGTGGCCAGACCCTTCGCCCCGAACGCCCTGGCAGACTCAGCCAACGCGTCCACTTCTTTGCGAGAGTAATCTGCGCATCCAGGCGCAACAATGCATTTGATCACGCCGCCCATCTCGATGGCAGATTGAAAGACCCGGAAGTCACTCTGCGCGAAGATGTCACTGACATCGATGAGTTCCATGCCGAAGCGCAGATCGGGTTTATCGGTCCCATATTTTTCGAGGACTTCATGATGAGAGAACTTGGGCCAGGGCGAAGAAAGCAGCTTCTTATGAGGCGTCACCGCCGGGATCATTTCAGTATAAAGCGCTTCCACCAGTGCCAGCACATCATCGCGTTGCACAAAAGACATTTCAAGGTCCAACTGTGTGAACTCGGGCTGGCGGTCGCCGCGCAGGTCCTCATCCCGGAAACAACGTGCAATCTGGAAGTAACGATCCATGCCTGCGACCATCAACAATTGTTTGAGCTGCTGGGGCGATTGCGGCAAGGCATAGAACTGTCCGGGGTAAATCCGCGAGGGGACCAGGTAGTCGCGCGCACCTTCAGGAGTTGCCTTGAAGAGAATGGGGGTTTCGATTTCGATGAAGTTCTGCTTGTCCAGAAAATCACGCATGAACTTAACGACTTTATGGCGCAGGACCAGGTTACGGCTCATGCGCTCACGCCGCAGATCAAGATAGCGATATTTGAGGCGGGTGTTTTCATCTGGCAAGTCATTTTCACCGCTGATCATGAAAGGCAGAGTCTTGGCACGGTTTAAGACTTCGATTGACTGCGCAATGACTTCAATTTCACCCGTTTGCATTTTGGGGTTTTCCATACCGGCGGGTCGCCTCTGAACGGTGCCGCTGACCTGGAGGACCCATTCCATACGGACATTGGCAGCGGTATCAAGAGTTGCTTTCGATAAGTTGGGATTGATGGTTACCTGGACAATCCCATAGCGGTCGCGAAGATCTAGAAAGATCACACCGCCATGGTCACGACGGCGATGAACCCAGCCTGCCAGCATCACTTCCTGGGTTGCGTGGGCGGCTCTTAGCTCGCCACAAGTATGAGTTTTGTACATTGTGCGCCTCCACATTCCTTTTACCACGCTGGGATACAAAGAAGACCTGCAAGCAGTACTCACGTTGAGGCGCTTTCCCTAACCTGGCGATCTTGGTGCCCTGTGTGGTTAAATATAGACAAAATAAATCGCCCTTCGCTATTGCGTTGGGCGATTGGTTTCCTTTCAGAATTTGCTTTTTAACCAGCAAAGCTTCGCCCAACGATCAAGAGATCGTCATCGTCGTTATTATTATTGTTGTTGGCGAAGCGAAGTTGGTATTGCATATTGGCGGCATTATAGCACAATTCCGGGTTACT
>DATGYJ010000504.1:0-24107 GCA_035298105.1 Anaerolineales bacterium | reverse complement strand
CGTCAATTCTGAAACAGTAATGGAAGTGATGAAGAGTTCATCATCCGGTGCTACATGGTTCTCCAAATTTAACTTCTGACGAAGGATAGCAATGCAATGGTCAGTATCGAGAATGATCATAAATTGGCACGTGGGCGCGATAAACCGCGATGTCGCTTTTTCATGATTTGGGACTCTAAATCTTCCAGGTCTTCTTGGTCTTTCCATAGACCAAACGCTGCCATGGCAGGATGAGCTTTCCCCGCTTCAATCTTTGCTAGGAGCTTAGGTGATTGTCCAAGCGTTTGAGCTAACCGGCGCGTGATCTCAGCTGAACGCTCCAGACGCTCTAAGTCTCCAGCTGAAATGAGTGCCGCCAGTGGACGCGCACGTCTGACAATGATGAAGCGCTCGCCGCCGGCCGCCCTGGAAAGGTATTCTGAGAACTTACTTTTCGCTTCCGAAATATTAATTGTCTCCATTCTAAACTCCAAACAGGTCATTATGACCTACTCACAGTATAACATGATATCGGTCATCATAGAGTGAATTTTTGCATGGCGTCCTATAGCTGGGCGTGCTGGCTCTCAAGAAACGTTGTCAAGCATTTCCTTCCATAGCGAACTTAATCCTAATCGAGCTACCCACTGATCAATATAGTCCACATCAAGCTCGTTTTTCTTTGATTTGAGAATGGCCGCGATGCCTCGTGATTGCTTCGATTGCTGGCTCAGCGCAAAGTACATGAGTTTATACTTTGAGAGGGATTTTGACCACAAGATCCAGATCCTGAGTCGCACGTGGTTCTCCCCATGCTCCTGCAATCGCACCCGCAATCAGGAATTCGACTGATCTTCTGACACCCAATATGGGGACAGGCTGCTGAAGTTCCATTGGGCGCGCGTTCATGAATAGCGGGTCTGAATCCCGTCGGGACCGCCTAGCTGGACGACTTGACGATACAAGCATCAAGTTGTTTTTTATTTTCATAGTGAGTTTGCAGGGTTGTTCAGTGGTTCAGCTTAAGCCAGGTAATAGAATTATTCCTTCATTTTCAGTCCCACTAGCTTATTTCTAAGTATAGAGATATTCAATTGTTTTTGCGTGTCCATCAGCGCGCGGGCAGAAGCAGTGAAGTATTTGTGTCCTTCCAAAAATTTTAGCTGTCCGGAATACCATTGCTCATCGGTAAACTCTGTTCCAAGAAACATAAGTTCATTGCGCAGGTCACGATTGCGTTGCATAAAATTCTTGCGTCCCAGCACATCGAGATCGGCATCGGCCAAGATTTCCTCGAGCAGGCCAAGAGGCGATTGGGGCAGCTTAGTCGCCAGGATGGCCCCCCTGACAATCTCCACCTGATCCTGAGTAAAGCCAAAAGCTGGTAGAACCTCTGCCGCAATCTGTGAACTGATCGATTCATGGTTGGCAGATTCTTCTATGTGGCCAATGTCATGGAACCAGGCCGCGGTGAGCAGTAAGAGAAGGGCTTCGCCCTGTATTCCTTCCATCCTGGCCAGCGTCTGGGTGGCAGGAACAACCTCATCGCGCGTGTGTGCAACGCCATGATAGAGGAGATTGGGTGAAAGCTCCCGCTCCAGGCGACTTTTCGCATATTGCCAGGCTTTCTCAAAAATCTGTGGAGTCACTGTTCTGTCACAACCGAGTAAACCTGTACTGGGATGGTTTTCCCTTTGAAGAGTTGTTCACCCAGTGGTTCAACTTGAATCAATCCATCCAGTTCTTTGCACGTATTTTCATCGATCACAATGGGCCTTTTCACCATTTTAGTATGCGATTCCAATCGCGCACTGAGATTAACTATATCTCCCACACACAGATAAGTTGCCCGAGACTGGGTGCCCGCGTAGCCTGCCACGACTCGACCTGTGGCGATTCCAATTCCAACCTCAATTTGCAAGCCACCTGTCTGGGCCTGCTTATTATTAAAGGCGAAAAGTTGTCTGCGAATCTCCAGGGCGCTCTTTACTGCACGCTGAGCATGGTCAGGATAAATAATCGGCGCACCGAAGAACGACATTAGGCCATCGCCCTGCATCTGATTCGCGTTGCCGCCGTAAGCCTGTACGGTCTCGATGACTATTAGGTAATACTGGTTGATCAGGTCGATTACATCTGCCGGGTCATTGGCTTCTGTAATCGTAGTGAAGTTGCGGATGTCGGTGAACATGGATGTGATGTGGGTATGTTTACCGCCCAGTGAAAACCCACTCCTCATCAATTCCTCCGCGACTTCCTTATCCGCAAAGGTGCGAATAAGACGACGGTGTTCATCACGCAGACGTTTCTTCTCAAGGCTGGATGATATGCGCGCATGCAGGAGTACAGGCTCAAAGGGTTTGGGGAGATAATCCTCCGCGCCCTGTTCAATTCCCTTCACCACGCTTTGCAAGTCGTTCATCGCCGAGATGATGATGACAGGTATATTACGCAGAATGGGATCCTCCTGCATGTGTGCCAGGACTGCAAATCCATCCATGATGGGCATCATAATGTCCAGCAATACCAAATCAGGGGATTCGGTTTGTATCTTCTCCAGAGCCTCCTGCCCATTGCTGGCAGAGACAGTGTCGTAGTTTAAGTCCTCGAGTTCCTGCTCGAGATAATCCACGTTGAAAGGCTCGTCATCCACGATAAGTACTTTTGGTTTTTGATTCATAGATCACCCCAAATATTCCTTCACCTTTTGCACCAGGAGATCTGCATCCACCGGTTTGGTAAGATAATCCTCCGCACCCTGCTTGATACCTTTCACGATGCTTCTAGAGTCGTTCGCTGCGGAGACGATAATAACGGGTAAATTGCGTAAATCGTTATCAGCTTTGATCTCTGACAAGACAGCGAAACCATCGAGAACGGGCATCTGCAGATCGAGCAAGACGAGATCGGGGAGGTGGCTCTGGATCTTATCCAGTGCCTCCCTTCCGTTGGAGGCCGTGATAAGTTGATAATTTAATTCTTCGAGTTCCTGCTGGAGGTAATCGACGTTGAACGGTTCGTCGTCCACGATCAGGATCTTGGGTTGATTATTCACATTATCCTCCAAATATTGTTTGAGCATATCAAGAAGCAGTTAGTCATCGATGGGCCCGGTGAGCTAATTGTTGCAGCCCGTTTCTCTAGAAAAATATGTCTGGAAATAGGATCAACTTCGGACCGAGTAAATTTGTATAGGAACGGTTTTCCCTTTGAACATAACTTCGCCAAGTGCATCCACTGCGATGAATTCTGGAAGGCAGGTTTGGGTCTCGGAATCAATGAGAATAGGACAGCCTAAGACCTTGGTATGACTTTCTATACGGGCGGCGAGATTGACCGTATCCCCTACACAAGTGTAGGTGGCGCGGTGCTGTGTGCCTGCATAACCTGCCACGACCGTCCCCGATGCAATCCCAATGCCAATCTCGATCTGTGCTTTGTTTTCCGAGGCGCGTTTTCGGTTGAATTCTTTAAGCACCGTCATCATTTCAATGGCAGCTAACACGGCTTGCATTTGATGATCACCACTTTTACCAAGCGTGCCAAATAAAGCCATTAATCCATCACCAATAATTTGATTCACGATTCCACCGTGATTTGAAATAGGCACAAACATTGCAGCAAAATAAGAATTGAGCAGTTCAACCACATCTGCAGCTTCATGTTGTTCCGTGTAAGTGGTAAACGAGCGGATGTCTGCGAACATGATCGTAGCATCCATATATCTCCCGCCCAGGCTAAAACCGCTTTTCATGAGTTCTTCCGCAACTTCCTCGGTTGCGAAGGTATGCAATAATTTTCTTTGCTGGTCGCGCAATACCTTTTTCTCAAGACTGGCGGCGATGCGAGCGTATAGGAGAGTCGGTTCGAATGGTTTCGGGAGATAATCTTCGGCGCCCTGCCTGATGCCCTTCACCACGCTCTCAAGATCGTTCATTGCAGAGATGACGATGACAGGAATATGGCGTAGGATGGAATCCGCTTTTAATTCACCCAATACCGTAAAACCATCCATAATGGGCATCATGATATCGAGCAGAATCAGGTCAGGAAGTTCACTCTTGACCTTATCCAATGCTTCTCTGCCATCGCCCGCCGTGATGGTGTTATAGTGCATATCTGCAAGTTCCTGCTCGAGATAATCTACATTGAACGGTTCATCATCCACAATGAGGATTTTTGGTTTTTGATTCACTATATCCTCCAATCGTTTGAAGAGGCAATTCGTTGAAGTGGTGTCAAAATAAATTTCCGCTTTGTTCGTTCGCGAGCAGTTCGACTTGCCAGGCAAATCGTGCGAGCGGGATACACGCTTCGCGCAACTGCATCCCAAACAAGAAGTTCAAAGATATATTCTTATTCGCCCAAATATTGGTTGAGCATATCAAATAACAACATGTCATTGACAGGCTTGGTCAGATAATCGTTGCAGCCAGCTTGCTTCGCCCTCTCGGCATCGCCGCTCATCGCGTGGGCAGATAATCCAATGATCGGTATGGATGCCATCGTCTCTCGAATCTGTCGCGTAGCCTCGTAACCGTCCATGACAGGTAGCGAAATATCCATCAGAATTAGATCAGGATTCTTCTCTTTTGCCATCACTACCCCCTGCTCGCCATCCCGGGCAACAAGTAGGTTGTAATCATCCTCTAACAGTTGATTGAGGAGATCTATGTTAAGTTCGGTATCTTCGACGATGAGAATAGTTTTCAACTTTTTCCTCCTCTGTCATCCTTCGTTTGAACAGCACTATTGATCTCTTCCATTAACCGGTTGCCGTCAAACCCCTGTTTCTTCATTACATACGCAACACTTTTCTTGAGTTTCTGAGACTCTTCATGAGTTAATTCTTTGGCACTGATCACAATGATAGGAATGCTTCTCAAGTCAGGGTCGGCGCGCAGCTTTTCGATGACTCCGAATCCATCGAGATTGGGCATCATCAAGTCGAGCAGGATAACGTTGGGGTGGTGCATCGTGACCGCCTGCAAGCCTGTTTCGCCATCGAAAGCGGAATCCAACTCGAATTCGGATTCGGGCAAAGTCTGACGCAGCATCTCTGCCACGTGGGGGTCATCATCCACCACCAGCACACATTTACGTGCCTGATGTTTCTCACCGGTGGCCCGCCGCAGCGCATCCAGCACCGCGGCAGGGTTGAGCGGTTTGAGCAGATAATCTGCCGCGCCAAGTTTGAAGCCCAGCGCTTTCTTATCGACAATCGTAAGCAGGATCACCGGAATCTTTGATGTTGCTGCATCTGATTTCAAGTCATTTAGGATTTGCCAGCCATCTGTTTCGGGCATGAGGATATCTAGCAGAATAGCTTCAGGCTGTCGCTCGCGCGCGAGTTGCAGACCCTCGTGACCAGTACGCGCGCCGATGACTTCAAACTCGCTGGTGCCAAGACCTTCCTGCAAAAGATACATGGCATCGGGGTCATCGTCAATGACAAGAACGCAGTGTTTGGCGGCATCAGGTCTGGGCTGATGAATCGTTTCTTGACCAGAACCAGTTCTTGCGTCCGATTTAGAAACGGATGTTCTTCCATAGTGCACGGGGATGGTAAGTGTAAATATCGAACCCTGTCCGAGTACGCTTGAGGCAACCAAATCCCCGCCCAGCAGCCGAGCGAGGTTGCGACTGATGGCAAGTCCTAGCCCCGTGCCGCCATATTGACGCGTTGTACTGGTATCGGCCTGTTGGAACTCTTCGAAGACGCGACCTAGCGCCTCCTCGCTGATCCCGATGCCGCTATCTGTCACAGAAATATTCAAGGCTTCTTCATTGAGCTTTTGCACACTCAAAAGGATCCTGCCCTCATGCGTGAACTTGGCGGCGTTACTAAGCAGGTTGAGCACGATCTGCTTGATCTTGTCCTGATCTGAGAAGATGATGCCAATGGTTTCGTCAACCTGTTTTTCAAGGGTTACATTTGACTTGAGCAGCGGTACGGCAAGGTTGGCGCATTGATCTGCCAGTGTGCTCATGTTGAATTTGGCGGGAATCACATCCATGCGCCCTGCTTCGATCTTGGCAATATCGAGCACGGTGTTGATCAAGCCAAGCAAGTGTTCCGAACTGGAGAGTACTTTATCAAGGTTTTCGATCTGTTTTTCCGGCAGAGTCCCTTCTGCTTTCCTTCTCACAATTCGGGTAAAGCCGATGATGGCATTGAGCGGCGTGCGCAGTTCGTGACTCATATTGGCGAGGAAGGTGCTTTTCGCCTTATTGGCTTGCTCGGCAGCGGCTCTGGCTTCTTCTGCTTCTTTGAAAAGGTGTTGGGTCTCCTCGAAGAGGCGCGCGTTCTGGATCGCCGTCCCCATGTTGGAGGCGATGGTTTCAAGCAAGCCAACGGACAAACCCTCAAACGCATTCTGCTCCTCAAAATCCTGCAGGCTGATCCCGCCCACCAGTTCCCTGCCTGCCGTCAGAGGGACCATCACAAACGATTTGGGAATCTCATTTCCCGCGGAAATGCCCCCAAGTTTCAGCCAGAGTTTTTCAACATCCTTATTCACAACAAGTGATCTGCCCGCCTTCGAAACGCGCCGGTTGAAGGAGTTTAGTGCAAAGGGTTTGACATTCAAACGCGTGCCATCCTGGTAAACGAAAGGCACGTGCATGATATTTTCCTTCTCATGATAGATGCCAATTCCAATGTTTCTTACCTTCAACGCCTCACGCAACTTCTCACCGACGCGTTCGACCATCACATTTAAGTCAAGTTCTTCGGTGATAATCTGCCCGATGCTGTTGATGATGGCGAGTTCGGTATTACGTTGCTCCATCTCTTTGAGCAGGCGCTGGGTCTCATCAAAAAGACGGGCGTTTTCGATAACCCCGGTCATTTGATTGGCAATGGTTTGAGCCAATTGGACTTCCTCGGGAGTGAACACACGGTCTGGCTGGTCGGTATCGGGTGCGATGGTGCCGATCACCTCGCCGCGTGACAGCAACGGCAGGATGAGGAGACACTGCGTGTTGCGGGCGCGCAGGACAGCGCGCGTAGCTTCGCTCTGCAGTGGCGTGTTCTGGGCATCGGAAATGAGGATTGGCTGGCCCGTTTCGATCACTTGCTGTGTGGCAAGATTGCCCTCCACCGGAATGATCAGTCTGACTGCGCTCGGTTCATCGCTGCGTGAGTAGTAAGCGACGATTCGAAGTTCGCTTTTGTGCTCATTGAGCAGGCCAATCCCTACACTGCGGGTGTTGAGAAGATGAACGATCTCACGGGCGGCGGCCTCCAACACAGTTTGCAAATCCAGTGTTGAGGTAACAGCTTGAGCCACGCGATTGAGCGCGGCCATCTGCTGACTCTGGGTTTCAGCCTGCTCACGCGCTGCGCGCTGATTCCGGTAGAGCGTGGCATTTTGAATAGCGATGGCAGCTTGCGCTGATAGGTTCTCCGCCAGGCGTTGATGCTCAGGCGTGAAAAAATGGGGTTCGGCCTTGTCGAGCGAGTACATACCGAAGGTCTTGCCGCCGGCTACTAGCGGTACGGCCAGCCAGCTACGGATGTGCAGCGTTGTCGGTTCCCACGTCCATGTTGGGTCCTGCCTCGTGTCTATAATAATCTTGCTCGTCTGACTATCAATTATTTGATCAATACGGGAGTTAGAGTTCCGCCCGATGCGGACCTCCTGAGCTAATAAAATATTTGTGAAGCGCTCATAGCCGCGGACTGCACGGGCAACTAGTTCTTGATTCTCTTCCATCAAGAAAATGGTTGCGCTGTCGTAGGGCACAAGTTCTTGTAAATAGTCGAGGAGTGTGCCAAGAATGACATCCAGATCCAATGTCTTGGTCAGTGACACATTGGCCGCCCGCAAAATCTCGGTTTCTTTGAAGCGTTGCTGAGTTTCAGCATACAAGCGAGCATTCTGGATGGCAATGGCTGCCTGCCGTGCAAGGCTCACCGCAAAATCCAGGTCGGCTTGTGTGAAGGGACCTACGGCTGCCTTGTCCCGCCACACGCTGAGCACGCCGATCACCGACTCGCCGATGAACAGGGGCGCGAACAGGATTACGCGAGTTGCTTTGTCTTGTTCAGTTCCGGCGATGTCGATGACACGTGGATCATCTTCAGGATCATTGACGATTTCGGCATTCCCGCTTTGCACCACGCTGCCAGACAACCCTTTTCCCAGGTAGGCGTCCCAATTCCTATAGATATCAGCGTATTTTCCGATGGCCACTGCGGCGGGCAAACGACCATCTGGTTCCAGCAGGCGTAGAACTACATCCCGGGCGCGCAACAAACCCATTGCCCGTGCCGCGATGCGCTCCAGGACTGTTGTAAGGTCAAGAGTCGCCGAAATTTCGCGTCCGATCTCGGCCATAGTTGCAATCTCTTGTGCGCGGCGCTGACTCTCATCGAACAAACGCGCGTTCTCCAGCGCAACGCCCATATTGGAAGAGAGCGTCTGTAGTAAACGCAGATTATTTTGGTCAAATGCATTGGGCCTTAAGCTCTGTACATCCACAACGCCCAACACTCTTTCTCCTACCATGATTGGCACTCCGAGATAAGATTGTATGTCTGGTTCATCTTTCGGAGCAGTGACGTATCCGACTGGACCATGTTCCTCCATTTCCTTGGCGCTGTTAAGCAGGAGGGGCTGGCGCGAAAGGATGATCTTTGAGGTCGGCTCGCCCTCTTCCAAATCCCAGGGAGGTTCGTCCTCAAAGTAACCATTCAGGTAACTGTACGCTAAATGGACCTTATTCGGTTTCGGATCATATAACAGGATGTTGGCGATTTCCGCCTGGAATATCTGGCGCATGAGGTCGCCCACGTCTCGCGTCAAAACCTTGACATTCAGCGTACTGGACATGGCTTTTCCGAGGTCGTTGAGGATCGCAAGTTCAGCGGCGCGCTGTTCCAGATTGATATTGGAGGCCTGGAGTTCTTCAGTTCGCTCTGCGACGCGACGCTCCAGATCATTGATCAGTTCGCGCAGGTTTTTCGTCATCAAATTGAGCGTACTCGCCAGCATACCGATTTCATCTTTTGATTCAACCGCTGCAACGCGATGAATGTCGCCTTCTGCAATGAGGCTTGCCGTCTGCGTCAGGCGCACGATCGGTGAGGTAAGTGTGGTTCCGAGCCAAAGAAGAGCTCCCAGAAAAACGATAAGAACAAACACGCTGCCCGTAACCAACTTGGTCAATGTATCGCGTCTCTCTGTGTTCAACTTGGATCGTGCAGCCAGTACCGGTTCCTGCAATTCACTTACTGGCACCATAAGTCCGAAGCTATAACCCACGGTAGGGATTGGGCTATATGCTACGTCTTTATCGGTATCATTGATTGTGATCGTACGCAATCCCGATACCCCACTCGTCAGCCGCGCCATCACATTATAGACAGCCAACGGTGCTTTTTTCAAGACGCTTATTTTGAAAGGGTCTTCCCCTGGGCTGATCACAAATCCGAAATCGCCATATGCTCTCGGCGGCATACCAATGACGTGACCTTTCGAGTCAATCACAAATGCGTATCCCGTTTTCCCGACTGGTATTTGTGAAACAAGGTCTACAACATGCGCTAGCTGAATATCTATGGCAAGGACCCCTCTGAACTGATCAGATTGATCAAAAATCGGAGTGCTGCAAGTTATGACCGGCTTCAGCGATGCATTTTGGTAGGGGTCACTGCAAATGGTTTTGCGCGTTGGGTTTGCTTCAGGACTGGCTTGGGTGAACCAGGATTGCTTGGTAACATCGTAATCGGCCGGAAGGTTGGCGGCAAGATCAACGTTTGGATAATAGAGCGTTTCTCCCAAAACACTACCAAAATAAATCGCCAGCACATCAGGGTTTTTTTCCATGATGCTCGGAACGATCAAATCAATTTGCCGGACCGCACTAATTTCGGAAAGAATGGATTCGGGAATATTCTGTCGGTCGGGGACAAAGATCGAACCAGGCTCGGCATTTGAATTAACCCAGCTTCCCTGAGGCAGCCGACTCAATGAGGAAGCGCTCATAGGTGCAATTGCGTTCTCGCTGGCCATCACGACCTGCAACGTTCCCTTTATCGTTTCCATATGGCTCAGCAAGGAGCCAAAGAACTGATCCAGATCGCCGGCAAATCTTTTGGCGGATGCCGTGAGATCTTTCTCTGTTACATCTTGTACAGCCAGCGTTAATCTCGCCGCCAGAAAATCACTGCTTGCTGTGGCGCGTGAAATTAGGTAATAGGCCATCCCCATGATAATGGCACTGGCTAGGATCGCGTTGCTGATAATTAATTTTGTTCGAAACGACAAATTGGAGAGTGGACGCCATCTGAATCTTTTCATTATTGACCTCCTTTTAACTCACCCGCCCTACACGAATTAATATTTGCGCGCAGTATGAAGGTTTGCTGGATTTCCCCGCTGGTCATAACAGACTTACTTACAGATGCTGACTCTATTTCCATACCCGTCGCTCCCAAGCCTTTATTTCATGACCCTTAACCAGGCTGAGGCAATTCTCCTGTTTAATTAGGTATATTTTACCGTTATAATGTGAATTAATGGGAGAGAATTGCTGCCCGTCAAATAATCTTTAAGATTCATCTGCACTCAATAAGTGCACATACGATGACAGGGTTGATATGCATAAAATTCGCAAATTCGTAACCTTCTTAAATATCCAACCAGGTGAAGAACGCCTGATCGGTTTGCTGATCTTGTTGTATTTCATTCTGGCGCTTGGCTTCGTCTTCGTGCAATCGATGACGTTTGGTATCTTCCTGGCAGAGTATGGCGTAGGAGGTCTACCATATTCCTATATGGTCATTGCCATTCTGGCGTCATCGGTGGCAGTATTTTACATCAGACTCGGTGGGCGGGTTTCCTTCTCAAAATTACTTTTCATCAACCTGATCTTTTTGGCGAGCGCCAGTCTTCTCCTATGGGTAGCGCTGAGTTCCCCGCTCTATCACGTTACCGCGTTCATCCTGCCGCTTTGGTTTCAGATCGCTATCAATTTGGGTAACCTCGCGGTCTGGCCCCTGGCAGGCAGTCTCTTCGATTTTCGGCAGGGCAAACGCCTCTTTCCTTTGTTGGCCGCGGGCAACTGGCTGGCGAATATTATTGGGGGTCTTTTCATTCCTGCGTTAGTCAAATCCATTGGCACCACGAATTTGCTTCTGTTGGGGGGACTCAGTTTTGGCGCGGGGCTTTTTATCCTGCGCATGATCATACGTTCGTATGTACGAACCCCAGCCGAGAAACCAAAAACGCAGCGCGTCACACCTCAAGCCAAATCATCCACAGGAATTTTCAAAGACCGCTATGTTCTTTTGATCTTTGCCTACACGATTCTTTGGTGGGTTGCTTTCTTCTTTGTGGATAACATCTTCTATAACCGCGCCTTCGCGCAATACCCCGACGCGGATCAACTGGCCGCATTTCTTGGACGCCTGATCTCAATGATGGGAATTGTCGCGCTGCTCTCTTCCACCGTGGTCAGCGGCCGCGTCATTACACGCTTGGGACTACGCGCTGGAATGCTCGCTATGCCCCTGGCTGTGATCCTCAGCCTCGGACTCCTCGCCCTCAGTGGAACATTGGGTGCCTCGCTGTTCTTTGTATTCGCGCTGAGCGCATTTGCCAAATTGATCAACGTCGCGTTTGGCTTCTCGCTTTCGCAGTCGGCGAATGCCATCGTCTACCAATCCCTGCCCGATACGGTTCGAGGGCGTGTCCAGGCGACTGCTGAAGGCATCGTTCAACCGATGTCGGTGGGTTTGGCGGGCATCAGCTTGTTGGCACTTACCGCGGGTTTGAAGTTCAATTACATCGGTCTAGCGTATGTCTTTCTCGGATTGGGCATTGCGTGGGTGATCGTCATCTTTTTATTGAGTGGCAACTACGTTCGCGCTTTGACTCAAGTCATCACGAAACGCAGGCTGGGCGAGGATGCGAATGTGCTGGCCGACCCCGCCAGCATTGCGCTTCTGCGAGACCGATTGCATGGCCGTCAGGCAGGTGTCGTGATTTATGCCCTGAACAAACTGGAAACGCTGGATGAACAGGCGGTCATTAGTGAACTGCCAAATCTTATTCGACACCCGTCACCAGAAGTACGTCGTGAGGCCTTCATCCGCATTGAAAAACGAAAACTACGCACCGCGTTGGACCAAGCGCAAAATCAATACCTGGTGGAGAACATCCCTACTGTAAAAGAATCCGCTTTGCGCGCCTTGGCTGCCATTGCCGATGACACATCTCAACTCACCAATGCGCTCCGTGAGACGGATATCCATTGCCTGCGTGGCGCATTGATCGGATTGTTGAAGTATGGGAATGAATTGGCCGCTGAACAAAAGTTGAATGATCTGCTAGCTTCTCATTTGAACGATGATCGTCATTTAGCCATCGAAGTTCTCGGTGAAATCAATCGGCATGAATGGTATCCGCATCTCATCAATGCCTGTGACTCGGCAGAAACCAGCCGCACGGCATGGCTTGCGCTTGTCTCCATCGGCGCACAGGCATTGAACGAAATTGAAACAGCCTTTTGTGATCCACACGCGCCACGTCAGCGGTTACTTACGTTAGCCAGTGCCCTGGGTCGTATGGGCGGGACGAAATCCCAGTCTATTTTGATATCTCGAATCTCTACACCCGATCATGAATTGCGGTCGCAGATTTTGAATGCATTGAGTCAAAGCCGTTATCGTTCGCAAGATGTTGCAACGATTCAGCGCGCGGTCCAAGCAGAAGCCGAGCAGGCTGCATGGGTGAGCGCGGTGCAGGTTGATTTTGGTGACACTGCTGAAATATCGTTGTTGAATCAAGCACTGACACAATTTCACGTGCAAATCCGCAATCGCACACTGTTGTTATTATCGTTCGTCTTCGATGCCAATTCCATTCAAAGGGTGCGCGAAGCGCTTATGGTCGGTTCGGGAACACAAGTCTCGTATGCGTTGGAGATCATGGATGTGCAACTTCCCGCCGAGTGGGAAAAAATGGTCATGCCACTGCTGGAAGAGCTTTCGTCACACGAAAGAAACCAGCGTCTTTCTGCCTGCTTTCCTCAGACGAAATGTAGTCCTGTAGAGCGTTTGTATGAGATCATCCGGAATGAGTACCTGCCCTATTGGGTACGTGCCTGTGCCATGTACGCTATGCGTGCCACGCAAAAAGGAGACAGCGCTATGTTATCTACTGTCGAAAAAGTCTTAATACTGAAGACCGTGCCTATGTTCAGCCAGACTCCCGATAACGTGTTGGCCGATGTAGCAGATCTGCTGGAGGAGGTAGACATATCTGAAAATGAGACCATCTTCCGACAGGGCGATGCGGGGGATAGCCTATATGTTATTCTCGACGGCAAAGTCCGCGTGCATGATGGTGAACAGCTGTTGAATTACTTGGGCGAGCGGGAGGTCTTTGGCGAGATGGCATTGCTCGACCCCGAGCCTAGGCTTGCATCGGTGACGGCAATGGAGTCGACCCGTCTCTTTCGCCTGGATCAGGCATCGTTCTACGATTTGATGACGGAACGTCCCGAAGTCGCCACGGGGATTATCCGAGTACTGACCGGTCATTTACGGAACCGCGTCCGTGATATTGCCCGGCTCAATGAGCGTATCCAAGAACTCGAAAGCCTAAGGGCTGCTTAATGGATCTTCGATCACCTGAACGTTATTTATCTGCCTCAGTTCGTGAGTATATTGAACAGACGTATTATGCGCGCGTCAACGAGCAGGCAAAACTCGAGAATTTGATTTGCGATCCATTCTTTCTGGAAAATGCTGCGAAACATCCTGCCTTTTTTTCCGATCATGGTGTGGTGCACGTGCGCGATGTCGCCAAACAGGTTCTGCGGGTTTTGCAGACTATTAACGGGGTATTGATTCCGCGGCGCGCTGAGCAACAAATGGAATTGTTCCTCTACGGCTATGGCGTTGTGCTGGCTTATTTGCACGATATTGGCATGAGCGATCTCTCTCCGTTTGGCAGGGTAATGCACCCTGAATTTGCCGCGCAGTCGGTCTTCGACGACTCTCTGAACGATGTTGTTGCCGCGATGTGGAACGATAACTGTGGAAACGTCGCCTGGCATGTAACGAAGCTTTTCAAAGCGGGAGTATTGAAGCGCGATCCGCAGATCGTTTTCCGCGAGTTGCTTGCCATGTCCATGGGTCACAGCAAAAGCAAAGTCTCTGTGACTGCACTGGATGATCCCGCCGCGTTGCGCAAAGAAATGCAAGCGGTGATCAGCCACAACCTGCACCATTTATATAGCCGACAACAGATTGCGAGGGGTGCACCTCTGCCAGTGGGTTTTTCCTTTGATGAAAATCCGCCGAAATATTTGGAACAATTTTATTCAGATTTCGAGTACGAGTCCTTCGATTGGCTGACAGATGAATCGGAAGGCGCCAGGCAGCTTGTTGGCGAGGTTACCGACACCCTACGTGCCCTGCGTTGCGCGGACGCGTTTCGCCAACGCGGCACCGTGGAAAAGACCGCCGGTGGCTATGAAATGTATACGAGCCAGAAAACAGGCAATTGTGTTATTGCCTTGCGTCTGGGCGGCAACAAACTCTATCTGATGGAGTTGCCCAATAATCCAGATGGCGCAGGCGAATCGAATATTGCCAGCAGTGAATTCAACCCCGAAGGAAATTTGCGCATCTCCTTCCATCGCGGCGCATTTGAAAATCAGGAGGCACAGAATCGGTCTACACATAGCACCGCGTATGTGATTAGCGATCTTCTGCGCGATGCCGTGGATAGTTTTTGGCGTGCGACGCCAGTTCCTTCCATGAAATCATACAAAGATATTCAAATTCTGCTAGAAAACACACATGACGATCCCCATTTTGCGGAACTGGTTCGGGAACAGCTTTGTCAATTAGATCTGAAGGTCGCCAATCAAATTCAAATCGTGCCGTCCTTGAAAAATATCTCTGAATCGGAACGTGCTCGTTATCTTGCAGCAAAGGAATTGGATTGGAATGCAGGACAGCGTCAATCTATTATGGATAAAATGCATCAGGCTGGGCAAAAACTAAGCAACTTTGATCCAATAGAAGGATTCAAGCATGTCAGGTTCACTGAATTGCAAGCGGATGAGAAATTGATCGAAGCAGGCGCGCCATCCTCGTTTGTCTATTTCCCGCTCGGGGATGGGCTTAAGATTATTCCGCTTGGTGGTTATCAATCCTTCTCCGTGGCAGCCTGGATGCCGCTCGGTACCACAGGTGTTATACGAGGCGACGTTCGTAATGCAGATATTATTGCAGAGCAGAGTGTATCTTTGTTAATTATTCCAAAAGAAATCTATCTGCGTTATTGGTATGTACCATATTCGCCATTGGAGCTAAAAAATATTCTTGCCGATGAAGTTGGGAGAGAGGCATAAGTCCGGCTGTTGAGTTTGTGATGCACGGTTATCATCAGGGTCATACGATCCAACTCACTGAGCGCCCGGTAGTTACGCGTCGCTGTTTCGAACCCCGTCGGGGCCGCAGGTTGAGACAACTTTGTGCAGTTCACGAAGTTGTCTCTTTTTATCCTCTGAAGTTATATGCCACGCATCAAGCCGAATAGATGGCATCTACCAGCTCAGCACACAATACTGCCGCACATTCACTGCCCAAATGGCGTAACGACACCCGCGCCAGACCTTACCCTGCTTGCAGGAATTCGAGATCTCTTTTAAGGCCAACAAATAATGTGTACGACCTGTCTCTCGTTAGGGGAATTCAAATACTCAGTTTCGTGGTGACTCATCCAAAGAGCAAGAAAACCATGAGGACTACAAGATTGCATAGATTTCTTATTTGGCTCACCGCTGACCTCATGGCTAGCCTTATGAGCAAGCCGTAAAGTCTATAACCCTGGTGGCACCAGCTGAACATAGGACCTCACGGATACGAGCCTTGTGGACCGCCGTTTCAACCCTCGGAATTCATAGCCCATTTAGTGCCGAGATTTGCAGCGTCCCTGTCTAGGGGAACCGGGACCTAAAACAAAAGACTCCCTCGGGTTGGGAGTCATCTTGTCGGGGTGCCGAGATTTGAACTCGGGACCTCACGGACCCGAACCGTGCGCTCTACCGGTCTGAGCCACACCCCGATATCAATAGCGTGCGAATTATACCATTCGTTTTGCCAAGCCGTTATGGATTCAACAAAACTTCCTGGCTATAGACATAGAATAAGCCATTGATCCGGTCATCGTCCTGGCGGATCGTCAAGCGTGCCGACGTTGGCTCAGAGACTTTATAGGGAATGGTCGTGTCGAACAATTGCGGGTTGAGTTGATCCACGGTGACGATGCGCAGGCCTAATGATTTCCCCTTCGGATCCAGCAACTCGAAGACGACCGGGTTCAGATTAAAGGGCCAGACATCCCCTTTCACGTCCAGGATGCCGCCGGAGGCAGATGCCTCTGCCAATGGGCTGAACACTCCCACCGGTTCGGAGGGATTGCCCGAGGGATTGATCTCATTGTCTCCGGAAGAGAGCAGCAGGAGGCGGACCGAATTCAACGACTGCATTCTGCCCTGTTTATCCAGGGTACTGATCGTCAGGCGCCCCACCTCAGCCGCGGCGCGGATTTCAAAGGGAACTTTGATCTGCTGGTCCGCACCTTTCCCTCCCGGCCGTAAACTTTTGAGATTGCGTGCCAGCAAGCGTCCATCTTCCCCATAAAGATCGATCTGTATTTTTCCGCTGCCACCGGCAATGATGTGCATACGCACTATGATCGGCGAAACCACCTTGGACATGGGTCCCGGCGCAAAGATCTGGATCGCGGCGGGCTCATGTCCTGGAATGGTGGTCTGCGTAAAAGTGGGGCGCGGCGTGGGGCTCAAGGTTGGCTCTGGTATATCGGTAGCGGCAACCGTTGGGGTCAAGGCGAGCGCCACCTGAGTGCCCAGAGTGTCTGCCGAATTGGCGGTCAGTGCGATCACCGTCGGCAGGTAGTCAGGCGGATACGCGGTCGGGATTGGGCTCGCCGCAGGCGCCGCACAGCCAGTTAGCAACCCGAGCAGGGAAGCAAGCAGGAATGGGTTTCGTTTCATGCGGTCTAAAATGTCAATGCGAATGGCGCTGGCTTCTCCATGTAAAAGTATACAGGTAGACAAGTACACATGTGTCTACCTGTATACATGTATACTTGTCTCCAATTACAGTCCGTAAATCTCACCGTACTTCTTTGTCAGGTAGCGGACATAGGGCTCAGCTGTGATCTTCGAGCCGGTCACCATTTCGACCAGCTCCTGAGGTTCGTATTTCTGTCCGTAGCGATGGACGTTCTTGCGCAGCCAGGCCAGCAATTCGCTGAAATCGCCCTTGCGGATCTGATCATCGAGATTCCGGATATCCTTATTGATCTTTTCCCACAGTTGGGCCGAAACAAGGTTACCCAGCGCGTAGGTGGAGAAGTAGCCGATCGCGCCGCCGGACCAGTGAATATCCTGCAGTACGCCTTTAGCATCGTCGGGAGGCGTCACACCGAGATATTCATCCATCTTGGCATTCCAGATTTCGGGCAGGTCCTTGACGGCGATCAGGCCTTCCACCATGCCGATCTCCAGCTCGAGGCGCAGCATGACGTGCATGTTATAGGTCGCTTCATCGGCATTGACACGGATGAGGGAAGGCTCCACTTTGTTGATGGCTTTGTAGAAGGACTTCAGGCTGACGTCCTCCAATTGGGCCGGGAACGTTTTCTTGAGCGTTGGATAAAAATGTTCCCAGAACGGCAGGGAACGACCGACCAGGTTCTCCCACATGCGGGATTGCGACTCATGCACCGCCAGGGAGGTGCCTCCTGAAAGAGGCGTGCGCTCATAGGCCGGATTGATGCCCTGTTCGTACATGGCATGGCCCGATTCATGCATGGTACTGAACAGGGTCGCCAGCGGATTATCCGTTTCGTAGCGGGTGGTAATGCGCACATCGTTGACACTAAAGGCAGACTCGAATGGATGCGGCGCCTTATCCTGGCGACCTCGGCTCCAGTCATAACCAAATTTCGTGATGACATCCACACCGAAATCCATCAGTTTCTTTTCGTTGTATTTCCGATACAGGAAGTCATCCTTGACCTGTTTGACAGAGGTAATGGCCTTGAGCAATTTGACTTGTTTCGGCCGCAGGCTATCGAAGATCGCTTTGACATCGGCCGTCTTCATGCCTCTTTCATAATCATCCAGCAATGTATCATACGGGTGATCGCCGGGTGGAAAGAACGAGATATATTTGTGGACCAGCTCCACCACTTTTTCCAGATGTGGCCGGAAGATCGAAAAATCCGACTTGCCCCGCGCCTCCATCCAGGCTTCAAAAGCCTTCGAGGTCACAATTGCCTGTTCAGCAATGAACGCAGGCGGCACCCGCCTGGCCTTCTCATAATTACGGGCGGTCACGCGCACCAGGGCGGCTTCATCGGTATCGGCGCCATCGAACTCCCCTTTCAAATCCTCGATCAGTCTGCCCACTTCATCGCTGATGAACTTCTCCTGGGCGATCTTGCTCAAGGTTGCCAGCTGCTGCCCACGCGCCTCATTGCCGCCGGGCGGCATGTTGACCTGTTGATCCCAGCCCAGCACGCCGGCTGCGTTGCCAATATCTGCAACTTCACCAAGTTTTTCTTTTAATTGTTCCAGCTTTTCGCTCATACGTTTCTCCTCTCGATTCTCTCACACCTGCACTTGCGGCAGGTGCAAGTGCTGCGAGTCTTCGCGCAACGATCTCCTCACGGATCAGGGACCACCTGGAGGCCAGGCTGTGACTGCGCTCTTCCCCTTGGGGACGAGCTGCGCGAATGCTCCTCGCTGTGACATATAATGCCCCGGTCAGACACCTGCCTGGTTTGCCTGGCAAATCAGGCAGGTATCTGACCGTGAAGGGTATATTAACAATTAAGCGGCAATTATGCAACCTTCCAGCGGAGTGACTCCCCACGCAACGCAGCTAACACCTCGTTGGCGATATCTTCGGCGGCGCGCGACTGGGCTTCCACAGTCTGCGCGCCAATATGCGCAGTCGCGATCACCCGGGGGTGGGAAACGAGTTCCGTCAGACCGGGCGGTTCCTGTTCGAAGACATCCAGCGCCGCGCCTGCCACCTTGCCACTGTTCAGGGCATTGAGCAAAGCCGGCTCATCGATGATCCCGCCGCGTGCCGTGGAAATGATGCGGATGCCATCCTTCATCTGTGAGAACGCCAGCGGCCCGATCAAATCCCGGGTTTGGACGTTCAGCGGGAGGTGCAACGAAATGAAATCCGACCAGGCAAATAAGTCCTGGATCGAAACCGGTTCGGCGCCGCCGTGCTCCAGCTCGTCTTCTGAAACATTCGGATCGTAGGTGATCACATTCATTCCGAAGGCAGCGGCACGCTTGCCCACCTCCGTCCCGATCCGCCCGAAGCCGATGACCCCGAGCGTCTTGCCGTATAACTCAACGCCCTGGAATTCCTTTTTGAGCCATTGACCTTGTTTCATGGCTGCGTCTCCCCGTGGGATCTCACGCGCCAGCGCCAATAACAGACCAAACGCCAATTCGGCCACAGCCAGGGTCGTGGAGGACGGCGCGTTGACCACTGTGATGTGATGCTGCTTGGCAGCCTCCAGGTCGATGTTATCGACCCCAACGCCCGCTCGCCCGATCACCCTGAGTTTGGAGGCCACCTCCAGCACCGCAGTCGTCACCCGGGTCTGGCCGCGCACGATGAGGGCCTCGTACTCCGCGATGATCTTGAGCAAGTCATCCGCCGCGACCTTCTCGTGATAATCCACGTTCGCTGAGGCGCGCAAAATGGACTGGCCACGCTCATCCAGTCCGTCTGTGATCAGAATGTTGTAATTGGGCATGGGGATATTTTATCAGTGTTCAGTCAACAGAAATCAGTTTTCTGTAACTGAATACTGTCGACTGAACACTGCTTACTGCTTACTAATTCTACTCGTACCTCAGTGCCTCCACAGGTTCCAGGCCCGCAGCCCGGTTGGCAGGATAAATCCCAAAGAACAGACCGACCGCCGCCGAAAAGAGCGTCGCCAGCGCCACGGCATCCAATCCCACCACGGGCGTGAAGGCTGTGCCGCTCGCCGCCGCGATCCGGCCGACAATGAACGAAATCAGCCAGCCGAACAGGATTCCGATAATTCCGCCGATCAGACTCAGCAAAGAGGATTCGGTCAGGAACTGGATCAGGATATCTCGCCTGCGCGCACCCAACGCTTTGCGTAGACCGATCTCGCGCGTTCGCTCGGTGACCGAGACCAGCATGATATTCATGATACCGATCCCACCGACCAAAAGGGAAATGCCGGCAATGCCCCCCAGGAAGATGGTGAGGATGCCGGTGATGGACTGGAAGGTGGTCAGCAAATCCTGCTGGGAAAAAATGGTGAAATCATCGGCGCCAACCTCTGTCCGGTGACGAGTGCGCAAAATCTCAGAGATCTCATCGGTGGCCTGCTTCACCACCTCGCCGCTGGCTGCCTGCACAAAGATAATATCCACCCGGTCGCTGGTGCTGCGGCGGATCAGGCGTGCCTGGGCCGTGGTGAACGGCACCAGCACCTGGTTGTCTTCACTCCCGAAGGCGCTGCCGCCTTTCGATTCCAGGACGCCGATGACACGGAACGGTTGTCCCTCGATCCGGATGGTTTCGCCGGTGACGCCGTCAGCATGACCGAATAGTTTCTCTGCCACCTGCGGACCCAGCAAGACCACCGAGGCGCGTCCAAGCATGTGTTCTTCCGTGATCAACTCTCCTTCAGCCAGATTCAAATTCCGCACCTGGAAGTATTCAGGCGTCACGCCGAAAAGCTGAGGCGAGGTCTGTTCGCCGCCAAATGAGACCGTTGCATCTCCCTGTAAAGCCGGAGCCACTGCAGCAATGTCCGGTGCCGCGAACTGATCTCGTAAGGCATCTGCATCACCGGTAGTTAACGGCTTTGGGTTGCGGACAATATCGGCCTGATCGCCGCGAAAAACGAATAAAAGATTTGTGCCAATCCCACTAATGGAGCCCGTGATCGAGGCCTGCGCGCCCTGGCCAACCGCCAGCATGGCAATCACTGCCGCAACACCGATCACGATACCCAGCACGGTCAGACCGGACCTGAGTTTGTTTCCATTCAAACTTTCGAGTGCTTCCAGAAAGGCCTGTATGATCGTCATGAGCCACCTCCGCTGTGTCCGTTCGGGCCTGGCGCGAGGTCCAGTAACCCATCCCGCAGGCGGATCACGCGTCGGGTCTGCTCTGCAATGACCGGGTCGTGGGTAACGATAATCAGAGTTGTGCCGTATTCCTTGTTCAGATTGAGCAAGAGAGCCATGATCTCCTTACCGACTTTTGAATCGAGGTTACCCGTAGGTTCATCTGCCATGACCATGGCGGGATTATTGACAATTGCGCGCGCGATCGCCACGCGCTGCTGCTGTCCGCCTGAAAGCTCATAAGGACGATGGGTCATGCGATCACCCAGCCCCACTGCCTTCAGGGCTTCGATGGCGCGCTCGCGGCGCCCTTCCAGGTTACCGGAATAACGCAGCGGCAGTTCCACATTCGAAATCGCCGTCTGGCGTGAAAGCAGGTTGAAGCTTTGAAAAACAAAACCCACCTTGCGGTTGCGAATACTTGCCAGCTGGTTGTCGTTGAGCGAAGCGACCGGTTCCCCATCCAGAATATATTCACCGGAAGTGGGGCGATCCAGACACCCCAGGGTGTTCATCAGCGTGGATTTGCCTGAGCCGGACGGTCCCATGATGGCAACCACTTCGCCGCGCTGGATCTCAAATGAAACGCCGCGCAGGGCCTCCACTTCCACTTCGCCCATCTTGTAGACCTTGCGAAGGTCGCGGGCTTCGATCACGTTTGGCATGTTGTTACCCCCCAAACCTGCGGGGTCCACCCGGAGTAAATTCGGCAGGCGGATTCAAGACAACCGTATCGCCTTCTTTGACATCCCCACCTGTGACAACACTCATGCTGTCAGATGAAGATCCGAGCCTGACGGTCTTTTTGACAGGCTGTCCATTCTCCAAAACATAGACTACGCGGTCGCTATCCACCAGGCGCACGGCCCGATTCTGGACCAGAAGTACATCCTTCATTTCTTGAACTACAATGTTGACCGCCGCGGTCATGCCGGGTTTCACCGACGCATCGGCATCTGTCAATTCCACGGTGACCGTAAAGTTGACCACACCCTGATCCGCCGTACCCGCCTGGGCCACTTCCACCACCTGGCCGTGATATGTCTTTCCAAGGATGGCGTCGAAGGAAAGCGTCGCCTGTTGGTCCACGGATATGTTATTGATGTCCACTTCTGAGACCTGGACATCGACCAGCAGGCTGGATAGATCATCCAGGCGGAAGGCAACATCCCCGGCATTGACCTGATCGCCGGGCAGCGGATGAGATTCCGTGACGGTGCCGGCAAAGGGTGATTTCAGGCGCGCCAGGTTGATGGTCGCTTGCGCCGCATCGACCCGGGCCTGGGCAGCTACGATATCCTGCATGTTTCCATTGTTCAGGCGGTCATATTCACGCCGGGCGTCATCCAGTTTCGCCTTCGCCAGGGCCAGATCTTCATCGGCTTTTGCGACCGTGTCTTTATCGGCGTAACCGCGATATTCTTTGAGGACGGGGATCGTCACCGGTCCGAGCCTTTTGTAGATGATTTTCTTGATGTGGATCTTGCCGTTCAATTGGTGACGCCAGGCCAAGGCTTTGTCAAAGGCTTCCTGTGCAGCCCGCACATCGATCAGTGCCTGGGCGCGCGAAGTATCAGAACTCATCAGCTGGTCCAGATCCTTTTGGGCGCTCGCCAGGTCTGCCTCGGCCATAATGACATTCTGAGGTAAGGATGTCTTGGCCAGAAATGCCATGACAAAATCGGCCGGAATATTATCGCCAACCTTCACATTGACGGTATCCACGCTCCCGGCCGCTTGCCAGGCCAGCGTGGCAGTTTGTTTTGCACGGACGGTGCCGGTCGCGCCAATGGTCGCTGTCAGGGTGCCGCGTTCGATCTTTGCCGTTTGAAATTGGGTGGTCGTCTGCACGCTGGACCGGCGGACAAAAATAAATGCTGATGTCACAATTGCAATAACCAGCAGGACGATTATGATTGTTCTGTTCTTCTTCAAAAACTGACGCATTGTTTCCTCCACGAGGGGCTGCCTCGGACGCCTGGAATTCTACCGTACGAGCTTAAGCTTATACCTTACAAATATGAATTGAGCATGAATTTTATCGCATGGCAGACCGCCGTCCCGAAGGGTCTTCTCATCAGTTCCCGTAATCCGCCAGCAACCCCTTCGGGACGTTTTAGCTGCATCGGGATTCGACCCATTCCAAATACGCTTTAGAGACGAGAAAGTTTCATGCTCAGAGTGCTTGTTTAAGACCTCACTCAACAATTGGAATGTGATGATTGTCGTCTACTTTGGTGACATTCAAAGACTACAAGCAACGACTAAATTTGGTATTATCGTAGTGAAATTCTGCACTTTCGCCATTGGAGGATTTCATGCAGTCTATTCCAAGTGAATCGCTAGATATCGATCGCAAAGCCCGCGTAAATCTGCCCTTTTATGATCTCGATTTACGCCCGGCTGATGTTCGCAAATGTGATTTCAACGAAGTGGTCATTAAATTCAGCGTGGAGCGTGCTATGTTCGAAGCTTCACGCTGTATTCACTGTCCTGACCCGGCTCCCTGCCAGGTCGCTTGCCCCACTCACAATGACATTCCTTCGGCGATGTGGCTCATCGAACAGGGGTACTTCTCAGAAGCCGCCTATCTTTATCACAAAACCAGCTCCCTTCCCCAGATCTGTGGACGCGTCTGCCCGCATGAGCAGTTATGCCAGGGGTCCTGTGTACTTAATAAATATCACACACCCGTCCAGACTGGGGAACTGGAGACCTTTGCCGTCGAGTACCACCGGCAGCATAAAGGACTGAGCATCCCGGTGGGGGCACCGACCGGAAAGCGCGTCGCCATTATCGGTTCGGGGCCGGCTGGTTTAGGCTGTGCAGACCAGCTCGTCCAGCGCGGGCACGAGGTAACGATCTTTGAGTTCACCGGGCGACCACCCCCGCGCAACGGGAACGTCGGGAAGCGTTCGTCGAACGGCTAC
>DATGYJ010000503.1:0-41589 GCA_035298105.1 Anaerolineales bacterium | reverse complement strand
GAACGGGTTGGGTCTCTGAAAGACCATGCCGATGCGGCGGCGCACATCCACGACATCCACGCCTGCGGTGTTGATATCTTTTCCGTCCAGTACGATCTCTCCCTCTACGCGGGCGCCGGGGGTCAGGTCATTCATGCGATTGAAAGACCGCAGTAATGTGGATTTGCCGCAACCGGAAGGCCCGATGATGGCTGTGATCTTGTTCGTCTGGATATCCATATTGATGTCAGTTACGGCGCGGAAAGTGCCGTAAAAGACCGATAGATTCTTGGCACTCAGCTTGGGAGCGAGACTCTCCTTCGTTGTAGTTTCCTCGGGAACTGCAGTGACTGAGGTTTGTACGCGTACAATCGATTGTTGCATTTTTCTCTCCTTATTCATGTCAGCGGGTCACATTGCCTAGCTGACGAACGCGCCACCAAACCGCTACGCGAGCTAAGATATTCGATATAAGAACCAGCACGATCAATACCAGAGCGGTCGCCCAGGCCTTCGCATGCCAGTCAGGATAGGGGGAGATTGCATAGGTGTAAACAAGATGAGGTAAGGTTGAGACGGGCTGGTTGAAATCCGTATTCATGAAAGGGTTACCAAAGGCCGTAAATAACATGGGAGCGGCCTCACCTGCAGCCCGCGCAATGGCTAGTACCAGTCCGGTTAAGACCCCATTGAATGCGGCAGGCAGGATCACAGAGAGAGATGTTTTCCAATCGGGAGCGCCCAACGCCAGAGAGGCCTCTCGGAGCGTGTTTGGAACCAGTTTAATCATCTCTTCGGTGGTGCGAACGATAATAGGAAGCATGATAAAAGATAACACCACACCTCCCGAGAATGCGGAAAAATGACGTTGAGGCAGAACGATGATGGTATACGCAAAGATGCCCATCACAATCGATGGCACGCCAGAAATCACATCTGTACCAAAACGAATTAGCCAACCAAAAGTTGTATTTGGATGCGAGGCAGCGTAGAAAGCAGCGAGAATTCCAATTGGAGCAGCAATACATGCCCCTAAGCCGACGGTCATCAACGTACCGACGATCGCATTGATAATTCCGCCACCAGGGATGCCTACCGGAGTGGGAAGTTGGGTGAAAAATGCCAGATTGATGGCTGGAAGACCCTGTTGCGTGACATACACGAGGATCCATATCAGGGGGGCGACGACAACAACTGTCGCCACAACGGTCATAATTAGCATAGAGCTATTGACCAGCCTGCGCCAGCGCTGGCGGCTGGCAGATTGGTATTTTTTGGTAATGCTTATGCTCATGCGCGTGCCTCTATTCTGGTCCGGCCTGAAACCCGCCAGATCAATAGACGGGCAACTGAATTGACAAGCAGGGTAATGACAAACAAAATCAAAGCGATCTCGATCAAAGCATGGAGATAAAGATTGAACGTAGCCTCGGTGAACTCATTGGCAATAATACTGGCCATGGTGTAACCAGGATGCAAAAGGGAGGTGGAGAGATCGAGATTGTTTCCAATCACCATAGTGACCGCAATCGTTTCGCCAAGAGCTCGTCCTAAGCCGAGGATGATCGCGCCCAATAATCCCGATGTGCCATAAGGGACCAGCACCTGTGAGATCATTTCCCAGCGCGTGGCGCCTAAGGCCAGTGAGGCCTCACGCTGGGCGTTTGGGATTGCCTGGAATACGTCGCGGCTGACTGCTGTAATAGTAGGGAAAACCATGATCGCTAATAGCAGGCCTGCCGCAAGACGGCTGGGGCCATAAACGGGACCTGCGAAGAGCGAAAGGAATCCCAAAGAATTATTAAGTACTTCTGATGTGGGACGGATTAAAGCCGGAATATAAGCGAATAATCCCCATAAACCAAATACGACGCTTGGAACTGCGGCAAGCAATTCAACCAAAAAGCCAACCGGCTGCTTAATCCATTTTGGCGCCAATTCCGAAATGAAAATTGCTGTTCCCAGACCCAGGGGGATGGCCGCAATCAAAGCGATGGCAGAGGTAACAAACGTGCCCCAGATATAGGGCAGCGCGCCAAATGTTTTGGTGATCGCAGGGTCCCATTCTGATGTGTAAATGAACTTCCAGCCAAAAGCCTGGCGCGCGAGCGCCGAATTTTGCCAGAGTTCAAAACCGATTGCCAGGACCAGCAGAATGACCAAAAGGCCCGCGATCAGGATTGCCAGGCGGTATAACCAATCACCATGCTGCCAACTTTGTCGAAACTTTTCCAGCGGAAATGGACGTGCAAGAGATTCAGTTTGCATTTGTCTCGTGTTTTCTTTCATGGAATAAACTATCCTCTCCTGATAGGATCCTATCAGGAGAGGAGTACGATTCGAGAGTGGACTTAGTACTTATTGCTCAAGAGCTTTGCCCTGGCAGGTCATTTGCGACAATTTCGTGTGAACTTGTTCTTTGACTGCGTCAGGTAGTGGTGCGTAGAGAAGGTCGGTAGCATCTTTCGTGCCATCCGGTCCATATGCCCAGTTGATGAAATCAACCAGTTTTTGAGCCTTTGTACAATCCTGCTGATCCATGTAGAGCAGCAGGTAAGTGTAGCCAGCGATCGGATAAGTGGTCTTCCCCGGACCATCCACAATGGAAAGAGCCAGTTTGTCGCCCAATTGCGTACCGAAATCGTCAATGGCGGACTGAGTTGTATCGGCGCCTGGGGCAACGTATTCACCGGCTTTATTCTGCAATTGGTTGAGGACGGCCTTGTTTTGAACGGCATAAGCGAGTTCAACATATCCGATGGCGCCTTCGTTCTGTGAGACGGTTCCATAGACACCTTCGTTCCCTTTACCGCCCAGTCCAACCGGCCATTGTACGGAGGATGAGTTACCGACCTTGTCTTTCCATTCCTGGCTGACCTTGGACAGGTAATCAGTGAAGATAAATGTAGTACCTGAACCGTCTGAGCGGTGGACAACGATGATATCCTTATCGGGCAGTTTCACATCGGGGTTGGCTGCGGTCAGAACAGGATCGTTCCATTTGGTGATCTTGCCCAGGTAAATATCAGCCACGGCCGTATAAGGGAACTTGATCGGAGTAGTCAACGGCTTACCATCATCGCCAAGCAGGTTGACCACAATTGCTTCTGCACCGGCTACAGTTGGGAACATTTGAATGCCCTGGGCGGCTTTGTATTGATCATCATTGAGGATGGCATCTGAAGCACCAAAATCCACGGTTTTCTCGGTGATTTGTTTGATGCCGCCCCCTGAACCAATGGATTGATAATTAAACTTCACGGACGGATCTACGAAAGCGTAATCGTAGAACCATCTGCTATAGAGTGGGTAGGGGAACGTCGCCCCAGCGCCATTGATGGCGATTGAGCCAGTAGCTGGCACGCCAGCATTCGGACCGGGAGTGGAGGTAATTTCAACAACCTGAGTCTGTATCACAGTGACCGGCTGTGCGGGTGTAGAAGGTGCGCCACATGCGGCGAGTACGAAGCTCATTACAATGAGTGCAAACATGAACGGACGAACGAATTTGGTCATTTCTACTTTTCTCCTTTTTATTTTTCCTTTTTGTTTTGTATTCTGAAAGGATGATAACAACCGCCCTTTAAGGACAAAAGAAGAACAAGTTAACGTCTTGTTAAGAAAAAAGCAGACCGAATTGATAGACCGGCGTCACCAAATTGTTATGACGAATATCAGCAATTTACCAAACAGCGCTGTACACCTGTACCCACCGTGATTTGCTAAGCAAATCACGGTGGGTACAGGTGTAAGGCACAGAACATCCGTGCTATAATGAAACCAAACGAGTGGACGAACCAAGCGACAGAAGTTGAAAAGACTCAGCGCCAGTCCACAGCGGCTCTTTAAAAACTGAGTGTAGCTGGTTGTGGTGGGAAGTCCGCCACGTAAAACATTCAACGGATCCAAGAGAGAACTTCTCGAATGGCTATGGGACGGCATAGCCTCGGTGCAAGACCGTAGAAGCCCCCGCCTTTAGGCGTGAGGAGCCGTCACCTTCAATCAAATCCCTCACTTCTCTGCCTCTGTGCCTTCAAAGGACCAGTGCATACGAGTGCTTACTCCAGGCCAGGCAGAGGGGCAGTTCTTATCAGCATCATCACAAACGGTAATTAAATACTGGGAGAGTACTTTTCCAAGATAATTCTCGATTCCTTTGGATTTCTGGTTTGAAATATCGATCCCGATCTCCTCCACCACCCTGATGGTGAGCGGATTCAATCCTTTCGGTTCCAGTCCCGCGCTGTGTGGTTCAAACATAAATCTCTTTCACCATCTCCTGCAATTCACCTTTCGATCAGGCTACTTACTTGCATCTCGAGGGTTTCACGCTCTCCATAAATCGTGCCGCCTGAACCCACCAGAGGGGAAGGTACATTTTCCCACATAGCACCTGGACCAAAGAGATAGTAAGCATCCCATGCGATACCTTCGTAACCGTCAATCTCCTTGGCAAACCACTGTCCCACCTGGTGATCGCCATCCCACAAATGGGTCACACGTCGATCTGGCATATTGGTGCCGTTCCACATCGCGCGGTTGTCGCTCCACAGCATCGGCAACCAGACAGCATAGACGCGTAATTTTGCGGATGGGTATTTGGCTAATAGTTGTGTCTGCACCCAACGGGCGCCTGCCAGGCAAGTGCTTCAGGTGGGCGATACCAGGATAATCAGGCGCGTTTTTCCTGCATCTTGATTGAATGGTGCGCGTAACGTCTCGATGCTTTGAATGTCTGTCAGCGGTGCCTGCCCTGGTGCCAAGCGGGGCAGGGTTTCAAGATAAATGCCCAGTATGACTGCCGCAAGGAGAATGATGCTCACGACGATGCTGCGCTTTGACAGGGATTTACTCATACGATCCTCTCATTCTTTCAGCGCTGTCATGAGGTCAGATTGATGCAAAGGCTGGCTTTTCCAGTAGAGTATGCACATATTTCTTCAAACGAGGCGGATTAAGCTGCAGGGATTGGAATCTTGAAATATTCTTTTAAGCGATGTGAGTATGTTGTTTTCCATATTAAAAACCTTAGTCCTCAACGTGGATATCGGCTCGTTCGCTGACCAGATGGCAGACGCAAGCCTTACCATCCACATCGTCAGTGGGAAAGGTTTTGCCAAGTTCATGCAGATGGCGAAGTTCCTGCTCAAGTTGCTGCAATTCGGCAATGCGCTGGGCGATCTCATCGGCCTTTTGTGTTAACTTATCCAATACCACCCGGCAGGGTGCCTCCCGGCGGTCACGCATGGCGATGATCTCAGTGACATCATCCAGTGAGAACTCAAGCTTGCGGGCGCCGGCTACCAGTTTCAAGCGTTCCAGGTCGGCCTCAGCATAATCACGATAACCGTTGGACTTGCGCTGCGGCTCAGGAAGCACCCCAATGGATTCGTAGTAGCGAATGGTCTTTGGAGAAACTCCGGTGAGGTCAGCCAGTTGGTTGATTTTCATAGCAACCTCCTTGTCTGCATTCTACCGCTTGTCTCATTTTAATAAATAAACTTTTTAATTGGTTTTGTAGGCTGAAATTCATATTTCACGTTCAGATAATTATCCGCAGGACTGCTGCGCTTGTGCGGCACTCTGTAAACCTTCCGGTGGCTTGAAGGTCAAGTGACTCTATGTGGATCTTGGCGAGGGCATACCCTGGCACTGCACTCCTTTCAGTCGCAGGATCGGTGAACAAATCAAAGATTTTCAAGAAATCTTTGATTTGTACGTAGATGCTGAATTAGTGGAGTGTGAATAAGTGCTGGCTCATATATCCCGCCTGGGAAGTATTCTATATAGGAGCGAGCCTCGTGAATTGAAAAGACCACTTCTCACCGAGAGACGGTCTTTTGGTTTCTGAATCTGGGCCGTAATGACAGACCCAACTCTACGGCCTCGTCAAGCCAGCTTGGATCCCGACCTGCGCTCTTGCTGCCAATATTCGTTCCAATTCTTTCTCCACTCTTCCTCGGTCAATTGAATCATGGATTTTTGGGTGGTGAGCCGTTTGGCGATCCCGGTCATCCAGACCTTATACGACTCAAGGGAGCGATCTTTGGGGCGTGACGGTTCTGCTCTTTCACTGTATTCGGTTTTCATTGGAAAAAGACCTTGTTGAATAATAAGTAAAGCAACGATAACCAGAGTCTATGTCAAAACTTTGTAAATGCCTAGTCTAATATTAACAAAAATACTCCTCTTTGGGAGAATGACATGCCGCCTGATAAATGTGTTTACCATCTCACCAGAGGCGGGTAAGGTCTCCATCGTCATTTGTGACGAGAATATGTTTTGTCATTCTTGTTTTCCATTGTTCAAATCATTGCGCCGCTTTCGACGTGTGTCAACAGCAAAGATAACGATCAAGCTCAAGATCATGAATGTAAGAATTACCGTTGCCATTTTTAACCTCCGGGTTTATGCGATGTTTGTCAGACGGGTGAATGTACTCCCGATGTAGTTTACAGCCCAGGTTCCAAGGATGCGAATGGAATTCCATTCTTTTTGCCTGCGCTGCCGCGTTTCTCCTTTTTGTACACTGCCAGTGTAACAAAGAGCAATTAAGGACAAATCAAGGTCGGTTTAAAGTTTAGTTAACGGTTTAACTCACAAGAGCCTGGAGAGGAGATCCAAGCTCTTGTGGTGAGGAGGAGAGTGGAATGTCTTCCTGGTGGCTTCGGTGGGTTGTGTTGTATTGTGTCTGCGATCAGAAGTGCCTATAAGTTTTCACCGTTGCGATCAGAAACATTTCCGTGCTCATAGGATAGCACGGAGTGGAAACTTTGTGCTTTACAGCGAGTTTGCGGACACAAAACAATTATGAAAACTCTCTCCCGTAATTTCTGGCTTTACCAATCGTTAACATGTCTTTCCCAGCGTGTTAATTATCCCGTGTTAAATTAAAGTAGCCAAGCGACCTTTGGAAGTTCCTTATGTCACATAAAATATCCAGCCGGGAAACGCAGGAAATAAAGAATGAAGTCCTTCTTCTGAGCAGTATGGTGGAAGAGGCGATTATGGATTCTGTCAGGGCGCTCAAAGATCATGATTTGGATCTTTCCCATCAGATCCTCCAAAACGATCTGAGTGTCAACAGGAGGCGTTTCGAGATCGAAATCTCGATCATCGTGCTCATGGCGACGCAACAGCCCATCGCCCGCGATTTGCGCACACTGGCTGCCAGCCTGGATGTGTGCACGGAACTCGAGCGCATGGGTGATTATGCCAAAGGAATTGCGAATATCAATCTTCGTTCAGGGGGATTAAGTTTACCAGGCATTCTGAGCGATATTTATTCCATGGCTGAGAAGGCTGTCAATATGCTCCATCGCGCCATGACGACTTTTGCCGATGAAGATATACAGGCTGCGACCGCTATTATTCATGAAGACGATGTAATCGATGAGTGTTACGCCAGGTTGTACGCTAAAGCAGTCAACCTGGTTTTGAGGGATACCACCAACATCGAGCGCACAAATTATGTCATCTGGGCAGCTCATAATCTGGAACGGTTGGGAGACCGAGCCACAAATGTATGTGAACGAGTGATCTATATCGTCACTGGAGAACTTCCTGGGGAATTTCTCGTGCCGGCTGGATCTGAGCTCTCACCTCACAAGAGTTGATGTTGAAAATAGCTGCTATTGAGGTTGGATCCAATGCCATGCGCATGGTTATCGGTGAGGTGGCTGAAGGGACTTCCAATTATGAATCAGATAGTGAACGTCCGCTCACCGACAAGGGACGCAAGAAAATGCGCCAGATTGCTAGGGGCCCACGCCATTTAGGGGTAGAATTTGATCTGATCCTTTCCAGCCCCTATGTTCGTGCTCGCGAGACAGCTCAAATCCTGGCCGATGTGCTCAAAGTGAAGAAAAAATTTGCCTTTAGTGAAATTCTCACACCGATGGCAGATCCCCAGCTTTTGATCCCTGAAATCAATGAAAAGTATTCAATGGATAGCATTGCCCTGGTCGGGCACGAACCACACTTGAGTGGTTTCATAGGTCTACTCACAACAGAGGATACAATGCTTAGTGTCACGCTCAAAAAAGGTGGGGTATGTTATCTTTCGGCAGACGATTTGCATCACGGTGATCACCGCGCAACGCTGGAATGGCTGTTGACACCCGGCATATTGATGGAAATTGGCGATAAATAAAATTATGGTGCCTGAACCCGTTGATCTTTCTTCTCCTTCGCTTTATATCAACCGCGAGATTAGTTTGCTTGAATTCCAACGGCGCGTCCTCGATGAGGCGTTGGATGAGCGCAACCCATTACTGGAGCGAGTAAAATTTCTTGCCATTTTCGGCTCGAATATGGACGAGTTTTTCATGGTGCGCGTGTCGGGCATACGCAAGCAGGTGGAAGCGCATATCATGGAGGTCTTCCCGGACAGTTTGACTCCGCCTGAAGTATTGGCTTCCATTCGCAAACTTTCACTCGAGTTATATGGAAGCGCCCTGCATTGTCTCAATAAAAAAATCCTGTCGCAACTGGATAAGGCAGGGATCCATCTGATGGACTATCACAAACTCACCGAAACTCAGGCAAAGAAGGTCGATGATTACTTTAAAGAAGTGGTCTATCCCGTTTTGACTCCGCTGGCACTTGACCCCGGGCATCCTTTTCCACATATTTCAAATTTGAGTCTGAACCTTGCGATTGTGGTCAGGGATAAAAAAGGCAACGAGAAATTCGCGCGCCTGAAAGTGCCTGATACTCTGGCCCGCCTGGTACCGATCAAACGTTCTTCTGGTGCCGTACGCAAGGATGGAACGATTCCTTATCACCATTATTTTGTGTGGCTCGAGCAGGTGATCATGGCGAATCTTGCCTCGCTCTTCCCCGGCTTGGAAGTCGTTGCCGCATATCCCTTCCGGATCATCCGCGATGCAGATGTTCAAATTCAGGAAATCGAAGCGGACGATCTGCTTGAAACCATGGAACAAAGCATTCGTAAGCGCAGGTTTGCTTCGGTGGTGCAGGTGGAAATTTATGAGAGTATGCCCGAGAATATCCGTGAATTGCTGATCGAAAACCTTGAAATCAGACCAAATGATGTGTATGTGTTACCCGCTCCACTCGGTTTGAGCAGCCTATGGCAGGTCTATAACAATGTTGAAAGACATGATTTGAAGTTTCCCATCTATCACCCCGTGATACCAAAGGTTTTTAAGGATGCGATCCTGGCAGGCGACATCTTCGAGGTGATCAAGCAGGGGAACATTCTGTTGCACCAGCCTTATGATTCTTTTAATCCGATCATTGACTTCCTGCGTGCCGCAGCGCGTGACCCAAATGTGCTGGCGATCAAGCAGACGGTTTACCGGGTGGGACAAAACGCCCCCGTGGTGGAAGCCCTGCTCGAAGCCACAGAGCGTGGAAAACAGGTAGCTGTCCTGGTGGAGCTCAAAGCGCGCTTTGATGAAGAGAGCAACATTGGCTGGGCGCGTATGCTTGAGCAGGAAGGCGTCCATGTGGTCTATGGTTTGTTAGGTCTCAAGGTTCACTGTAAAGTAATTATGGTGGTGCGCAAAGAAGGGGATGGTATCCGCCGTTACCTTCATCTTGGCACCGGAAATTACAATGCCGTTACGTCACTGATTTATGAAGATATCGGCCTGTTTACCTGCGATGAGGCGATTGCATCTGATATTACAGATCTGTTCAACTATCTGACTGGCTATTCTACCAAGCATAATTTCAAAAAATTGCTGGTGGCTCCGATTAATCTGCGAACCGGATTAGAAAACCTGGTTCGGCGCGAGATCGAACAGGCGCGCTCAGGTCATAAGGCACACCTGATCTTCAAAATCAATGCCATCGTGGACCCGCGTTTTATTGCTTTGCTCTATGAAGCCTCTCAGGCAGGTGTAAAAGTGGATTTATTGGTACGCAGCATGTGTTGTTTGAGACCCGGCATCAAAGGGGTGAGCGAGAACGTCAATGTGATTAGTATCGTTGGGCGCTACCTGGAGCATAGCCGCCTGTATTATTTCCATAATGGGGGGCAAGAGGAGATCTACGTTGGCAGTGCTGACCTGATGCAGCGTAATCTTGACCATCGTGTGGAAGTTGTATTCCCCATTGAAAACCCCAATCATATTCGCCATCTGCGTGAAAATGTCCTCGATGTCTATCTAAAAGACAATTCACGGGCACGTGTCATGCAACCGGATGGAACCTATATCCGCTTGAACCACAAGGATAAAGAAGACAAGGTTGACGTGCAGGAATGGTTCATGCACCATCCCTACATCCAAAAAACTGAGTTTCATCAATCCAAATCTAATCTCGAAATATGAAGATGAGGAGACGATTCCAGGCTAAGAACACAGACATGGCCCGTGCGTTTTTGCCCTTGGAATAGGGACTTAGGGGCTTGCAAATGGAATTGTAAAATAGAAGGTGCTTCCCCGCCCCTCCGCACTTTCTGCCCAGATTTCCCCCCCATGCGCTTCAACAATGTGTTTTGCAATGGATAAGCCCAACCCGGTCCCGCTTCCGGTCCGAGATTTATCAACTCGATAGAATCTTTCGAAGATGCGCGAGACTTCATCCGCAGGGATGCCGGCTCCCGTATCACGAACGGCGAATCGGATCGAGCCGTCCACTGGTTCCGCGAAAAGAACCACTTCCCCGCCTGGGCGCGTAAACTTGACCGCGTTATGGATGAGATTTACCAGCACTTGTTCCAATCTCTGCGTATCAATGCGGACATTTGGCAGATCAGCCTGACATTCTACCCGTAGGGTGAGGTGGGCGCGTTCCGCTTGTAATTGCATACGCTCAGACGCAGAGTTCAGTAGATCGTAAGCTGCAACAGGCGTAAGGTCGAGAGCGAAGCGCCCCGATTCGATCTTCGAGAGTTCCAGCAGTTCATTTGCCATCTGGGTCAGGGCATCCACTTCAATTTGAATCTGATCAACGAATCGACGCGCGGCAGGCGGATCATCCAGAGCACCATCCTGCAGTGTTTCGGCTAATGCCCTCAGAGAGGCGAGAGGCGTGCGCAGCTCATGCGAGAGGTTGCTGACAAAGTCTCTGCGCACAGTTTCAAGGCGGCGCAGGCGGGTGAGATCTTGAACAAGCAACAGGGTCCCACTGGTATGCTTATCGGGAATGACAACGAGCTGCAAATATTGGCGGCGTGTAGGCAATTCAACAGACTCGCTCTGCATTTGTCGCATTTGCTGGCAGCGCCGCCATGCTTCGACAAGCTGGTGGTTGCGCACGACTTCTGTGATACTGCGGTTGAGCGGATCGGCAAACTGAAAGAGTTTGCCCGCGGCCGGGTTGGCAAATTGGATCAGCCCCTGCGCGTCGGCAATGAGCACTCCATCCGTAATCTGGTCGAGTACGGTAGCAAGACGCGAACGTTCGGAATCCAATGTAGAAAGTTGAATGTCAAAAGTTGAGATGAGAGATGTAAGTGCACTCGATAGGCTTTCGAGTTCCGTGATATCCGTGTTGAAGCTTTGTCGCCGGATACGTCTGGCATATTCATCAATATTACGGCGCAATTTGTAATATCGCCATGCATACCACATGGCGATCATGAGAGCGATAACTATGAAAATAACGGTATAACTGCTCATACGATTTTAAACCACAACTGTTTCGCAAATAACTTCTAACAATAATCCGCAGCAATCAATCTCATCCGTGGCAAATCATCAATCGTTCATCCTTCAAACCGGTACCCTCCGCCTCTTACCGTCACAATTCGGGTCGGACTGCTTGAATCCTTTTCGATCTTTTGTCGCAGCCAGCGGACGTGAACGTCAACGGTGCGGCTATCACCGATAAAGTCCCAACCCCAGACTCGCTCAAGGATGAATTCGCGTGACAGCATTTGTCCTTTATGCTGCGCAAAGAAGACCAGTAATTCATACTCCTGCGGCTTGAGTGCTAGCGGCTCGCCATCCAGAATCACTTCCCGGCGGGTGAGATTGATGGTGAGATTCCGAAATGTCAACTTTTCTTGGGGGGAGTCCTCCACATTTGTTTTACTAATTTCTTCTCTCAATAAGCGTGAGCGGCGCAATTGAGCTTTGACACGCGCCATCAATTCCCGCATGGAGAAAGGTTTTGTCAGGTAATCATCCGCGCCCACCTCAAGACCAACGACACGGTCAATTTCATCGTCGCGCGCGGTGAGCATCAGGATGGGGGTGATCATTTCCTTACGCAGGATACGACAGACCTCGAAACCATCGATTTCAGGCAACATTAGATCCAGGACGATCAGGTCAGGCTTGAGCCGTCGCGCCGACTCAAGCGCAGAGCGGCCATCGCCGACTGCTTCTACGGCAAAGCCATCCCTTTTCAGGTTGTAAGAAAGGGTATCACGTAGGGCGGGTTCGTCTTCAACGACGAGGATAGATTCGGGCATAGGTCTTTCTTGGCGCCATACAATCGGGGCGCCCTTGTTACCTGCCCTTCGGCTTCGTGGCGCTGAGGCGCCACTCCGCTCAGGGCGAAGGCTATATTGTTAACAAACTATACCATAAGACATTTTCACGGAAGTTAAGGTCTTGTTAATGGCTCTGCTCACGCCGCCGTCCCCGGCGGCGGTAACCGAGGAACACCAGTACCGGGAACAGCGCTGAGAGCATGCTTGAACAGAATGCATTTCGCAATGGTATTTTCATGAATTGACTGTAAAATTCAACCTGTTCTTCTCATCTATCTACTATGGCTCGAGAATTCTATTTCGATTGGCAATGGAATCTGCAATCTCCGCCGCAGGCGATCTGGTCGTTCGCCTCCGATACGAATCGTTTTAACCGCGACACGGGTCAGCCTGAGATTGAGATGCTGGAGAATGTCAAAGGCACCAAGCGTGTGCGGATGAAAATCCCCGTTCTCAGAGTGGAGTGGGAGGAAGAGCCGTTCGAGTGGACCTACCCATATTCATTCGGGATCTTGAGAATTTATAGCCAGGGGCCAATCCAAGAGATGCGTGTGCAGGCTAATTTCGACCCGGGCGCGGATGGCGGCACGTGTGTCCGCTACCAAACCTGGATCAAGGCAGAGAATATCTTTGTACAACTTGCCATTCCACTTGTGATTGGTGTCCTTGCAAAGAGCCGGTTTGAAAGAGCCTTCCGCTTATATGACCGCCTCGCCAATCAGCGTGGGTCAATGATCGAAATCGCTCATGCAGGCGGGCTAACGCCGAAAGGGCGCGCTCGTTTCAAGTCCCTGAGCGAGACGATCATCCAGCAGGGTACGGAGCCAGCGCTGGTTGCGCGCCTCGAAGATTTTCTGGATCGTGCCGATGAATTATCTGTCCAACGCATTCGGCCCTATGCGCTTGCCGATCGTTGGAGAGTGAATCGACGTGCGGTGCTTGAGATGTTCCTGCGTGCCACGCGGGCAGGTATTCTCGATATGTCCTGGGATTTGTTATGCCCCTCCTGTCGCGGCACCACGGAGGGACATACCAATCTCGGTGATGTGCGTGGTCACTCACATTGCGATACCTGCCAGATCGATTTTACAGTTAACTTTGATCACAATATCGAAGTGGTCTTCAGACCGAACCCGTCCGTGCGGGCGGTGGAATTGGAAGCTGCATTCTGTGTAGGAAGCCCGCAGTTGCAGCCCCATGTAGTGATGGCGCAAAGGATCGCGGCGCTGCGTTCATTACCTATCAGTGTACAACTCGAACCTGGGCGCTATACTTTGCGCGCCTCAGATGTAGCCGGGTCAATTTCCCTATTTGCAGATGCTGATGGATCATCCACCTCGAATATCCGTGTCTCTTCGTTCGGATGGCCGCCCGAACAAGGACATGTTTCGCTCCTCCCCACCCTCAACCTGGTCAATGCAACCGAGACAGAGCAAACCTTTCAACTGGAGCGCACTGCCTGGAGCGATCAAGCTTCGACCGCCGCCGATGTGACCGCCTTGCAGGTCTTCCGTGATCTCTTCGCAAGCGAGGTGATCCGGCCCGGTGAAGAGATCTCCATTGGCTCCGTTACGCTGATGTTCACCGACTTGCGCGACTCGACTCGTCTGTATCGTAAGATCGGGGATGCCTCCGCCTTTGGACGCGTGCGGGAGCACTTCGACGTTCTGGAACAAGCTGTTGCCTCGCAGGGGGGCGCCATTGTCAAGACGATGGGAGATTCGGTCATGGCGACCTTCCGCAGCCCCATCTCAGCGTTGCGCGCCGTCTGGAATGCGCAAACCAGGATTGCGGAATATGGCGAACCAATGCTCTGGCTCAAAGTGGGCCTGCACAAGGGACCGTGTATCGTCGTCAATTTGAATGATCGTTTGGATTATTTCGGTTCTACGGTCAATATCGCTGCCCGTTTACCAGCCTTCTCACAAGGCGGCGAATTAATCTTTACCCGGGAAATCAATGCTGACCCCGAAATTCAGGAGTTCCTTGCGGAAAATATCACGGCTAGCGCATTGAGTCCCTTTACCGGAAATGTCAAAGGATTCGATGAGCCGTTTACGATGTGGAAGTTGAAGGTTTGATCGTTGAGTCGTTCAACAGGCTGGTAGTGGGGTCGTAGGGCCTGAGCATCACCCTTTTTATTTATCGAATACTTTCCCGATTTGCAATGACAGCAAGGTGAAGATCACCATCGCGAACGGTGCGATCCCGAGCAGTACCCAGAACTGCGTCCAACTGAGTATGTTCTCAGCCAGGGCGCGCCGAATTAAGTAAAATGAAAAGGGTAGCGTGATCAGGGTTGCCGTGACTACTCCAGGGCTGTACAGGCGGAAGCGGATCGTTGAGACAATGTGAGGGATGAATGCATTGAAAAGCAAAACCGCCTGGATTCCCAGAATGATCAAATAGCCTGTTGAATTATGCAAATATTCCACTCCAAAATATGTTGCTGCGAATCCAGCCAGGGTTAAGAACGTCAGGGCAATGACAATTTGACGGGTAGAGACATGCGGATGGATTTTCAATGGCAGGCGTTTCGACCAGCTTTCCATGGAGGGCAACTCTTCCAGGTTGTGTAGCATGAAGAAGATGGGTACCAGCCAAAGCAAACGCGCAAAGGTGAGGGAGTTGAGGAGGAACATTATTCATGCCAACCAGTGAAAATGACAGTCATCTGACTTGTTTTTGTGAAAGCAAGTGGAAGATCTTTGTGCCTGAGAAAGAGTTCATTAACCCCTCCGAATCCAATGCCATCACGCGGCTTGGAGCAAAAAAGGCGAAATCGAAATTCGTTTCATCGCCCGCTTTTTTGTTTGGAATGGGCATCAGGCGGGCAGTCAGAGGTTTATCGAGCCGCAGAGCTAAAGCACAGAGATCCAGCAGCAGGGGGACCAACTCTTCAGAGGTGGTGTCCCCCGGGAGTGGGATCGTATCCAACCCCGTTCCGCAGACAGCCGAATAAAGTAACGCATCTTTCACAGTCAGGGTTCCTTCCGCGGCGCGTCTGGCAAGGACAGAATCTTCAAGGATGGGCTGCATGAAGCCGCTAAAGCCAGTGTGAGGGAAATCCGCACGGTCGATGGCTTCCGTCAAGATCGCTGCCGCGGCAAGCGAGCCATGCAATCCGATCCTGGGGACGCCCATTTGTTCGACGGCGTTGCCAAGGGAAAGCTGGTCATCCGGAGAGGGGGCGAGGGAAAAGTCGATGCCCGTGAATTTGGGAGATTGGGAAAGGGTGGATCGGGAGCCGGTAAATTGGGAATTGGGAATTAGGGATTGTGCGATTTGTGCGATGGCCTGTCCATGTTTTGTGACTTCAGAAATCAAGGCCGTTCTTCCAGCCTCTAACGTTTTTTCATTTTGAAAAGCTTCCACTGCCAAATCTGCTGACTCAGTTGCAATTGCAAACGCAGGCTCATTAGCATTGTGATAGGCAGCCGGGAAGAAGGGTGCGCCTGCTCCTACGTTTGCCAGCGCCGCGAATTGCAGGTTGGCAAACCCGTTTGGCTCCATGGGGGCACACTTGACGATCACATCCGCGCACGCTCGAACCGCGGCCAGGTCAATGCCGTGCGTTCTATCTGCCATTACGCCGCCGAAGAAGATACTCGGGGCTGCGGCAATCGCTTCCGGGATTACTTCATAGCTGTGCGGCAGCTCAGGCAAGGCGGGCCCCAGAGAAGCGTAGGCAACTTCTGCCTGCTGGAGTATTCTTGCAAGCTCTTCGGCGAGTTTGGGCAATTCGTCGAGCTTGTCGATAGTGGCAACTTTGCTTAGCACCCCTGTGGGGTCAGGCGCCTTTAAACGACTAAAGTCGTTACTACTTAACAACCTGGGAAATGGGATTGTTGCCAGTCGCCTCGTCTGTACTTCATAGCCCGCGGCTTCATACGCGGACTTGGCTTTGGCTAGAAATGTCCCAGCTTGTTGAATGACTTTTTCATCCAACGGATATTGAGGATTGCAAAAGTAGGTAATGGAGCGGATTTTCATAGTGTGTGCCTGATTATTTCCAACAACAATTCTATTGCCACTATCAGCAGAGCAAATACAATCATCAAGCTAAATATCCGGGCCATCCAAATATTAGCTTTCCAATTGTATTTTGGGTTATAGATACTTCACCAATGATCTTTGGCCTGTTCACTCCACATCTTTTCAAGTTTATCAGAATGAAACCAGGAAAGTATACCGAAAGGAATTATCCAATAAACGATAAGCGCAAGACCAATCGTGGTCAGAACTATGCGTAATTTTTGCTCAAAAGGCATTTCATACCTTAATTTTGCTTTTGTCTCATCACCTCAAACATCGACAAAGACCTAGCCATAGATATACGCTGGATCATTTGGATTGCAAAAAGAGGTGATGGAGCGTATTTTCATAAACTGATCACTGCCTACTGATTACCGCCAACTGATCGCTGCCTCACTACCTCAAACATCAACACTGATCCCGCTGCGCCCGCGTTCAAAGACTCCATCTTTCCCGGCATTGGAATGCTGATATGCTCATTGGCTAATTTCCGTGCAGCCTCACTTGCCCCTTCCGCCTCGCCACCGACGATCAATGCCAGTGGTTGCCGAAGATCAGTTTCCCAGCAAGATTTCCCGTCCATATCCGCCAGATAAATCTGTAAATTCGCTGATTTGCTCATTTGCTCAATTTCTTCCCATGTCATCGAACAGATCGGCAACCGGAAGTGTGCGCCCATCGCCGAGCGGACCACCTTTGGCGCAAAAGCATCGGTCGTTTCGGGCGGTAGCAACACAGCTTGCACTCCAGCCGCAGCGGCAGTCCGAAGCAACGTACCGAGATTACCGGGGTCGCGAATTTGATCAGGGATGAGAATAAAATTCAGTAAATTGGGGATTGGTAATTGGGTAAATTGTAGAACCGCGAGAATACCTTGTGGAGTTTCAGTTTCGCTGAGTGACCTCATCAGGTTTTCTGAAACCATTTCCACATCGACCCCCTGTGATTTCAAACGTTCAACAAGCGCCCTGCCTCTTTCACTCAATGACTCATCGTAAAGGGAAAACCGCAATCCCCAATTACCAATTACTGCCTCTTCTACCAACCTCACCCCTTCAACCACAAAAGCTCCCGCTTCCTTCCGCTCCTTCGCCCGTCCCAGCAGAGCACGGACCAGTTTGATCTTTGAGTTTTGCGAGGAAGTGATCACGGTCAGCGTTCCCACTTGCTGCGCCATGCCTGGATGAATACATCCACCGTAGAGCGGTCAAACAGGACTAATTTAATCGTTTTCAAACCGGATGAGAAGTTGCCTGCGAAATATTGCTCAATCGCAGAAAAGATAATGCCCGCCGCACGGTCTTTGGGAAAGCCAAAGATGCCGGTCGAAATCGCAGGCAATGCTATGGAGGAACACTTGAGTTCATCAGCCAGGCGGAGAGAACCTGTCATGGCAGATTCCAGTTTGTTGTCCTCATCCCCGTCGCCCCAAACCGGCCCTACCGCGTGGATCACATATTTCGCAGGCAGGAGCCCGCCTGAGGTCCAGGCAGGACGCGCATGCGGGACAAGTCCGTGGTGCCGAACCCAGGCATCCGATTCCTTTTGGATGGTGGGTCCACCTTTTTTCGAGATCGCCCACGCCACTCCGCCTCCATGTTGGAGATGCTCATTGGCCGCGTTAATAATGGCGTCCACCTGTTCAGTGGTAATGTCACCTTGAACTATTTGAATGGTTTGACCTGAAGGGAGCAGACGTTCGACAAGAAGAGTATTCATGAAAATATTTTACCCCCGTTAAATGTTGTAGGGGCAACCACAAGGGTTGCCCCTACGGAATTTACTTCGTTTTCGCAACCACCGCAGCGAACGTCTGCGGGTCGCGGATTGCCATATCAGATAACATCTTGCGATTAAGTAAGATATTCGCTTTCTTCAGCGCTGCCACCAACTGGCTGTAGGTGGTGCCGTTCAAACGGGCTGCAGCATTGATACGAGCGATCCATAATTTGCGCATGTCACGCTTGCGCACGCGGCGATCACGAGTTGCGTACCACAGGCTTTTGAGCATTGCCTCATTCGCACGCTTGAACAGACGATGCTTCGCGCCGCGCTGCCCCTTCGTGATCTTTAATACTTTCTTGTGACGTAGGTGCCCTTGCGGGCCTCCCTTTACACGAGCCATTCTTGACCTCCTGCAGTCTCGCGGGCGTCGGCGTCCTTCGCTAGTCAGGATCGCCAGTTGCGAACACCCGAAAGCCGCAAATAAAAATTGATTACGACGTTCGTGGATCGGACGCTGAGCGTCCGTCCCTACTTCATGCTGGGGGCAAGGCGCTTGACGCGCTTAATGATCTTGCGGCCCTTTACTTCAAGCATCTCGGATAACTGTACCTTGGTGCGCTTGGATGTGCGGCGGCGCAAATGGCTTTTACCGCCTTTGGTGCGTACCAATTTGCCAGCCCCGGTCAGGCGAAAACGCTTGGAGGTCGCCTTATGGGTCTTCAGCTTGGTTTTGCCAGCTTTGGCTTTGCGAGGCATTCTAGCTTGCTCCTTTCAGACAAGATACGCAGTGCTGCGTTTACTCTAAACCATGACTTTATATGTTTTTAGACAATATCATGGGATTTAGCAATTTCTGCAATAAGCAACAAACCGCGGGATCGTTTATGTACTCACCCGCGGACATTCAACATCTTTGGGACTTTCTCTACTAAGATTGGGCCTGCGCTTCTTTCTCGGCCCTGGGTTGCTCGCCCTTTTCTTTCTTTTTCACGGCACCTTTGCTGGGCGCCAGCACGACGAGCATCGTACGGCCTTCCATTTGCGGAGGTTGTTCTACGACACTTACATCTGAAAGCACGGCAGCAATCTCTTTCAAATCTTCAAGCGCAATCTCGGGGTAGTCCATCTCACGACCGCGGAACTTGATCGTCACACGGACTTTGTGTCCCTGCAATAACCAGCGACGGGCATCGTCCACTTTGAAACCGCGATGCGCTTCATTGGTTTTGGGGCGCAGGCGGATTTCCTTGACTTCGATCTTGGTTTGAGATTTCTTTGCCTCACGATCCTTTTTTGCCCGCTCGTAGACAAATTTTCCAAAGTCCATCACACGGCAAACAGGAGGCGTGGCGTTGGGTGAAACCTCCACAAGGTCCAATTCGGCGTCGCGTGCAATCTGCAGGGCCTGGCGGATTGGCACAACACCAACGTTGCCGCCATCTGGCCCGATCAGTCGGACTTCCGGGACGCGGATGCCCTCATTTACTCGAAATTCTGTAGCGCTGATAAGTTTCTCCTATTTCAAAACAGTTGACCAGCACTTGGCTGGTTTTTGGCGGACGAATGATACCATGTACAGCAGTGAATCGTCAACAAAATAGACCGTGAACGATCAAAACTCCTCCGTCGCTCACGGTCTAGGCATATTTTACAACGATGTCGCTCTACCAGGAAGGATTAAGACTTAGATATACATGGCCTTTCTCAAAAAGTTGGGACCTGAAGCCTTTGGGACACGGACGACACGGAGTGGACGGACTTTTTTCATCTTTTTACGGAACGCTGCACGGTCCGTGGTGTCCGTGCGCGCAGCGTCTGTGTACAAAAAGAGAATTATGTCAAGCGACTTTGCAAAGTTCATACTTACTTGGGCCTAACACAGTGGTCATGAACCTTTTTGTCGCACGAGGAATATAGGGAATCTTCCTTTTTAGTTTAGATAAATCATACTTCTTTGGGAATGCCTCCCAGAAGCATACCCCCATATTTGGGGGTCAAAAACTGCGCATAAACCTGTGTTCTTGGAAAGTCTTCCTTCGCTCTGAATTCGCTCTGAACTCGCTGTAAACTCGCTGCTCTCCTTTAGCCAAATCTACCCCCAAATATGGCATGTCTGTTTTCGATCCATTTACGTCAACATGCTGAAAAATACGCTTCTTTCCTTGCCATCCATTTTGGATGAAAATCGTATTCTTTGGCTTTCGGAAACGGATGACAATTCTATCCTCTCATCAGTAACGACGGAAATTCGTCTGAAAATCGTTGGGTTCTCGCCGCGAACTTTCCGATACAATTTAGCGTCATCTTGAAAGAGATAAAACCAATGAAGATAAAATCCCTGTTGACCGCCATCCTTACCCTGGTTGGGCTTAGTGCTGCGACCGGCGTCGGCTATGCTCTCGCACGTCTCATGCCTATTCCCAGCTCGGCGACTGTCCCCAATCTCCCCCACTCTCACCTCTCGACCTCCCCCCTCAAACTCAAAACGGGATTACCGCTACGCTCGAATCCTATTATGCCGACGCCTCACGCCTGGTTTTCCAGGTGCGCATTATCGGCAGCAAGGGGTTTATAGAGAGCATCAACCTGAATGATGCGAATGGAGCATTTGTCAATGCCGGCAGCGGCTCTGGTCCAACAGTTGACCCAGCCCTTCGTCAGATCGAACTCGACACCGAGGCTCCCTTGCCAGGAGATCATTTCAAGGGCCAACTGGAGTTTTCCGTCAGCACAAGCCCCGTAGACACGGAGGGAATGGTTCCATTTCGCTTCGATCTCGATATTCCGATCCATCCCGCCTTGACCTTTAATCCGAAACAAACCGTCTGGGCAAACGGCCTGGAACTCCTGCTTGATCGCGTGATCATCACGCCTGCCTTTACACAAGCTTACGTGTGCTACCTCAAACCCAGCGAGGCGGATTGGGTAATTGGTAGTGACACCACCCTGCGTGTGAATGGGCAGGTGGCGAATATGGGGACTTATGCATTTTTGTTTGATTCAGCCTATGGTGACGGAAGTAAGGGTGGCGAACCGGGGTGGAAGCCACCTGTGGATCATGGACGTTGCGTCAAGATCGGATTTCCCGTTGGTGATCCTCATCCCAACTCACTCGTCCTCACCATACCGGCATTGGAGCAATCCATGCCTGAGGTGATTCCTGCCGCTGATCTTCCCAGGGCCTATGAAGTCCTCAAGGCAGAGGGGATTGACATGGAATGGCATAGCGTGGATCACGGTGCGTATGCCGAATACAAAAAGCTTCCTGCCGGAATGAGCGAACAGGAAGCGTTTCATCACTTCATCCAGGCTCTTGGATACATTCATCCGGGAGGCTGGACGTTCAACGTTCAGCTACAAGAAGCCAGCCGGCCTGCTCAGCCGGTCTTCTCTACTTCAAGTTTCGGCGGAGCAACGCCGGTGCCTTTTCCGAGCGAGCCGTCCGGCATTGCAACGATTGAGGCACGCCTTCACTCCTTCGACCTCAGTCCGGATGGAAAGACTATCGCTTTCGCCACCTCCAGGGGAATTGTTTTGTCGAATTTGGACGACGACCAAACCCGTACATTGAATAATACTGAAAACTTCTACAGTGTAGCCTGGTCGCCGGATGGCAATCAGCTGGCGGCGGGGAGCCTTATCATGCGCGCAGCAGAAAGCGGCTCGCCCCATTTGATCGTTTGGGATGCGGCCTCGTGGAAGGCGGCCTTTGAACTAAAGAGGGATCAGGAAGATTCAGTTTCTTTCAGCGCGCTGGCCTGGTCGCCGGATGGCAAGCGGCTTGCCCTGTCTTTCGCCGACCGAGGCTTGATCGTGGTGGACATCGAAACGGGAAAAACGGTGGCTCAACAGCAAGACTTCCTCCTGCCTCCCACCTCTCTTTCCTGGTCGCCAGATGGTTCACGTCTGATCGCAACCGGTGATCTCGGTTTTGGCTTCCGCCGCTGGAGGCTGGATACAAATCAATCTATCCGGCTGTACGATCCTCGCGCGGGCTCTGCCGCGGTCCAACTCGCCTGGGCACCGGATGGAACACGCATCGCCTCCGGTCATGCGGGTGGAACAGTCTGCTTCTGGAACGTGTCTACCAATCGCTGCGATGGGTTCATCCATGCTCATCAAAATGTGGTCGCGAGCCTGGCCTGGTCGCCGGATGGGAGCAAACTTGCCACGGGTGGAGGCGTGATCCGCATCTGGGACTCTCAAACAGGACAACTGCTCACAGCCTTCGGCTTAAACGATAAGTCCCTCTACACGGAATTGATGTGGACCAAGTCCAACCTGCTGGTCTCATTGGAAACCGGTTATGGAGGCGACACCGCGACCATCGTCCGTTTCTGGGATTTGGCTACTGGAAAGATTCTAAAGCAGTTCAAAGGGCAGAGCGGGTCATTTGGAAACTGATCTGGACCGCCAAAAGAAAATCCTGGCCGGTCCATTGATATCCCTCATTCATTCTCACAAATCCTTTCCCCCAACCTTTTGGAGTGTAAAAAGATATATATAGTAGAACAGCATGGACGAGCAACGAGCCATCCAACGACTTAAGCGGGGCGACATTAGCGGACTTGTGCTGAGCGGCGTCGCTTATGCGCTTGGCAGAGCCTTTGGTTACATTCCGGGTATTGGCCTGGTGGAGCAGACTGCCTCGCTGCGCACGCTCGAAGCCTCCGTGTCTGCGGAACGCGCGGGCATTCGTCTGACTGTCACGAATGTGATTGCCAGTCCCACGAGTACCTCCATCCGTTTTCAGGTGGAATGGCTTAACCCGCCGCCAACTACGGGAGATTTCGACGCGAGCTGCCAGGGTACGCCCTCGCTGATTTTGCCGGACGGGACGGGACTGAGTTTCGTACAAACCACCCAGAAATTCTCGGTGGGTGAACCAGGCTCGAACGCAGGCTATGGCTATGTAATGGAGTTCGCACCTGTACCCGCCGATCAGAGCGAGGTGACTTTCCTCTATCCCTGCATTGCTCCACTTATTCCAGGACCTTTGCCGCGTGACTGGCAGATTCCTATTCACTTGCTCCCTGCACCCGCGGGGATGGCATTCCCTGTAGTCACCATGCCAGCAACGGAAGCGCCCACCCCTTCGAATGCAACCCTGCCGGCAGTTGATCCCACTCATCGGATTGCGTTGTCCATCGACTCGTTCGTTCCCATGGAGGATGGTTACCTGCTCATTGGCAGTATGCAATGGTCAGCAAATGATTATCCCGCCTATGGTGTAAAGCCTGTGCCATACATGGGCTATATCAAGGTTGTGGATTCAAAGGGGCAGGATGTAGCCTGGGAGGAAATCTACGAAAATGTGAAGCCGCAGAACGAGGCGAATCGTTCCTATTGGGCGATCAGGGTTTTGAGTACAACCTTTGCCCCTCCATTGACGATCACTCTCAGCGCGGCCGATGTGCAGATTCAGCCGGTTGCATTTCAGGTTGATGTAGGTTCTGCTCCGCAAGCAGGACAGAGCTGGGATATCAATCAGGATATCGAGATCGTTGATAGTCTTGCGCATATCCTGAAGGCGAATTTAATTTCCTACGAGGGCAACCTGAATTTTCAACTTGAGGTTCAGGTAGATGCCAATGTAATCGGTGATGTATATATCAGTACACCCCTAAACCAATGCATGGGCGGCGGCGGCGGTTATCCAACGGAGCACTCGAGCACGCTCCAAATCTATGTTCCCATGTGCCGGCCGGACTTGCCGCCTGGTATTGCGGAAATGCAAGTGACCGGAGTGGTATTGTGGGGACAATGGCAAGTCAGTTGGCAGCCATAACAAAACAGGCGGAGGTTTCCTCCGCCTGTTTTGTTTTACAACTCTTTTGCTCTTCTGGCAATCCGATCCCTGGCACGGGCCATGAACTCAGCCAGCGCAATATTATTCTGCTGGCTGCCATCCCTGGCGCGCAGGGATACTTGATCGGCCTTCATCTCGTTTTCACCCACTACGAGCATATACGGCACTTTCATTAACTGCGCCTGCCTGATCTTGGCGTTCATACGCTGCGCACTGAGATCAGCATGGACACGAATGCCGCTGTCACGTAATTGCTGAACAATATTCTGTGCGTATTCGTTTTGTCCATCCGTGATTGGAATGACGCGTACCTGTTCCGGGGAAAGCCAGACCGGGAAGTTGCCTGCGTAATGCTCAAGCAGGAAGCCAATCATGCGCTCATGCGTGCTGAGCGGCGCCCGATGAATACACAGCGGCATTTCTTCGTTGCCTTCCTTGTTCGTGAACTTCAGGTCGAAACGGGCCGGCTGGGCAAAGTCCACCTGGTTCGTGGCAAGCGAAAACTCGCGCCCAATGACGCTCCAGATCTGCACGTCGATCTTTGGACCGTAAAAAGCGGCCTCGTCCTCCGCTTCCACAAAGGGGATCTTGCCATTGTTCATGGCGCGCCGCACCATATCTTCCGTTTTGAGCCATAGGCGTTCATTGTCTACGTACTTCTTGCCAAGTCCGGCCTGGCTATGCAGGGACAGGCGCATGACATACTTTTCGATATCAAACAGTTCGAAGTATTTGAGATAGAGATCGATGACAGCCAGGAACTCCTGTTCGAACTGGTCCTCCGTCACATAAATGTGGGCATCGTTCATCTGCAGCGAGCGGACGCGCATCAGGCCAAACAATTCACCTGACTTCTCATAGCGATAGCACGTCCCGTACTCTGCCAGCCGAATGGGCAGGTCCCGGTAGGAACGACCCTTCGAACCGAAAATCTTGTGATGCATCGGGCAGTTCATCGGTTTGACGTAGTACTTCACGCCCTCGATTTCCATGGGCGGATACATGCTCTCTGCATAATAGGGCAGGTGACCGGAATGCAGGAACAACTCTTCTTTAGAAAGGTTTGGCGTGCGAACCCGCAAATAACCGGCTTTCTCTTCCATCTCTTTGGCGAGTTTTTCCAACTCTTCGATCATTACGCCGCCGTTTGGCAGCCACAGAGGCAAGCCGGGTCCCACTTCATCATCAAATATGAAGATTTCCAGTTCCTTGCCTAACTTGCGATGGTCGCGCTTCTTGGCTTCTTCCAATTGCCAGAGATAATCCTTGAGCTGTTGGGCGTTCTCCCAGGCCGTGCCGTAGATACGCTGCAGCATCTTATTCTTTTCATCACCGCGCCAATACGCGCCGGCGATTGACATGAGCTTCACAGCATCCGGCCGGATCTGCTTCGTGTTGTCCACGTGCGGCCCACGGCACAGGTCCACGAATGAATCGTGTTGGTAAAGGGAGATCTCCGGCTTCTCTTTCAGTGGATTTCCGTATTCATCGAGTCCACCTTTTTCAAGTCCATCGATCAACTCGATTTTATAAGGCTGATCTTTAAACACCTCCCGCGCTTCATCTGCCGAAACGACCTTCTTTCTAAACTCATGTTTACCCTGGATGATCTGCCGCATGCGCTTCTCGATCTGTTCCAAATCTTCAGGCGTGAGGTTGCGCGGCAGGTCGAAATCGTAATAGAAGCCATTCTCGATCGGTGGGCCGATCGTATACTTGGCTTCAGGGAACATTTCCAGCACAGCTTGTGCCATGATATGCGCCGCGGAGTGACGGATTTTATAGAGCTCGGACTCTTCGTATTTTTCTTGAGCTTGTTGCAGCATTCTTACTTCCTTTCCTAGACTTTAACTTGCTACCGCCTAATTGATTTTGCGCGGCCCGAAGATGCGGCAGGGCATAACATACTATGCCCGAATTCCTCCGAGCCGCTGACGAGTGATGGTGGTGTCATCTGTAGTCATAGCGACCTCCTACCCGACCCCTCCCCGGCCCTCCCCATTTTCCGAAGGAAAATGGGGAGGGTGCCCGTAGGGCGTGTGGGGTGGGTTAAAACAAAATTCTCACCCAAACACGGGGCGAGAATTTGATTCACGCGGTTCCACCCGATTTATGTCTTACGACATATCTCTTAAGCCGATAACGAGGCTGGTCGTTTCCCTTATTTGCGGGTGACCGCATACCCATTCTGGGCACTTAGGGTCACCCCTACGTTCAGGGTCACGCTCGCGGGTGGTTTTCAGCAGCTACTTCCTTGAACAGACTTTCAGTCTACGGTCTGCTCTCCCTGATAGGAATAGGCAACTTACTCGTCCCGGTCAACGCGTTTATGTAGATGGTATTATATGCCGAATAATAAGCCTGTCAAGCCAGAGGTTCAATGCTGAACATCCGCCCAGCGATTTCTACAGAGGCTCTTTGCCTTTCTTCATTAGTACAGGGAGGTGCAAAGCCTCCACGCTGAGCACCATTCCGAGGGCGAGACAGAGCTCGAACCTGCGACCTCTGTCTCAGGCTCGCAGGTGGTTTTCATTCGGTGTTTCTGGAAGAGATTCTCAATCGTCAATCTCTTCTCCTTGTTAGGGCTTGACGATTTACTCAACCTGGTCAACACATTTATGTTTGAATGGTCAGATCATACGTATTCTATAAAAGGCTAATGACTTGTTGCATTAAAATATGAGCACGGACATATTTGGAGTTGAATATATGCGGGCAAAATCAGAAGAACGACTGTTAGCTGAAAAATTACGCTGTGAACAAGGGCTGTCCTATAACGAAATTGCAAACTTGATTGGCGTGAGTAAAAGTACCTTATCTCATTGGTTAAAGAATCTTCCATTGACTGTAGAACAAGAAGAGCGTATCCAAAAGCGTGTCGAGAGCAATCAAACTGCTTTTGTGGCAACAGCGTGGAAAATTAACAAGGAGCGTTTTCAACTAGCACGGAAACAAGCATTTCAATCTGGGATTGAAGTCGTGAGCCAACTGCCACATGTTAATAGTGTGGATGAATTGGCTTTTTCTATGCTTTATCTTGGTGAAGGGGATAAAACTGGCAATCGTGTTCAGATTGCCAGTACAGATCCGATGATATTACAGTACTTTCTTTGGGGAATGGAAAAGCTTTACAAGGTAGACAGAAAACTGGTTTCCCTTCGTCTTAACCTGATAGAACTAGCGCGTCCACTGGAGAAGCAAATGCTGGAGTGGTGGGGAATTCAATTATCCTGCGCAAGCGCTCAATTCGCAAAAACGCAATTTGACTCCCGTTCAAAGCGAGCAGAAATCACAGGCAATTATCACGGCGTTTGTTCAATCACATATAACGACACCTATCTTTATGAACGATTAACAGGCGTATTTTCTGCTTATGTCACTGAACGGATTGAGGGATAATAAAAGGCCATTCCTGCCTAGGAATGGCCTTGTGGGCGAGACAGGGCTCGAACCTGCGACCTCACGCATGTCAAGCGTGTGCTCTAACCAACTGAGCTACCCGCCCGAAGAATTGACATTATACCGAGGTGGGGGCGTTTTGGCAATATTGGCTGAATGCTCTTGAGCGCACCTGGCCATAAACTGAACCAGCTCGCGATTGAAAAAGGATGGATCGCTCATATAGGGCGCATGAGTGCCATTTGGAACGATCACCAATTGACCGCGTTTCACCGATCTCACCAGCAAATCCGCATCGCTGATGGGCACGATCCGGTCGTGTTCACCCCAAACGGCGAGAACCGGCACAGTGACCTGATGAAGCTGCTCATGATATTTTGGGATGCCGACAGGCGCCACAGCCACGAACCCTGTGATTCGCTCCGGGTAGGCAACAATGAACGGCAGGGCATAGCCGCCACTCATGGAAGCTGCTAACAAGACAGGTGAGGCGATCTTTAATTGATCGAGTAGTTCGCCCAGCCAATCAGCTGGAGATATGGAATTAGGCTCCGACTGACCAAAACCTGGCAGGTCAATGGCGAAGGCACGGTAATCAGCCGATGCAAGCGCTTCAAGCGTGCCGATCTCCTGCCAGGTGGCCGATGAAAAACTGGCACCATGTAACAACACAATGGACAAGCCCTGCCCTGGGGTGACGAGATAATGCACATGTTTGTCCGCTACAGTTGTAACCTGGGAGAGGCCTTCCATAGGGTCAGTATAACATGAGCATAAAGTACATCACCTCTCTTGCGGTATAATCCCATCCGCCATGCCCAGACGTAAAGCACCCGAAGAGTTGTCTGTTGAAGAATTGCGTCGTTTGTTGATCGAGAAGCGGCGCGGGGCACGGCGTGAGAGATTGGAGCACTTTAAAAGAACAGGCCGCGTGGTAGATGTCACACCCGACGATTTGATGGGGTCTGCCCCGGTAGTGGAGACGCTCGAGGAGACCACCGACCGGTCTCAGGTGCCGGCCTCAAAGCGGCGGCGGGTAGTGGACCGGATCCTTTTGGTGGTGGAAGTCCTGGCAGTGGTCGGGCTATTCGGCGTCCTCGTCAGTGGATTGGGAATCCTGCGTGATCTAAATGAGGAGGTCGCTTCTGCATTGATCCAGGAAACTTTCACACCGACTCCACTGGTGATGGCTGTGGTCCTGCCATCGGGGCATACGCCGCCTGATGCCCAAGGGAATACACGACCGAATATTGAAGAGATCCCGGCACATTTACAGCCCATGGTGCAGTCATTAGCAAACCTGCCCGTTCCAACGCCGGCACCTGACCAGGCGATCCGCATTCAAATTCCTGCGATCCACATTGATGGACCTGTTGTGCAGGGCGATGGCTGGGAGCAGCTCAAAAAGGGTGTGGGGCAGAGTGTTGGTTCTGTGAACCCCGGCCAAGATGGGAATGTGATTTTATCGGCGCACAATGATGTCTATGGCGAGTTGTTTCGTTACCTGGATAAGCTCGTGCCCGGTGACCAGGTGGTCTTATACACACAGCAAAGACAATACGTTTATGTTGTGGATCGCACGGCGATCGTTGAGCCAACTGCTGTGGAAGTCATGGCCTCGACAGGCAGCCCAACGGTGACTTTGATCTCGTGCTATCCGTATCTGGTTGATAAACAGCGCATCGTGGTTTTTGCGCGATTACAAAATTAACGAAGTCATTGCTTTGCCGGCGCTTCGACTGCGTGCCGCTAGTGCGTCACTCCGCTCTCCCCTTCGGGGGATGATCAGCGCGAAGAGGCTTGTAATGACAAAACAAAAGGAGTAAAGAAAAATGGCTAAGAGAAGCAACAGAAGAACGACTTCAGTGAGCATGACGTCTGCAACGAGAAGCACTGAATTCAACCCCGATTACACTCACGTGAAACGTGATCTCAGTCGTATTGCCACACTGGCGGGGGTTTTCTTTGTGGCTTTGATCGTGCTTTCATTCTTCCTGAAATAGGGAATAACGAATTACCCGCCCGGGGCGGGAGTTTCGATCTGTAACTCCGTGAATATATGAGCGATATTGAAGACTTGCTGCAGGTGATGGGGGCATCATCTCAGGGAATGTCTCACAGGGTCTCAAAGTTCTACATCTTTCTTTTTTGATCTATGGCTGAGGATACTTTTGATGTACTGATCCTGATCGGGCGTCCAGCCTCGGGCAAGAGTGAAATCATTAAATTTCTCACTCATCTTCCTGATCATACACGCCGCGAACGCTTTCATATCGCTCATCTGGATGTTCTGGATGATTTTCCAATATTGTGGGGCTGGTTTGAGGAAGATAATATTCTGAGCAGGAGGTTCGGGCTGCCGCGCCTGCATAACGACGAACAGGGTTACTTCCAATACCAGGAATTCTGGCATGTACTTATCGAGCTATTGGACCTCGACTATGCCAAAAAGGTTCGCGACAATACTGCCTATCATGACCATACTACCGCGCTGCTCGAATTCTCGCGTGGCAGTCAGCACGGCGGTTATCGACAGGCTTTCCGCCATGTGTCTGCTCAGCTTCTCAAGCGTGCCGGGGTTGTTTACGTGTGTGTTCCATTTGAGGAATCTTTGCGTAAGAACCGGCGTCGTTTCAACCCCCATAAACCGGACAGCGTCCTTGAACACGGCCTGACCGATGAGCAGATGGAGCGCCTCTACCGCGAGGATGATTGGACTGCCGTTGCTCCTGGCGATTCCGGTTACCTGAGCATTGACGGGCAAAATGTCCCGTATGTAGTATTTCCCAATGAGGATGATGTCACGACTGGCCAGTCGGACCAATTGGCGCTTCGCTTGGAATCTGTGCTGGGCAATTTGTGGGACCTTTACCAGCACAGATGATATTTGTCCCTCAAGGGGGATTTCTCATTTACATATGATTGCAGGGAGGTGTATCATAAGTGTGTGTATTTATTACACACCAGAGGATTCTATGGAACTTTATAGAGCGCAAATCCTTCTCGAAAAGTCTCAGCATGAGACACTTACTCAAATTGCTCAAGAGGAAAGCCGGAGTCTCTCAGAGGTTGTACGAGAAATGATTGACCGTGAACTTCGCTTCCGTCAACGTCGTCAAATGATGTTAGCTGCACGTGAGCTTCAGGCGGACTATACAACCGATTCTGCCCTTACAGAATTCACGGCATTAGATGGCGATGATTTCCTTTTTGAGGACGATGAAAATGAAAAGGGGTGAAATCTGGCTGGTCAATCTTGATCCAACGGTTGGATCGGAAATTCAAGAAACCCGCCCCGCGGTAATCGTCAGTAGTGACTTGATTGGCATACTGCCTTTGAAAGTAGTAGTGCCTCTTACGGAATGGAAGGACCGTTACGCTAAGGCTCCATGGATGGTTCGCATTGATTCTGATGCTCAGAATTGCTTAAGCAAAACTTCTGTGGCCGATGGTTTACAAGTGCGTTCAGTATCGCATCAAAGATTGATTAGGAAATTAGGAGTGTTACAAAACATCCAAATTGCGCAGATCGTACAGGCTATTATGAATGTCCTCCAGCGCTAATATACAAAAAACTGTCGATCTTTTTCTTGAAAAACATACCTATGGCGGCGATACAATGGGACGTCTCAGCGACGGTCGTGCGGTCTTCGTCCCCTTTGGATTGCCGGGTGAGCACGTCCGCATCCGGTTGACAGACGAGAAGCGTGGCTTTGCGCGCGGAGAATTGCTGGAGATCCTGGAAGCGTCGCCACACCGCATTGTCCCGCGCTGCAAACATTTCGGTATCTGTGGGGGATGTCATTATCAGAGCCTGCCCTATGAAGAACAATTGAATGCAAAGAGGGAGATTCTGCGCGATCAACTGAGCCGGATTGGCAGGATTGAAAATCCGCCGGTTCAAAAGATGATCGCGAGTCCGGATCCATGGAATTATCGTAACCATGTGCAATTCCATTTGACGGAGGCTGGAAAGCTGGGGTTTGTCGGGGCAGGCCTATCCTCAGGACAAGGGGTGATTTCCATCACGGAATGCCATCTGCCCGAAGCATCCCTCAATTCACTCTGGCCGCAACTTGAATTTGAACCGGATACAGACATCGAACGTGTCTCTCTTCGTGCGGGAAAAGAAGAGGATTTGATGCTTGTCCTGGAAGGAAATTCTCCTGAATCTCCGGAACTTGAAATCGAGGCCGGAATTTCCGTAGCGCATGTATTTGAAGAAAACGCAGTGGTCATTGCAGGGAATGACCATATCTTCATTTCTGTTTTAGGGCATGATTTCCGAGTCTCTGCGGCGTCGTTCTTTCAGGTCAATACGGCGATGGCAGAGAAGATGGTCCATCACCTCATGACTCATTTACTAATTCCCAGTGTGCCAACCGGCCACCCCCCTACTCTGTTGGATATCTACTGCGGGGTCGGTTTGTTCAGCGCCTTTTTTGCGCCCAAATGTGAACGGGTGATTGGGATCGAATCCTCTCCCTCTGCCTGTGAAGATTTCACCTTCAATCTGGATGAGTTCGATAATATTGAGCTTTACGAGGGATCGGCTGAAGAGGTTTTACCAGCTCTTGTGGGGCGGATTGCCCTTTCAGGACGCTCCGCAGCCAATCCGCTCTACACCCTGGTTGATCCGCCACGCGCAGGATTGGATAAACGCGTCGTAGATGGAATTTTGAACCTGAATCCTCAGGTGATTGCTTATGTCTCATGCGATCCTTCTACACTGGCGCGTGATGCCGCGCGACTGATCGGTGGGGGCTATCAACTAAAAGATGTTACGCCATTTGATCTCTTCCCTCAAACCTATCACATCGAGAGTATTAGCTTGTTCGAGCGATGACATTCAAACCGAAAATTGTTCCACTTGGTGATTCGGCTGTGCTGGTTCAACTAGGGGATGAGATTGACCTGACGATCAACCAACATGTTCACGCCTTGGCTGCCCTGATCAGTATTTCGTCTCTCGCTGGTATCGTTGAGACTGTCCCCGCCTATGCCACTTTGCTGATTCATTATGATCCACTGATTCTGTCGTATGCGAAGATGCATAAATGGCTTCACACGAAGCTTGAGCAGGCGGAAGAGGCAAATTTGAGAAAGCCTCGCCAGATCGAAGTCCCCGTGCGATACGGGGGTGAGCGTGGCGTCGACCTTGCATTTGTCGCTGCCTATCATAATCTGCGTGTTGAAGATGTGATTCGTATCCATAGCCAAAATACTTATACAATTTACATGATGGGTTTCACACCTGGCTTTCCGTACATGGGCAAACTGGATGCTGAGATCGCCACACCCCGGCTTGAAACACCCCGCACGCGTGTGTCTGCCGGGACAGTGGCAATCGCCGGCTCACAGACCGGAATCTATCCAATTGGCTCACCAGGCGGCTGGCGACTCATTGGATATACGTCTTTGCAGCTGTTTGATCCCGCATCCCAATCTCCATTTTTGTTTTCTCCAGGTGATCAGGTGAGGTTTATCGTTGAGAAATAATGGCGCTTCGAGTTGTTGATGTCAGCGGGCTTGCTACGATCCAGGACCTTGGGCGCAAAGGCTGGAGGCGTTTTGGTGTGCCAGCTTCAGGACCGATGGATGTCTTTGCGTTCCATGCGGCGAATGCCTTGGCAGGCAATCCAGCGGAATGCGCGCTGATTGAAATCGGTCTGGGCGATGCCACCGTGCAAGCCATGCAGGATTGCGTGATCGCAGTGACCGGCGTGGGCTATAAACTTTCTGTTTATATTTGGAAATTTCCTCTGTGGAGTTCATTCTTTGTACGCGCTGGCTGGAAAATCCACTTGAATAAAACAGATGAGGGTATGTGGGCTTATCTCGCGGTGGCAGGCGGTATTCAGACTCAACCGGCACTTGGTTCGCATTCGACCTATCTACGCGGCGCTTTGGGCGGATTTAATGGCGGGCAATTGCAAACCGGCGATGTGGTCAGGACAGCTGTTCTTTCACATGTGCCTCATGAACTTGCCGCACGGTCTTTGCAGGAGGGGGCACGACCAGATTATGCTGAGCATCCCATCATTGATGCGATCATGGGTCCGCAGACAAAATATTTCACTGACGAGAGTCTCCAAATGTTCTTATCGAATGAATATTCTGTTAGCCCTACTTCCGATCGAATGGGGTATCGGCTTGAAGGTCCACCGTTGACACGGCGCGGAAAGACAGAATTGATCTCAGAAGGAATGACTTTCGGCGCCATCCAGGTCCCTTCGAATGGACAGCCCATCGTGATGATGGCGGATTGTCCTACCACGGGTGGCTACCCAAAAATCGGAACGGTTGCGAGTGCAGATTTGCCTTTGCTCGCGCAATGTGTCCCGAATAAAAATAAGTTTCATTTTCGTGGAACGACGGTGGCAAAGGCTCAGAAAAAATATCGCAAGATGATGAGCGGATTAAGTAAAATTGTGGAAGAATGATAATTATTTCGTTGATCTAAAGGTAGCGGGTTTTATTCTCCACTCGAGCGAGATCCTGGTCGTGTGCTGGAGGATGTAAAGCAAGGATATTTCTCGCTCAAAAGCGCTGAGGAGAAATATGGTGTGGTGATTGATGAAAAGAGGATGGCTATGGATGAGGAAGGAACGAAAGAAGAAAGATTGAAAATGAATTCGGCCGTGTAGTAAGGGCGGACCATTACTGTTACAGGCAACGAAAAGCCATATCTATGACCAACTCCACTGGGTACTTGATGAACGCAATATTCGCGAAGGCTTGAGCGGTTGCGGTGATCATAGAGTGATGATATCACCACTGTGAAAGCAATACGCCGATATCGAAGTGATTTTGGTGAGGGCCGTCTAATCTCAGCATAAAGAAAAGTTCCTCTGATTCAGTATTATTAGAGGTCGATATTCATTCCCAAGGTGGAGAGCAAGATGGCAGCAATATAACATTTTGCTACCTGTTGCGACTGTGTTTATGACTGAGTTACGATCACAAGGTGATATAATATTTGTGAAAGAAAGCACATTTCGATCAAGGCGGCGATGACCCAAGTGGACCCTAACTGGTCGCTTGAGCATGTATCATAGCATGCGGGAATACTTGGCGAGCCAATAGCGAAACCGGCCCTGTGGCTGGTTTTGTGTTTTCAGACATGTACTGAATTGTTGCTTCAATACCTAAAGTGATTGAGTAATTCTGGGTGGGTCAGTTACAGGCCGCGAGCGATCTTTGATGGCAAGCTTACTCGCAACGAATAGATAAACGTACTCTGGGGACCTTTATAAGACGCAAAGTATATCAGTTGCGACGATATTCACAAGCGAGCAAGCGTACTTGGGAGGGTCAAATGAAAATTTCAAATAGCAAATCCATTCCGGCAATCTATAGTGTCGCCATGATCATGATACTATCGATCTCCTCACTGGCAACGAACACGTTTAATGCGGATGCAACTGCTGTATTAAGCAATTTGTTTAGTGAAAACTGGGATACAGGTACCATCGATCCGACGAAGTGGACCCTTTGGGGTAATCCACAACCATCCTTATATTCAGGTCAAGGTGTTGATGGGTCTTACGCGGTGGATAATAACGGAGACGGCAGTTATCCAAGCGGACTGTTTGTCTCAACCTCGTTTAACCTCGCGCAAGTCAGGGTCGAATTCTGGTTACGTGGAAACGGACCTTTAGGTGGATTGTGGTCGGGAAATGACGTTGGATTTACGCTATGTACACCTGCTGTCAATCATGAAACATGTGGAAATTGGCTTGTTTTCATACAAGCAAGTGCTGAGACAAATTTCGTTACTTACCACGCATATACACAGCAAGGTCATGAATACTTTCGGGAAACATGGGGACCATTGGCTAACGAATGGCACAAGTATGGATTTACTATAGCGCCGAATGGTTCGGTTTCTTTTTACCGAGATGAGTTGTTGCAGTTTACAACAATCTCAACGATAGATTTCGGCACTAATAATCAAGCGTGGCTAGAAATCCGAGGGCGTTCCTATAATGCTGAGTATTATGTAGATGATATTGTGGTTAGTACTGAGTCCTCCCCTGGTGGATTCCATATCTCCGGTCGTGTAGTTGATGGCAAAGGAGATGCTGTCGCTGGCGTGACCATTTCAGATATGCCAGGTGGTACAGGGCGTACTATGACTACAACTGATAACTATGGATACTATACGCTTGCGGTACCTCAGGATTGGTCTGGCATATTGTATCCTTGGAAGAGTGGCTATTCATTCTCGCCACCTCATCGTACCTATGGCAATATCCAGTCTAATCAAACGGATCAAAATTACGAAATTGGATTTCATTTGAGCGGCAGAAATATTCTTGACGCGAATGGAAACAACTTCATTATGCGGGGAATAAACTTCCCATATACTTTCTTTATAGATAAAGCTGAGAGTTCATTTGCTAATATCAAGGCGACGGGAGCAAATACAATTCGTGTCGTATTAAGTAGTGGAGATTTTGAGGAGGCGGACGGTACAAAGTGGACCAAAACACCTCCTGAGGCTGTAGACGCCGCGATTGAATTATGTTGGGATAATCATCTTATTTGCGTGCTCTCAGTCCATGATACAACTGGTTACCAGGATGATATTGACCCAGATCCGGAGAACATTAAAATCAATCTTGTTAGCTTAACTAATGCTGTCGATTATTGGAAAGAAATAAAATCGGTTCTCAATGGTAAGGAAAAGTTTGTGATCATAAACATCGGTAATGAGCCTTATGGAAACAAGTATATTGATGGAAATTTGGATACAATAAAAGGTTGGTTTGTTGATACCAAAACCGCTATTGTAGCGATGCGAGAAGCAGGATTTCAGCACACACTCATGGTTGATGCGCCGAATTGGGGGGGAGATTCGTCAAGGCTAATGTTGGATAAGGCAGCCGACATTTTAGAGAACGATCCGAATAGAAATACAGTTTTTGGTATTCACATGTATGGCGATTTCACCAGCCCAGATGTCATTGAGCCTTACATCAATACATTTGCTCATAACAACCTTCCTCTCGTCATTGGTGAATTTGGGCATTTACATCCGAGTGGTGATCCAGATGAAGAGGCCATCATGTCCCTTGCCCAATCGAAAGGGATAGGGTATCTTGGTTGGTCATGGAGTGGTAACACCGCTAAAAGCGGTGTGGAATATCTAAACATGGTGACTGATTTTGACTCGAGTCAGCGAACATGGTGGGGGAAAAAGATAATCGGCAGTGAATATGGAATATGCCGAACATCAATAGAAGATTCAATCTATAGCGGTCATAGAGACCCAATAGTTTGCTCCATCACTCTTGCCATCTCCACCCCTGGCGCAGCCAGTGTGGATTTCAAGGTCATCTTCTCTGAACCAGTCACAGGAGTAGGCATAAGCGATTTCAGATTGACGACTAGCGGCGTTTCCGGTGCCCATATCCTTGAGGTTGCCGGTTCAGGGAACGACTATATCGTTAGCATCAACACAGGTAGTGGCAATGGCACCATTCGGCTCGATGTAGTGGATGATGATTCCATTATTGAGATGGACGATGCACATACTCCTCTAGGAGGCAATGGCCTTGGAAATGGAAACTTCACCTTTGGTGAAACTTACGGAGTTCTTAATGTAACTTCCATTGGAGCATACGACGGCTGGATACTCGAATCGGAAGAGGATAGCAACGTAGGTGGAACGCCTAACAGCAAGGCAAGCATATTCAATATCGGCGATGATAAGAAGAACAATCAAGATGTGGGTATTCTGCATTTTGATACAACCAACTTGCCGGATACAGCTATCGTTACGTCTGCCACCCTGAAGATTCGGAAACAGGGATTAACCGGAACAAATCCATTTACTACACATGGCGACCTTTTGATCGACATAAAAAAACCATTTTTCGGAACTACAGCCAGTTTGGAGGCTGGTGATTTTCAGGATAATTTCTTGTGCCAGTTAGGATTTGCTACCTTTAATCCTCAGCCTATTAATATTAGTAACTGGTATAGTGCCATAATGGATTCGTCAGGAGATCGCATACCTCCTATCAACTTGACTGGCACAACACAATTCCGCTTGCGTTTTACACTGGATGATAATAATAATCGAAAGGCTGATTACATCAGTTTTTCCAGTGGGGATGCAGCCATGGCAAATCGTCCACAATTGATAATTCAATACTATATCCCATAACGCACGCTGCCAATATTTTTGTAGACCTACCAGACTCTAGTGGCAGGTCTACTTTTTACCTAGGAAACGCCCTAGCATTTCCCGCTGTCAACAACCTGCGCCGCAAAATCGGACATCAGATCCTTTACTCACCAGACCGCTTTACATGGACAGGTTGTCTTGCATCCCTGCAAGTTATCCCCCATTTCCACTCGCGTGGATCGCAAGACATAAAACTTGGCATACTTCAAGAATATCTGACCATCCTTCTAGTCTACCCCGTACCCCAGGTCATCGAGGAACTTTGAGACTGCTTTTCCTTTGCAGCCTCGCAATACATTTCAGTGCACGGCCTGTCGGTGCGTTACCAGTGAAATTCAATAGCTTTATCTACGCTGTTTAGGCAAAAAGTCTGTCAGATAAGCAAATTTTGCCCCTAGGGCGAACCTTGCGGTTAGTTCAACTGAGTTTTGTCAATGTAAATTTGATAAAAGCTAACTTATGAGGAAATGTCAACAGAAAAATGTATGGCTTTTTGTCCATTCCATAATCATGAGCTAACCTCCAATGGCTGGCGTTATTTGCTGGTGGGTAGGACTAGATAACGCCATTTTGAGGGAAACAGTCTTGAGTCAAGAAAAGCGCCAAAAATGCGGCAAGTCACACCACAACGGTCCTTGTCTACTTTGCATCGGGATTGGATGAGCGCCGTGTTAGGCATTGTCTGATAGAGTCACGCTTTCTTTGGTGGTTGGCTGCAAGAGCAGGTAATATTCGTATACACGCTTGGTTGCAGTCCATCTAAGTTCACAGAACCTCCAAGTTGCAAAAATAGTCAAAGCTGCAAATCCAATTGATAGCCACATGAGTCCATACTGTAAGCTTAGCAAAGCTGTCACCAAGAATATAAGCACCATACTTCTAAAGAACTTTGAGTCTGCTTGGAGTCGATCAACCTCGACAGTGCCAGCGGGGCTATTCATGCGTACTGCTGACAAACACCAATCATAGTAATTAGTTCCCTGTGTATTGACCTTAGTCGTAAGATAGACTCGTGCCAAAAGAGTGTTGACAGCATCCTTGTCTTTACGAAGGCTAGTGGAATCGCCCCCATTTATCCACTTCACCGCTTGCGAATGCGATGCTCTCCACCGCGGCACATAGAACTTGTTATATACATAGTCATCGAGGATCCAACTGCCGATTGCATGTAATAGGTGACCAGCGATGTAAGCCAGCACCAAAAACACTATCCAGCCTTGAGTTTCGTTCGCAGGCAACCACAACGCTGGCGTATTGTTGATAATAAGCGGTTGAATGAGATAGATAAGGCAGGCTCCAGGCAGGAGGATTGTGAAAAATTCCAAAACGTCTACAAAGAAGTCCGATGGCTTTGGCATATTCTAGCTACCTTTCGTCTATTACATGAGAATGGCTGGCTCACCTGCGGATGCGTTTGGCGCACTGCTGCACCTGGAGTTCTTCGTTGGTACGGCTTACGACAGGTTGTATCCATTCTGCTGTGTTTACCCCTAGAATGGCAGATCATCTGGGGCCTTCGTTGCCTGCCAACTTAGGAAATTGCCCGGAAGCGGTATGAATTCGCCAATCATCATATCGCATCCCATGCCGTCGCGACCAGCAATGGCACCAGATATGAAAATAGACCCTTGAGGCCGATACACCAAGCAATCAAAGGGCATACCCACAGTTGCATGAATGTGCAAATTATTGAGCGGCTCCCATTCTGGCAGCGGATCATCATGAAAAAGAATCTTGCCATGCCAACCACTAAAGTCTCCTTCCATTTGGCTAAAAAAAAGAGTGAAAGGCATGGATTGCTCTCTCGATTGTCGCCTCACCAAGTCACCGTTCCAAATTCCATAGTGAATGACGCGCTGGGCTTGCCAGTTCAATGTTTTGAAGCAAAGTCTGAGCTTCCCCGGGAAGTCTTCCTCTAACTCACTGGCATTGCCATTTAGTTTATTATCAGCATCAGGTTGAGCTTCGAATACACGTGCTGGAATACCAATTTCTTCAACGCCACTATGGCAAAAGTGAAGAATTCCCACCTCATTATCCCAGTAAAATGTTTCGAGCCTTACCCAACTATGAGTATTATGATAGCAAATCATGCCGAGGAAACTTCTAGCTGGATCTATTGCTTCCGCTGAATCTCTCACAGTAAAACGGCTTACATAAAGAGTGAACTTTGTGCCGTCATCCAATTTTCCCTCCCATAGTGCGCCTGCTGTCTTCTTTGGAGGTTTGACCGCATCGCCTTGAGAGGTATAGTAACCAAAATTATCCCGTGCCTGTTGAGCCTTGTTTTCCGCCACAACATACTGGAGTGCTAGTGCCCCCTCGGTAATATGATGGGGCAAATTGTTCTGGTTTCTATCCACGCTAAACAGTCCAAAACGGACTTCCGGGCGATATCCGTCAATCCACTCCCAGTTATCCGCAATACTCCAATGTAGGTAGCCAATTACATGAGCGCCCTCATTGATAGCCCGGAACATCTGATCAATATGCGCAGTTATAAACGCGGCACGGTTGCGATCCACTATTTCTGCTGTTCCATTTTCAGAAATTAAAACAGGAATTGATACACCGTCCTTGTTCTTATAATTATCTCTTAACTTCAACAGGCATTTATAGAGACCCTCTGGATACATTTCCCACCCCATGTCATTCAACAGATTATGAGGATAATTCGCCCTGCTTATATCCATATCAGGAACTGGTTCAAATAATGCGCTATCACCAGAGCCAGAATAATAGTAGGGCCACCACATGCTTGAGGGAACGATAAATGAGACGTAGACAGATTTATAATACTGTAGCCCAATAAAATCTACTGCCGGTTGCCATTTCTCAGTTGGAATATCAAGGACGCGTCTGGTGTCTGCATCTCCTTGGCGAAAGTTCGGGTGGTATTCTCCTTTCACAACTGCGTTGAGCAAGTAATCCTGATGAAAGTATATATATTGATCTGTTGCAGCAACATCTCTATCATTGTCCGTTTTAGGTTTGCAAAGGAGCCACTGGTCAGTAATACCAACTTTTGCTTCGGGATCGATGTCCTTGATAGCGTGATATGCCCGTACATGGGCATTGATGATAGTATCAGCGACCCGCTTGACCCGATCTCCAGCAGCCAAAAAACCAGGTGGGAAGACTCCAGCGAGATAACCCGTGGGGATGATTGTCCCAAACGGTTCATTGAAGGTGATCCAGTAAGTCACTTTATCCTTTAATTTGGATACGACTTTTTGTACATACTCGATAAACATATCAGCAGTATCCTCATTTTCCCAGCCTGGCTGTTTCTTGAAGTCAGGGTCATTGGCATCTGCAGTTTGTAGAATTGTTGGAAATAAAAACGTCGTTTGTTTAGGCGGAGTCAGTACCCAAGCAGGAAGGGACATATGGTTAAGGACGACAATAGGCTCCATCACTCGCTTCCGAATTTCATTAATCATTGCTTGATAATTGGCCAGAGCGGCCTCATCAAAATTAAACCGTGAAGTTTCAACGCGGCTCCACTCGATAGAGATGCGATACGCATTTAATCCTAACGCCCGGGCTCGATCAAGCTCCTCCCTGAATATTGCCAGATTCCAATGTCGGAGTGCATCCCCAGCATCTTTAATATCAAACTTCAGATTTTGGCCGAGCCATTGGTTACCTATTTGCTTATTGTAATTTAGACGACTAATGATTTCTGGCGACGTGGTGAAGATCTGCCAATCATCGGCTGTAAGTCCTCCCTCAAACTGGCGACCTGCCGTCGCAACGCCCCACAAAAAGTTCCCCGGCGAAGGATCAAAAGGTACCTGCATTTGCACACTAACTTGCTTGGACACATACTCGTGATGCGACATGCAGCGGTTACGAGCGCGAAGCTCATAAATTCCATTCCATGTATATGTGGCGGAAATGTTGAGTTGTTTTCTGCCACTCACGGGATCTAGCACTTCGGGATTGAACGGCCCTCCGATAATCGGAAGCTCATTTCGCTGACCACCGACGGGAATATTTACAATATCAATCTGGTCAGCGCCGTCAACCATC
>DATGYJ010000502.1:0-8904 GCA_035298105.1 Anaerolineales bacterium | reverse complement strand
CGCGCGCAGCGGGTTGGTTGCGTGATGCCATATTGATCCTGCTGGGTGCGCTGTTTGTGGCCGCGCTGGCTCAAATTGAAATTCCCCTGCCTTTTACGCCTGTGCCGATCACCGGTCAGACATTCGGTGTTCTGCTGGTCGGTGCAGCGCTGGGATCGAAGCGCGGAGCAGCTTCACTTGCATCCTATCTCGCAATGGGTATGTTCGGTCTGCCTTTCTTTGCAGGCGGTGCCCATGGACTCGATATCGTCATCGGTGCAACCGGCGGATACCTGGTCGGCTTCATCCTGGCAGCCTATGTCATTGGTCTCCTGGCAGAGCGCGGATTGGAAAGAAGTGTGCGTACCTCCATCATTCTCTTCCTGGTTGGGACGCTGATGATCTATGTCTGTGGCGTGTCCTGGCTGGCTATGGTGTTGGGAGGTCTTGGCAAGGCAATTGCTGCGGGACTGTTGCCCTTCCTGATTGGCGATGCTATTAAGCTAATTGCGGCGTCGCTGGTGTTGCCTGTGGCATGGAAGGTGGTCAGGTAGTTCGATAGTTGTGTGGTTTCATGGTTGGTTTGCCAGGCGGCGGGCCGAGATGGTGTGACAAAAGTGCTGGCGGATCTATCAGATCCGCCAGCTTGTTTCGACCTTTGATAAGAAAAGTTCTTGCAGGGAGTTCTGGTTAGGTCGATGTATTAATTGTTTTCCCCTTAGTAATCGGTCGCACATAGATGTTTTGACCGTCACTAGCAAAACCACCCCAGCCAATACGATCCCCTCTTTCATCCTGGATCTCTGCTTCGCCCCGCTGCACCGCCAGATAGAGGTCGCTGTCATAGGCGTTGACGCAATGTTGTACTTCAGCCCAAAGAAAGATCTGGACGGGGTGATCATTTACATAGACAGTTTTCCGATCCTTGGTCATTGATGATTAAGGGCTGGGAGGAGGCGCGCTGCGCCTCCTCGTTCTTGTATCTTTCACATCTTATGGACTGGTGGGCGTTCCATTGATGATGCGCCCATCTGGGTACACCGACGGATCAATCGGTGTATTGGTGGGCGGTACCCCATATTTATGCTGGACATATTCGATCAGGGCGTCAAGGTCGCTGACCCCGATGCGGGTAACATTGGTTCCGCCGAGGAACACACTAAACCCATCTCCTCCGGTGGCAATAAATTCATTGCATGTTACAGTGTAAAGTGTTGCATCAGGGAGGATGGGTGTACCATCGGTCAAAGTCAGTGAAGTGATGCGCGAGCCTTGCGGGAGCGACAGGTTGAACGTGTACTTGAGCCCCGATTCCTGCAGTAACTTCATGGAACTCTGTGGGGGCTTGAACTGCTGCTCCAGTAGGGCGTAGATCTGGGCGCCGGTCAAGTTCATCGTTACCAGCTTATTGTCGAAGGGCTGGACTGTGAAGAAGTCGCCGAAGGTGATGTCATGAGGATAGGTATCGTAGGCGATGTCTGCCCGGATTCCACCCGGGTTCATGAAGGCGATCTGAGTGCCGCCCTTCCAAGCCTGTGAATCGGCGATGAGATCGCCCATGGGCACTTCCACAGTGTATCTATCCGGTCCTCTGGAGATCATGCCCAGGGTTGAAGCCTTGACCGCGTTCTTGATAGCAGCGATGTCCGCCTGGTAATCGGCCACCAGCGCTGCGATCTCCGCATCCTGTGTGATGCCAGCATTATAAGTAGTGACTACCTGCAGATTGGACGCGTTAATGTTACGCAGGAACCGGTCGTAGCGCAGGTTAGAAACACCGATGGCTGTGCCCGCCGTGTACTGTTGGATGATCGGGATGTTGTTGATCTTGCCGGAGTAACCACTGTGTGAGTGCCCGGAGATGATCAAGTCCACACCGGGGACGGCCACAGTAGTGATCTCGCCACTGACCACGCCGCCATAAACATCCGGCATATGCGCCAGCACGACGACTACGTCCGCGCCTTCAGCGCGCAGTTCGGCAGCCAGCTCGCTCACAATCGGTCCAGGCTCACGGAACTCCAAGCCGGCCACATTGCCGGCCATCACGATGCCGGGGGTATCTTTGCTGGTCACGCCGATCAAACCGATCTGCTGACCCTTGACGGTAAACATGGCCGTGGGCGTTGCCCAGGCAGGTCGGATGTCGGTACCTTCATTGAAGATGTTGGCAGCCAGGATTGGGAACTTGGCCTGGGCCATGCGTTCCTGCAAGACGCCGAGCCCCCAATCGAACTCGTGATTGCCTACAACGGCTGCCTGGTAGCCCATATGGTTGTAGACTTCGATAACGGACGCGCCCCACAGCCAATTCGAGATGGGAGTACCCTGCATCATATCGCCGCCATCGAGCAGCAGCGCGCCTTTCGGGTTGAGCGCCCGGTAGCTGTTGATGTAAGTCATGTCGTATGCCGCGCCGCCAACGGGTTTGTTGCTTACGAGCTTCCCAGTCTCAAGCTGCCCGTGGAAATCATTGGTCGAGAGGAAGGTATAGAGCGGGTAGCGGGCCTCGCGTACCCAGGCCAGGGCTTCAGCGTTGGTCACCACCTGCTTGGGCAGGATCTTGCTGCCGGGCATAAAGATGCCAGTCTGGATCGCGTAGGCCGTGGGGCTCTTGGCCCAACTCGAGAGAGTCTTGCTGTCTGAGTAAGGGTTGAGAACCGACATATCCACTTCTACGTCGCGCAGGTTCTCCATCGCCTTGTTGCTGAGCAGGAAGAACTCGCCCTCACGGGTCAGGGTTGCCCCGGTTTTGTTCTCGTTGGGGAGCTTCATGTAGTCGGCTGATGTCTGGTCAAAAGCCGTCCAGAGCAAATCCGCGTTATCGGTCCGGGTTACATTGGCGGTCGGATTCTGCCACAGGGCAACGGGCGGCAGCAATGTGAAGTTGTGGACGTAGACATCGCTTGGAGAAATTGTACTCTTTGCCATGATCCAGTTCGTGATCAGCTCGCGCACTTCGGTCGTGGACTGGTAAACCTTCGGCGCGGCGGGGAACTTGCCGGTAGCACGGTAGTTGTTAAGGGCAATGCGGACTACCTGGTCCATGGCAATCGGCTGACCATTGAGCTTGAGTTCAACAACGCGCTGTCCAACCGGCTTGGTCACATCCAGTTTGTAATCGATGCCTGACCACAAGTCATAGTTGTAGTCACGCACCGCGCTGTTGACAGTCACGCCGGTAGGCTCGTAGTAATACTGGTTGAAGTAAGTAGCCGTCCACTCCAGCTCATCCTTAATCTGCTGCCCGGTCGCATCGACAACATACAGTGTGTTGTCATAGATATAGACCCCGTAAGCATCCTTGAGCTTGATCGGGCCTGCATTCAGTTTGGCATCGTTCGTGAAGAGGGCGGCCAGCGAGGCTTGCACCGGGAAGCCGGCTGCAGCCGCGGCCTCCGTCTGCACCTCGTTGATCAGGTCGGCCATCGGGCCATCCGCAATGCGTGCCTGGAATCCACCCGGGAAGGCAGCCGTGGCCGTGCCGATCGGTGTGTTGATGTAGGCAACCGCCGCATCGTGGTAAGGCTGTGTAATGGTTTTGATCGCCGTGTCCTCAGCATAGGTTCCCATCGCAGGCGTGGTGCTGGACTTGGCTGTTACGGCCCAGTCCGTGCCTTGGCCGCTGACTGTGATGCGGATGTCGGAGAGATTGCGGGTATGGTAGTTGGGCTCTGTGATCAGCACGCCGTTGATGATCTGTTGGGCCGCCGGAATGATAGTATGGGCATGGCCGGCCAGGATCACATCGATGCCGGGAACTTCATTCGCCAGGTATTTGGCGAAATTCTCCTCTCGCCCGTAACCATAGGTCTCGTCCAATCCGGTATGAGCAGCGACGACGATCACATCGGCGCCCTCGGCTCGCATGATTGGTACATAGTGATTGGCCGCTTCCATCGCGTCGCCAAACACACAACCAACGATATACTCGGGTCGCTCCCAGTGCACAACGGCTGGCGGAGTCAGGCCCAGGATGCCGACTTGTACGCCGCTGACATCTTTGATCACATAGGGCTGGAATGTGTAGTCGCGGCAGCCGGTGACGTTGGCCGAGAGCAGCGGGAAGTGCGCCTCGCTCTGGAACTTATTGAAGACGGTCGGACCATAATTGAACTCGTGGTTACCTACCGTAGAGGCGACAAAACCCATGGCATTCATCGTGGCAGCCATTGGATTCGGTTGCTCGGGATGGAGCAGTTCATAGTAATATGCCAGGGGTGTACCTTGGATGGTATCGCCGTCGTCAATCAGGATCGTATTGGAGTTACTGGCGAGCACCCCCCTGACATACGCCATCACCTTGGTCAGGCCCCGCGCGGATGAACCGGTGGGTACGCTATCGGTGAAGTAGTCGTAATTGTCAACGTTGCCGTGGATATCGCTGGTACCCAGGATGACGATGTCCTTGGTTTCCGCGGCACTTGCCGGAATGGTGCTGGTCGCGACCAAAGAGAACAGGAAAACGAGAGTGATCGCGATGGTCACCACTCGCGAGGTAAGCTTTTGTTTCATAAGACCCCTCCAGGTCAGTTTGGTTTTAGTTGCAGTGAATTAGGCAGGGGTTCCCTGCATTTCATTGGGAAGGTTAATCCTTTACTAACCGGAGTCCCCCTTTCTGGCACAAACGATGCGCGCCTCTTTGAAAAGCATGTGCCGTTCTCCTCTTGATCTGATTGAGGATTTTGCAGAACCTTACAAAAGTGCAATTTCATTATACAGCGGTTTGTTCTGTTTTTCACATAGCATAAGGTTACACAAGTTCCCGAAGGCCTACAACGTTTTATCCTAGATATTCGGTATTCGCGAGCCGGGCAATTGTCGAACTCTTTTGGGCCCATAGGAAGTGGAACGCTGTTGATCAAATGGGCTGCTCGGGAACATGATGAGTGTGACCAATATCTTTGACATGGATCTGACTTGGATCTGATTTAGAACCAATCCCGACACACTATCGCGATCCGCGCTCTGGAGAGCAGGGGCAACGCGCCGAAACCACAATAGGGGTTTGGCAACCTAAGAAATTTGCAAGAAATTTGGTCTTCTTTATATAGGCTTCTTGCACTATCATTGCAGAGGCGAAGCTGCAAAAACGAGTTTCTTAGCTAATTACCAAGTTTCGTCATGACTACAATGACCAAGAAGGAATCAAAAAATTTAATCTCATGCGAGACGCCACTCGAACTCGCCCTGCAAGTTTATTTTCTCTGGCTGTTTTTTTTGCAGTACTTCTCTTGGGGGTAGACTTTGCTATCAATTTACTGCTCACTGATCCACAACAGCGAACAATCTATTCCGATGTAATTGCTTCCATCATCGACTTACTGGCAAGCGCAGCTCTCTTCATTGCCGCGAAACAAACTGCCAGCCACTCGAAGCGCCGCGCAATTGCCTGGGGAATGATCGCCCTCGCAACACTTGCCTACACAATGGGAGATATCGCCTGGGCCATCCTTGAATTGGGATTACATGAACAGCCATTTCCCTCGATTGCGGACGTCTTTTATCTTGCTTATTATCCTCTGTTACTAACTGGCGTCTTTCTACTGCCGGAAAAACCTGCCACCTATGGAGATCAGGTCAAGAAAGTGCTGGATATCGGAATCGTGATGGTAGCAGCCATTCTGGGATTCTGGAACTTTCTGATCGGTCCGGTCGTTTCCTCGAATTTCGCTTCTCCCCCATTGGAACAAGCAATCTTGCTGGCTTACCCGGTCGGGGATCTCGTGTTGCTTTGGGCCTTACTCCGAATTATTTACAAGCGCTCCGATCAAGAGGATGAAGATGAAGCACCCTCTTTGTTCCTGGCCGCGAGCCTGGCAGTCACTATTATCTTTGACTGTATTTACAGCTACCAGGCTCTGTTGGGCACGTATACAAGCGGAGACATCATCGACATCTCATGGAGAGCAGCGATGATCCTGGCGGGTTTGGCAGGTATATCCCAAGTCACTGCGATTCAATCATGGAAACGCACCGGTAAATTTCCACGCAGGCTTGAATTCCTCGCCAGGAACTCGAAGGTGATTACGCCGTATCTTCCTTATGTTTGGCTCATTGCTGCCTACATTCTACTCATCCGAAGCCGGACCCTGCCTCTGCCCATGGACTTTTTATCATTGGCACTCAGCGTGGGAGGGATCATCTTCCTGGTGCTTCTCAGGCAAATCATTACTCTGATCGAGAACGGTAGACTGAACAGCCAGTTGCAGCACATTATGGAAAGGTTGCAAGGTCAGACTACCGAATTGGAGAAGGCGAATCAGGAATTGCAGAGCGAAATTGTGGAGCGAAGAGCGGTGGAACAACAATTAGCGTATGACTCTGTCCACGATGCAATGACCGGGCTGCCCAATCGGGCTTTGTTTTTGGACCGTCTTGGGCAGGCAATCGAGTATTGCAAACGCAAGGCCGAGTATACGTTCGCCGTTCTCTTTGTAGATATCGATCAATTCAAGGTAATTAACGATAGTCTGGGCCACCTGACCGGCGATCAATTGCTCGTGTCAATCGGCAGGAGGATGAAAGAATGTCTGCGTTCAAGTGATACGATCGCCCGGTTTGGTGGCGATGAATTTGCGATCCTGTTGGAAATCACCGGCGAGAAAGATTCTGCCTCCATGGTGGGAGAGAAAATCCAGCAAGCACTAAAGCTTCCTTTTAAGTTCGATAGGCACGAGCTACATGTAACCGCCAGCATTGGAATCGTTCTGAGCATTGCCGGATACGACTATGCAGAAGAAATCCTGCAGGACGCAGACATTGCAATGTACCAGGCAAAGACATTGGGCAAGGCTCGCTTTGAAGTTTTCGATATGAAAATGCGTTCCCAAGTATATTCCCGCCTCGAGATGGAGCAGCAGTTACGCGTGGCATTGGCAAAAGAGGAATTCCAGCTTTATTATCAGCCCATCCTTTCCATGAAATCCGATCGGGTGGTCAGCCTGGAGGCTCTGATCCGATGGCACCATCCGAAACGAGGCTTATTGCTGCCTGCGGAATTTCTTTCCATCGCAGAAGATTCGGGCTTGATCCTGCCGATTGGGAAATGGGTACTGCATCAGGCATGTGCACAATTAAAGAAGTGGCATGCAAGGTATCCCCACTTACAAAATGTGAGTGTCAACGTGAACGTCTCAAACCGGCAGTTCTCACAACCAAATTTTGTCGAAGAAGTCATCGAGGCGTTGCAGGCCAACGGTCTGAAAGCAGAGTCGCTTAAGCTCGAGATCACAGAAAGTGTTTTGATCAGTAACTATGCCGCAGCGAATGAAGTCTTTACCCACTTGCGAGACCTGGGGGTGCAATTACAAATCGATGATTTCGGCAGCGGGTATTCGGCCCTGGGCTACTTGCAGCATTTCCCGATCAGCGCCGTCAAGATCGACAAATCGTTTATTGACGAGATGGGCAAGGGTCGCAGAGGCACCGAGTTGATCCGGGCAATCGTATCCATGACGCGTGAGCTGGGCATGGAAGCTATTGCCGAGGGGATCGAAACAGGTGAGCAGTTGGATGAATTGAAAAGCTTATTGTGCAGCTTTGGCCAGGGATTTCTTTTATCCAGGCCTCTGGATGAGAAGGCGGCCGAAAAGGTTCTGGCCGGGCAGAGCGTAATTAAGTAGATTGGCAGCCTGGAGGTGGGAAAGGAGAGCAGTAAATCGTTATCCTACACTCAAGACACGCATTGAGAGACTGCGATGGTGAGGACGGGTGCGGTGCTCGAAGATGTAAATTCCCTGCCAGGCACCGAGGGACAGATTTCCATCATCTACGGGGATGGTCAGGCTGGTGTCTGTCAGCATGGCGCGGATGTGGGAAGTGGCATCATCGGGGCCTTCCAAATCATGAGTGTACCAACTATCCCGTTCCGGGACGAGGCGTTCCATGAAGGTTTCCAAGTCGGCGCGGGCAGTCGGGTCCCAGTTTTCACTGACGACCAAAGAGGCACTGGTGTGCGGCAGGAAGAGAAAGCACATGCCTTCCTGGACGTTCCACGCACGCAGCTGGGCACGTACCTGCTCGGTGATATCGTGCAGTCCCTTGCCATGAGTAGAAATTTCCAAAGCGGTTTTATACCAGTTCATCAAGGCGGGATTTTATCATGATGAGGTTGGTAGGCTGGTAAATTGGTGGTTGGGATGAGGGGTGACAGTCACTTTTGTGGGAGAGTTTTCTTCATGCCCTGCGCGGTGCAAGGTGCATCCATCCTGACACACTCCTGCCACAAAAGCGTGATATGCTTTGAGGGATGACGCATCGCATTCTCGTCGTAGACGATGAACCCGCGGTCACTGACCTGCTGGCCTATAACCTTCGCAAAGCGCATTATGAGGTGCTGACTGCTGCCGATGGGCGTACGGCGCTTCAACTGGCAAAGACATCCAGGCCCGATCTTATTCTCCTTGACTTGATGATCCCCGAAGTAGATGGCTTGGACGTGTGCCGCGAGCTGCGCAAATCCGGCGACGTACCGATCATCATGATCACCGCGCGGGGCGAAGAAGTTGATCGTGTGGTTGGTCTCGAGATCGGTGCAGACGATTACGTCACCAAGCCGTTCAGCGTGCGGGAGTTGATGGCGCGGATCAAGGCGGTGTTACGTCGCTCACAGAATGACGGGATCGAGAAAGAACCGTCCGCCCTGCTGCGTGGTCCGGGCAATCTCCTCATGGATGTGGAACGCCGCACCGTCGTGGCGGCAGATCTACCCATCGAGCTGACCCGGCTGGAATTCGATCTGCTTCATCGTCTGCTGATCAACCCGGGGCGTGTTCTCACACGGGAGCGTCTCCTGGAACAAGCTTGGGGTTATGATTTCGTTGGCGATACACGTGCCGTGGATAGCGCCGTCAAACGTCTGCGTGCCAAACTCCGCCAGGCTTCGCCGGAAGCCGATTGCATCGAGTCCGTGCGTGGGCTGGG
>DATGYJ010000501.1:0-16702 GCA_035298105.1 Anaerolineales bacterium | reverse complement strand
GGCTTGCACTGCCACGGAGACCAGTCCCTCCCGCTGGCGACGAAGTAGCGAAACGCCCCTCGAGCCTGCGCCCAGGCGTTCCAGGCGAAGCCCTGAGCGTTGTTGCAATTACTGGGCGCCTGAGTTTTTCCTGCTGAACGGGCCAAACGGCCTGCACTGGTACGGTTATTACTCAGGGGGACCAGAAAGCTGCTGCGACAACCAACGTATCCACGTGATCGAAAGCACCGGCACAGATCCGCTAGGGCCGTATACTTACAAGGGCCAACTCAAAGATTCAACGGACGACCGGTCAATCGACGCCAGTATCCTACAGTTGAATGGATCGTTGTATCTTCTCTTTGCGGGTCGGATTGACAGTGAACAGCGGATTTATATTGCGCCCATGGAAAATCCATGGACACTAAAAGGCGATCGGGTACTGCTTTCCGCTCCAACCTATGACTGGGAAAAGGAGACCAGGAATATCAACCAGGGCCCCGTCGCACTCCAGCATAACGGCAAGACCTTTATCGTCTACTCGGCCAGCTATTGCGGAGGGGTAGGCTACAAGCTGGGCATGCTGACCTACACCGGCGGCGATGCCTTGCAGACCAGCTCGTGGATCAAGTTGCCCACTCCTGTTTTTCAGGGGACAGACGAAGTGTTTTCACCAGGACACAATACCTTCTTCAAGTCGCCCGATGGCACGGAAGACTGGATCGTGTACCACGCGAATAACTCAGCGAATGGTAGCTGTGATATGAACCGGACGCCTCGCATCCAGAAGTTCACGTGGAATGCGGATGGTACCCCCAACTTTTGGAGTCCGGTATCGGTCAATACCGACCTGGTTGTTCCCTCCGGTGAGGGTGATCCTGCATCAACGTCAGATTGATGATGTCAAGGTTGGCGGCAAACGCGTATGTCAGGTAAGTTGTGTGGCTCAAAGCTGGTTCTGCCAAAGTGGCATTGCCTTCTCCCGGCCCGCTGGATCGACTGGACAAGCCGTGTCGATCACCTCTCCCCCACAGGAGCATACCCTTTCCACCCTCAGCAGGGTGTTGCACAAGGGTGCTACGCAAACCCAAGCCGTCGGGCGGACGCATTGATAATCAAAGTGTCAAGTACAATGAAAGCAAAACAATTATTGACTATCCTTGTCGCTGTTCTTCTAGCATCTTGTATGCCCGCGGCTGCAAATCCTGCCCCAACAGAAATTCCCATAGCTACTTCTACGACGATAGTGGGTTTTACAGAGCCTGATCCGGGAACATGGGCGATGTTAATGCCAGCAGTCCGAGAGTATTTTTACTACCGTAAGAAAGCTGTCATAACTGGCAATGTAGAAATACTTTGGGCACACTATCCCGAGTTAAAGAACGGGGCAGATCTTTCTAACGGGATTAATAAAGAAGAGTTTTTTATCAATAACATGCAAGGCTTGAAACCTTTCGACGGGAATATTGATCCTGAAAGCTATGAAAAGATTAAAGTCAAAGCGTCAAACGGTGAGGCCGAAGTTCTTACACATGGGATGGAACTTTACCTGTATGCCGATGGAGCTGGCAAGTTCGACGAAACTGGCGGTGAATTTAAGATAATCATATTTATGAAGCGTCAAAACAAGCAATGGGCGGTTTATAAGACAGATGATATTTCGGGCCCATAATATGATCCAGGCGGCCCCGTTTCGGTATCTTTACGCAGTCCTGAGGGAGACAAGATCTAAAATCGTAGCAACTAAGCCAAACTTCCGAAGTCTTAAATACTTCGGAAGTTCTTAATTAAAAAATCTGCCTGCTAACATGCCCCGCAACGCAGGTCGCTCTCGCGTGAGCCTGCGACGATCCCCAGTGTCGCCCCGGCGGGTGTAGTCTGCCATAATGATTCTCCATCAACTAAGCTGCGGGTCGGAAAACCTCAATTAACCAGCTGCCTGCCTTTAGGAACACAGGGATTGTCTCCAGCGGAGCAGGAATATCGATCCATTGCCCACCGCGATAAGTCTGCCCATTCCAGGCATCCAGCCATTCGGCATTTTCCGGCAAGTAGGCCCTTCGTTCACGAGCACCTTCAGATAGCACCGGCGCCACCAGGACTTCTGATCCGAACATGAACTGATCTTCGATGCTCTCACAAACAGGATCATTTGGAAAATCAACGAAGAGGGGACGCATTGGTGGAAGGCTGTGTTGACTGGCAATCTGCATCAGTTCATGAATGTAGGGCCTCAGTCGTTCTCGCAGGAAGAGCAGGTTTTGCAGAATTTTATAGACCTCTTCTCCAAACGACCAAAGTTCATTATCTGCACCGCTGCCAGGCATAGGTCCAGTCAGCGGCAGCCGATATCCGTGCAGTCGCAGAATTGGGCAAAACAGGCCATACTGGAACCAGCGGACAACCAATTCACGAAAATAATCAGTCGCAATATTACCGCCATGAAATCCACCAATATCGGTGGTCCACCAGGCGATGCCACTCATGGACGCATTCAACCCGGCTCTCACCTGTGCTTGAAGACTTTCGAAGGTTGAGGCGACATCCCCAGACCATATCACTGAAGCAAAACGCTGGCTGCCTGCCCACCCAGAGCGTGAGAGAGTCAGGATCTCTGTTTCTCCGGCGCTGCTTAAGCCTTCATAAAAAGCCTGCTGATGAAGTAAGGGATAGATGTTGGCAACTTCGACGCCGTTTCCCAGAAAGAAACGCAGGTTTTCCGGGTGCCAGGGATTCACATCCGGCTCATCATTATCGAGCCAAAAGAGTTTGACACCCTGGTCATAGTAGTTTTTCTTGATCGTATCCCAAATAAAATGACGCGCTTCCGGATTAGTTGCATCATAGTAAGCAAAATAAGCAGGGCCGGTCACTCCATTATCCACAAATACATGTTGGGCATCCACGCCAAACTCGTTGTTTACCAGGAGACCCCGATCTTTCATCCCCTCATAGTTTTCACTGCTTGGGCTGACGGTCGGCCAAACCGATACCATGAGCTTCACGCCCATCGCCTCCAGCTCGCGTACCATGCCAGCCGGATCTGGCCAGCACGCCGGGTCAAACTTCCAATCTCCCATGCGGGTCCAGTGGAAGAAGTCGGCAACGATCACCGAGAGGGGCAGACCGCGCTTTTTATATTCGCGCGCAACTGTCAATAATTCTTCCTGGGTTTCGTAACGTAATTTGCATTGCCAAAATCCCGATGCCCAGGAGGGAAAAGAAGGCGTCTTGCCCGTTACGCCGGCATAGTTTTCAAGCAATTCGATGTAAGATCCGCCACAGGTGAGATAGTAGTCCAATTGTTTGGAGCCCTCCGCGACCCAGCGAGTGGCATTGCATCCCAATTCCACGCGTCCGATCGACGGGTTATTCCATAAGAAGCCATATTTTCGGTTGGACACCAGAAAGGGAATGGCGACTTCGGTATTGCGCTGCTCCAGTTCAATGACACATCCTTTTTGATCCAGATGACCGTGTTGGTGCTGTCCGAGTCCAAAAAAGCGTTCTCCTTCCTGGGCTTTAAACCAGGCCTCTATTTTATGGGGACCCCCATTTCTATACTTGAAATGGCGGCTGGGAGGCGGAGAAGCGAAATCTTTTCCTTCAGGCTCTTGCAGCAATACCTGCCCTTCAGTAACATTCAGGAAAGTCAATTGTCCATCCCGGGCAATGATCCCCTGGATCATGCCATTTCGGATACTGGCTCTTTCGTCTTCAATTCGTATTTCCGGAGAGCAATCGTCCTGAAGTTCGAGGAGCGCCTGGGGTAAATCCAGCCGTTTACCGGCCAGGTTCGCTTGCACTCTTAAACCATTTTTACCCCAGGGTCGCAGCCAGAGGGTCTGTTGGTTCTCCCGCCATATGAGAATGTTACCCTCCCGATCAAAATGTCCCATGAGTAATCCTCCAATAATGCGTCGATTGTGTTGTTCTACAGAATCGAAGTAGGGTGATAATTCATTTGATGCTTCCGGCAGTAACTCCCCTGGTCAGAGATCTTTGGAATAGCACAAAGAAAATAATGCAGGGAATAACGCCGAGCAAAGCCGCCGAACTCTGCAGGGTGACAGTTACGTTGTGCTCTGCCCGTGCCAGAGCCATGGCAACCGGAACCGTATAATTCTTGCTGGAGATCAACATAATCAGGGGGATGAAGAAATCGTTCCAGGTGCCCACGAAGAAGAAGACCAACAACACGGAAATCGAGGGCAAGGTCAGTGGAAAAACGATGCGGGTCAATAGCTGCAGTTTGCTACAACCATCGATCATTGCAGCTTCCAATATTTCTCTATCAAAGGACTTAAGCACAGAGGTCAAGAGATAGGTACCAAAGGAAGCAGAAAGCGCAGCTTCCAGCAATATGACCGACCAGAGAGTATCGTACAGCTTGACCGCTTTGAAGAAATAGTAGGCTGGATAGATAAGTGCCTCACCCGGCAAGGTCATGGCCATCATAAAAAACAAAAGCAGTAACGCGCGGCCTTTGATTTTGCCGATCGCTAAGGCATAGGCATTCAGCAAAGATATCCCGACTGCGAGCACTGCCGCTGAGACGCTGATCACCGTACTATTGATGAGCAGGCGCGTATAATCTGTATGTTTCCAGGTATAGCTTAGAATATCCAGATTAATCGTTTGCGGGAGAGCCAGCGGGCCATTGGTGTAGTATTCACTCTCAGATTTGAATGAAGTCAATGTAATCAAGATCAACGGGAATACCATGAACAACACCAGTACGCTCAGCAAGACCAAGGAGGCGTATTTTGTTATTCCGTTCGCGATGCGATATCTATTCATCTCAGCGTTCCTCCTGGCGCTCCTGTTGCGTCTGCACTCTGACCCACACAATGGTGATCAGGATAATGATGAGGGTCAGCACGGTGGACATGGTTGCTCCGTATCCGACATTGGAGTTCTCAAAGAAATTCTTATAAGAAAAGTATGAGGCAACCATGGTCGCTGAGCCCGGTCCGCCATGGGTCATGGCAAAGATCTGACCGAAGGTTTTGAGTGCAAAAATGGTAGTTGTCAAAACCACAACGAACATTTCAGGGCGAATGAGCGGTATGGTAATCCGGACGAACTTCTGCAGCCAGGTGGCACCGTCGATGGAGGCAGCCTCGTATAACTCCGGATCGATCCTTTGCAGCGCGGCCATGAAAATGACCATGGGGTAGCCAATCTGGAACCAGATCATCGTTGCCATGACCGCCGGCAAAGCGGTCTTTGGATCACCTAACCAATTATGTGCCAGTGTACTCAACCCAATACCCTTCAAGACGTAATTGAGCGCCCCCCAATCGGGTTGCAGGATCCATCGCCACACCAAGGCCGAGACCACAGCAGGGATTACCTGGGGTAAATAGAAGCCGGCGCGAAAAAAACTGGCAATCGTCGTTCCGAATTTCTTTGAAAGATAATCATAGATAACTACTGCGAGTAGCAAACCGATCAGAGTTGGGATAGTAGTGAGGGTAATGATCAGGTAAAGATTATTTTTGAACGAAGTCCAAAAAATCGTATCGCCGAGAGCTTTCTGGTAATTGGCCAAACCGATCCAGAGTGGAGTGCGCACCCCGGTCCACCTGGTAAAACTGACTGCAAAATTCGTCAGAAAAGGAAAAACGATCAGAAGCAGGAACACGATCGCCCCCGGAACGAGAAATGCCCCCATCCCTCCATACGGTGAATAACGTTTACTCAGCATGATGACTTTTCCTCCTGAGGGCAATGTCTCAAGCGAGAACCATTGCCCTCAGATTTCTGACTGCTCTTGATGCAAGGATCTATACTAACCCGAATCGCTCATAGGAGTTGCAGGATCGCAATTTTGCTTACGGCAAGGACGATTTGTACTCCTGCCATGGACCTGCGATGAAATCGAGGAACTCGGGAACAGTCTTTGTTCCACTGATCAGTTCCTGGAGACCACCACCCAGGGTATCCATATAACCTGGAGCAGGCCAGTCAGGGTAGAATGCAAGCCCATCGTTCTTCACGATCGTGCTGAAGGCTTCATTGAGTTCTTTGGTGTGCGGATCGGTAATTTGAGCGAGGTCGGCGCTGAGTGGAATGCCGCCAGCGTTAGCCATGATGATCTGGGCTTTGGGTTGGAGGGTGAGGTCGATAAAGTCATAGGCCAGGTCTTTGTTCTGTGCACCCGCAGGGACGACCCACAGATTACCGCCCGACCCGGTGTTCAGCTTCTTTCCCGGCATGACGAAGATGCCCCAATCGAAATCCTTGATACTGGAAAGGAAAGTTCCGAACATCCAACTCCCGGTCAAATCCATGGGGGTCTTGCCCTGCACGAATGCCGCGTTGGCATCATCGTAACTGGTACCGGTGGCATTGGTTCCATAATAGCCCTTCTTCACCTGGTCGGCCAGTCCCTGTGCAGCAAAGGTAAACTCTGGTCCATGGAAATCGACATCGCCCTGGAAGAGTTCATAGTTGTTGATGAAATTTCGGTCAGCTTTGTAGAGGGCTAATTCATAGAAGTTTTGGGTCACCGGCCACTTATCAAGACCACCCAGAGTAAGAGGGGTAATCCCTGCGGCGACAAATTTATCAGCGGCGGCATTGAATTCGTCCAGGCTGGTTGGTACTTCAATGCCATTCTTCTTGAACATGTCTTTGTTGTAGTAAACCATTACGAATTCGCCGTAATTCGTGACGCCATACAAGGGTCCTGATCCCATAATGCCATTTTCATCATACCGGCAGGTCGTCTGGATGCTGGAAGGTAAAAGCTTATCCCAGCCGCGTTGTGTAGCTACATCTGACAGGTCGGTGAGCAAACCTTGTTTGGCATACAGACCGGCAGTCGCGTTGCCTTTGTTGATCTCCAAAACATCAGGTGCATCAGACGAGTTCAGAATCATTTGAGCTGTCTGCTGGATCTGATCGAATGTTTTTAATTCGAATTGAATTTCGACATCAGGATGGGCGGTTTGGAAATCTTTCATGGCGCTGTCCCATGATTGGCCCATAGCACTATCGGCGCCCTCATAATGCCAGATTTTCAGAACACGCTTCTCGCCAGAAGACTGCGTAGCTTGAGGGGCCTCAGTCGCCTGCGGTGCCTGAGTTACAGCAGGAGCCTGCGTAGCAGCCGAGGGTGCTTGCGTCGTCGCAGCTGGACCTCCACATGCAGCCAGAAGTGTAGAAACTGCAATCAGGAGCGCAAGCAATTTGAATAGGTTTTTAGACATCTTATCCTCCGTGAACATAGAATAGGCAATCAAACGCGCAAAGATCAATTCAGAAGCATGATTTCCAGGCGCTCACCTCCTTTTCTTGTCACAAAACATATATGTAAGAGGCTATAACAAACGCTGCGCAGGAGAATCAGATTTGATCCTGGAAACCTGAGTATGTGCGCTCAACAGGGATTCGGGATAAGACGCGCTCAGGGTATAATCTGAAGAGGCAAAGGCGTAGCGAAGGAACATAATCCAATGACCTGCGTGCTTTGCTTACCTTGGGAGATACCGTCTGCCGCCAAGCAACCTGGTATCTCCCATATTTTTTGTAAATGTGCTTAAGTCTAGTTATATGAGGAGTGATCCAAAACTTTCTCGAAGAATTGACCTCCTGGCTAACCCTGATTGCTGGAGTTTCTACGGCAGGGACCAGAACTCTCGCCTACGACTAAACGACAGGGAATCAGAATACGAGGGTTTCCATCGCCTTTCCCTTCCAGATGGTTGATCAATAGCTCGGTTGCAATCCGGCCTAATTCGGCGCTGGGTGGCTCCATCGTAGTCAAGGTGGGCACCATCATCTCGGCCATTCTTACAGAGGAGACCAAGGCAACCAATGAAAAGTCGTCTGGGATCTTCCACTCTCGCTCGCTAATTGCGCGCATAACCCCCGGTAGTGCACGATCATTCATGGATATGATCGCCGTCAGCTCAGGATGTTCTTTGAGCAAAGCATTAAATGCCTGGTAACCGGCCTGGGGCGAAGGAAGACAGAAGCGCATGACACCGTTCACGCCGGAGGCACGGATGTATTCCTCGAAGGCGACCTTTGTACGGACGACCGGACCATACCCTGCTTCATAGGAAGCCTGAGATTGGTTCAGAAATGCGATATTTCGGTGACCCAACCCGGTGAGATGGGACAGGGCCTCATTGATCGTCTGTTTAAAGGCAATATCCACATACCCATCACGGTCGTCATCACAGCGTCCGATCATACTGAACGGGAACCCAATTTCACGCAACAAGTTCACCCGCTGATCGTTTACATGAACCTCCATCAGGATGACCCCGTCTACCAAACCCTGTTGGGTTAGTTCGCGCAGTTCACTGGGATCATTCGTCTCAGCTGACCAGACAACCAAGTGATATCCGTTCGTGCTGGCAGCGTGAGCGGCACTGGCGACAAAATCCAGTTCCGTGATTCCCAGACCGCGTTCCACGGCCGGGAAAAGGATGGCAAGAATTCGAGTATGCTTGCTGGCCAACCCCCTTGCAAGTGGATGCGGACGATAACCTAGCTCCTCCATAGCCTTGGCGATTCTCTGCCGAGTCTCCTCAGAGATCGGTCTGGTCCCATTGAGCGCGTAGGAAACGGTACTGAGAGAGACTTTCGCTCGGTTGGCTACATCGAGCATCGTGGGCAAAGCGACCTCCTGAAGGTACCTGGCAAAGATTTGGAGCTATCGAAGCGGTTCGACTAAGCGCTTCGATTACAGATTAGCACACGATTTGGCTTATGTCAAGTGGAAGTTGCCTTCTGGGATAAAAGTACCAGGCTGCGGATAAGCTCTATCACTCAAAACCACAATACGGTGGAACAACCAAGCTCTCCGAGGCATGAGTGCACCAGGTTGCGTGGCAGTAGATATATTTGAGCGCGGAATACAGAGAGAGCAGGAGGGAGATTGGCGCCCAGGTTCCGTCAGCGCACTTCACTTTATTGAGTTTTTATCAGCTATATAGGGAAAATCCAGGATTAGCAGACTGCCTTTTCCAACTTCGCTTTCTATTCGTATCGTACCGGCCTGTCTTTCGACCAACGACTTGGCAATTGGCAATCCCAGGCCAAATCCCGAGATCGCAGCTGTATCATCACCCCGATAGAAACGGTCAAAAATGTGTTCAAGTTTCTCGGGAGGAATCCCTTCGCCAAAATCCTGCACATAGATTTCGACAATTGACCCGTTTTGGATAGCTTTCACGTTGATATCGCCCGGCGAATGTTTCAAGGCATTATCCAGAGCAATTAACAGGACTTGTTTCACCGCATCGCGATCTCCCAAAACGGTTAGATCGCCGGGGAGAGTCAACGTAATCTTTCTTTGTGGCTCAAGCTGACGCGCCTGGCGGCAGGTCTCTTCGAGCAGTGAAGAAATGTCGACGGGTTCTTTTGCCAGATCTCGCCCTGCATCCGCCCGGGCGAGCAAAAGCAGATCGTTCACCAATCGAATAAGGCGATCGCTCTCATCCACCATGTCGTTGAGGATATCAGCTTGCTCTTCAGGAGGCGGGGTGCGGCGCAGCAGCCCAAGATTGCCGCGCAAGGTTGTAAGTGGAGTCCTTAGTTCATGGGAGACATCTGCAACAAAGTCCCGTTGCATCTGAAGCGAGTGTTCCACTTTCTGAAAGGCATCCTGCAAACGTGACAACATGGAGTTGAATGTGCTCGCAAGTTGTCCCACTTCGTCAGGTGGACCGGCATAGGTGACGCGGCGGGTGAAGTCCCGTTCATCGCCGATCGTTTGTGCCGTTTGCGTAATTCGACGAATGGGGTTCAGGGTAAAGCCCGAGAATACCCAGCCAATTCCAAATGCGACCAAAACGGTGAGCAATCCTGCAATCAATAGTGTTGTGGCAAGGGACTGAAGAGTATTGTCACGTTCTGTGAGCGGACGTGCAAGCTGCACGATATAGATAACCTTATTGTCCACGATCACCGGGCGGCTATAGATCAGCATTTTTTCATCGGAGACTGTTGCGGTCTGCCACCACTCCTGCTGGTTCTGTAAAGCCTGCAGCCCTGTCTTACTTAATGGGAGTGCATCTTCCTGTCTTCCAAACGGGCTGGAGACCAGATTGCCGTTCGCATCCAGGATACGTCCAATCTCGCGCTCTGGAAAATTTTGAAAGGCCTGGGCGCTGGAAAATTGATCGAAAGGGATAGGTGGAGGTGGAGAACCCTGTTCAGGCCCAGGATGCGGTGAATGAGAATCCCCCTTCAAGGAGGCCTCCGCTAGTTTATTGGCACCCAGCCTGAGGTCCCTCTGGAGCGAGGTCAAGGTATCCCGCGCCTGAAATGCATACAGAGCAACGCCAAAGATCGTCAACGTCAGGGCAAGGATGAGTGTGTACAGCAGCGTGAAGCGCAACCGAATGGACATTATTCCTCGCGTAAAGCGTAGCCTATGCCGCGCACGGTCTGGATCAGGCGCGGCTGTCCATCTGCTTCGAGTTTCTTGCGCAGGTAGCCAATATAGATTTCCAAAACGTTATCGTCGCCGCCGAAGTCATAGCCCCAGACGTCGTTCAGGATCTGCCTGCGTTCGAGTACCTGGCGGGGATGTCGCAGCAGGAGATGCAGCAGGTTGAATTCAGTCACCGTTAATTGCAGAGCCATCTCACCGCGGCGTGCTTCACGCGTCGACGGATCGAGCGTGACATCGGCATAGGTCACTCTCTGATGCTCGGGCTTGGCTTCGACCCTGCGCAACATTGCATGGACGCGTGCCACAAGCTCGGCAGGCGCAAACGGCTTGATGAGGTAATCATCCGCCCCGCTTTCCAGTCCTTCGACACGGTTCTCAATGGCATCCCGGGCGGTCAACATCAACACCATAGTTTTATTTTCCTCGTCACGCAACCGGCGCACGAACGCCAGTCCATCCATTTTGGGCATCATCCAATCCAGAACGATGAGGTCAGGATGGTGGGTTTGCACCAGGGGCAGGGCTTCCAGCCCATTGGCAGCAGTCAATACATTCAGGCTTTCATAGACCAGGGTGCGCTGGAGCATCTTGAGAAGTTTTGGGTCGTCATCCACAATTAGTACAGTGGGCATAGTTATTCTCTTTTTTTATCTTATCACAGCCTAACTATAAACAAACTTGCTGTGAAAATGCTGTGAAGAAATATTGAGTTATACGAATACCGCTTTCATAGATTCTTCACAGTTTTCTCTTTGCTTTCCCACAGGAACGAATCCTAGAATGGCATGGTCCGAGAACGTCAATCAATCGCTTCGAAACAAGGAGAAAAAATGAGAACGACCCGAAACATTATGTGCCTGCTCGTGACGGCTGCTCTACTACTTGCAGCTTGCACTTCGACGGCAACACCAACGTCATCAACGAATACGACAGAGCCAGTCACACCAGCAATCACCCAGGAAGTTGTTTCCAATATATCTGCCCCACCACCCGGCAGTATGGGCAATCCGCCTGCGGGTGCGGGGAGCGGCTCAGCCAGCGTTGAAGACGGGTTGTCTACCGCGACCGGCGTGTACACATTGAACGCTGGTACTGACAGCCAATCAGATCAGACCTATACTGCATCCAACACAGATCAATCGGGGGTCTATGTCACTTCTGATGGCACGCTTACGCTTAATAACGTTTCAGTGACAACCAGCGGCAACACCTCCTCCGAGGAAAATAGCAGCTTTTACGGATTGAACGCGGGCGTGCTGGCCGCTTCAGGCAGCACCACAACGATGAACGGCGGAAGCATCTCTACCACCGGCACGGGTGCAAACGGCGCTTTCGCAACCGGTGATGGAACTGTGGTGAACCTTTCGGATGTCAGCATCAATGCGACCGGTGACGGTGGACATGGGGTGATGGCAACCCTGGGCGGCGTGATGAACTTAACAAACCTGAATATGACCACAGCGGGTGCACATTCGGCTCCTATCGCAACGGATCGCGGCGGTGGAACGATCAATGCGACCGGTGGCAGCCTGAACACCTCCGGGCAGGATTCACCCTGCTACTACTCAACGGGCACACTCAACATTTCGAACAGCACCTGTGATGCCACCGGTTCTGAGTCTGTTGTGATCGAAGGCTCCAACATAGTCAACTTAACAGATAGCACCGTCACTTCCAGCGTCGCCGATAAGTGGGGCGTGATGATCTACCAAAGCTTTTCCGGCGATGCCCAGGGTTCCAACGGCATCTTCACTATGACGGGCGGCTCCCTTTCCCATACAGATAACAACGGTCCTCTTTTCTACGTAACCAACACGAATGGAAATATCACCCTCAAGGGCGTAAACGTCAGTGTTGCATCAGGCATCCTGATCAAGGCGGAGGGCAATGATCGTTGGGGAACCAGCGGCGCCAACGGCGGAACGGTGGTCCTCGTTGCCGACAAACAGCCTCTTAGCGGAGATTTTGTCGCCGATCGCCTCAGCTCGGTCACTGCCACCCTCCAAAACGGTTCGTCGCTGACCGGCGCCATCAATACAGCGAATACTGCTAAGGAGATGAATCTGACCCTCGACGCCTCCAGCACATGGACGGTGACAGCCGACTCCTATCTCTCCTGCCTGACGGATCCAACTGGGATTTCGGGCACTACCATCACCAATATCACCGGCAACGGACACACTGTCTATTACAACTCCAGTCTGTGTACCGAGCTTGGCGGACAAACGTATACCTTGAATGGAGGCGGCACGCTGACGCCGATGAATTCATAGATACGCTAGAAATGGAGGTGATCTCTATCGAGTAAATCGCCACGGCAAGCAAAAAGCAACTCCTGATGGCACTCAGGAGTTGTTTCTTTTCTAGCTATCGGACAGTTTGTTTCAAAAGCAACCCGGTGGTCGAGTAGGCGGTGCTCTCCCGCCGTACACTTGCACCTGGTGCACACTTGCCCCGGGTGCAAGTGCCGGGGAGTGCAGGTGTCGAGACCAACAAGTAAGCAGATGACTTCTATAGCATGGTGGTCTCGATACGCCCCGACGGACACGGGGCTACTCGACCACCGGTGATTAGTTTCTTTTTATCGATTTCATTCAACGAAAGACCAGGCCATGGCAAAGTGCATCATTGCTCCCTCCATGGATGCCCTCGACACTCTGTCGGTTTCAATTCGGTCTTCCATCGTATTGCCTATATGGTGGCTATATGGTGGCTATATCCTGCCTATATCCTCCGCAAATGCTGTCTTTACTCCTCTTCCGCTGTTCTTTCAGGGAATACTGCATCTGGCCCAGCAATTTAGTCGCCAGTACGCGCTTCAGCTACACGAAGCCTGTTGGCTTTTCACAGTCTTTTCACAGTTTCCTCTTGGCTTCCTCACAGCGACGAATTTTAGAATGGATTTTGTAAGTTGAAATTACCCCCGGCCTCCTCCAATTTCCGTGAAAGGTTAATCGTAGATCAGCAAAAAGGAAAATTGGCGGAGGGGAAAGAAAGATAATCATGTCAACAAAAACCAATCTAATCCTCGACCTGACAATGTTCGGCGCCTTCCTGGCCGTCTCCAACCCGCATCTGACCGGCGTCACAGTTCACGAATGGCTGGGCGTCTCTCTCGCCGGAGCAGTGATCACTCACCTACTGTTCCACTGGGACTGGATTATCAAGATAGGTAAGCAGGACCCCCGAACAACGGCTGGAGGCGGGCCGCCCGGACTGGCGTGGGCGCGGTGGTGGCCAGGCTGCCGTCGGCGTTGGCGGCCTGCTTACGCTGGGCCTGGGCGGGCGCGGTCACCAGCAGGCCCAGTAGTAGAAAGGCCGCCAACGCGGGCGAAACAGTTTTGAGCGAAGCAGAAATCAGCACGGAGAAAGAGAAATAATGAGTGAACCCGGTTATCATAAAACCGGCCGGGCAGGGTTTCTGACAAAGATAAAGCCAATGCAGTCAGGGGCGAGGAGTGCGCCGGCCCTGGTGCCGGGCAAACTGTGGCGGACGGCAGGGCGTAGGTGGGGCAGCTTTGGCCCGGTTGGGTGGCTAATTTCTCCGGTTATTGATTTCTATGCGTCGTTTCTTTTTGCTCACGCCGGTCGCGGTGCTGTTCGTAGCCTTCTTGGTGGTGCTGGCCACCGAATACGTGGTGGCCCGCCCCAGCCATCGCACCAAAGACGTGGCCTACGTGCCCGCTTCGGCTCCTGATTTTGATAAGGAGCGGCATATTCTCGATGTGTATTCGCCCCGGAAAGCGGCCCCGAACGCGGCCGGCTACCCGGTGGTACTGTTCATCCACGGGGGTAGCTGGACGAGTGGCAATAAGAATATCTACACCTTCATTGGCCGGCGGCTGGCCAAGCAGGGCGTAGTGGCCGTGGTTATCAACTACCGCCTTGCGCCCGCCGTGCACGTGCCCGAGCAGGCTGCCGACTGCGCCCGTGCCCTGGCCTGGACCACGCAAAATATCAAGCAATACGGCGGCGACCCCAATCGCGTGTTTGTAATGGGCCATTCGGCCGGCGGTGGCCTGGCCGCCCTGCTCGCCACCGACGATGCCCTGCTCGCCGCTCACGGCCTGCCCCAAAATCCCGTGCGCGGCGCGATAATGGACGACCCGGCCGGCCTCGACATGTATAGCTACCTCAAAGAGATGAAGTACGAGGGCGACCAGCAGTACCTCGTGCCCTTCGGCTCCGACCCGGTGGTTTGGAAGCAGCAGTCGGCTATTTACAAGATTAAGGCGGGTATGCCGCCGTTTAGCTTCTACATTGGCGGTGAGACTTACCCCAGCATCAGCGGCAGCTCGGGCCGCTTCCGCGACCGGCTCAAGGCCATTGGGCAGCCTGCGCCCTACACCATTATTCCCGGCCGGCACCACATTCCGATGGTGCTACAGCTGTACTGGAAGGATAATATTATTTACCAGGGCCTGCTGAAAATGGTAGGCGCGTGAGGTGTGAGGTGGTGATTTTGATGTTTAATCCGCGCAGGTTGCGCAAATGGAACATCAAATTCACCACCTCACACCTCACCACTAAAACAAGCCGCCTTGCCGCGTGGGCCGCTCGAATTCCAGTAACCACTTTTTGCGGTGCATGCCGCCGGCGTAGCCCGTCAGGCTGCCATCGGCCCCAATCACGCGGTGGCAGGGCCACACGATGGCCAGCGGGTTCTGGCCATTGGCCGCACCCACGGCCCGCACAGATTTGGGATTGTTCAGCAGCTTGGCCACGTCGAGGTAAGAGGCCGTGCGGCCGTATCCGATGCCCACCAGTGTGGCCCATACCTGCCGCTGAAAATCGGTGCCGGCCTCGGGGGCGTACAGCAGGTTGAAATCGCGCAGCTCGCGCTGAAAATAGGCTTCGAGCTGCCGGTGGCCCTCCCGTAGGCAGTCGGGTACGGCGGTGCGGTTGGTCGGTGTTATACCGGTTTCGTCTTGAAAATCAATGGCACTCAGTCCCGCGTCGGAACCCGTGAGCATCATCAAACCCAGGGGCGAAGCGATATAAGTAGTGGCCTTCATTGTCTAAAGATACGTGGCTAGCGGCTGCAATAAGGCACTTTTGCCGCCAGTGCCGCGTGGGGCGGACATGGCAGCGGCGGTGGTAGCCTGAGCGGCGCGCAGGGCCTCGGCGCTGGGCTGGTGCAGCACGCGGGCCGGGCCGGGCCGGCTAAGGTCGGCATCCCAAAGGCCGGACTGATGCCATTGCTCGAGGTGGTCCCAGTCGGGGCGGTCGATAATGGGGTATAGGCAGATTCCTTGCAGCGGCAGGCCCGCGCGCAGCACGGCGGCGCACTCCTCCGCAATCATGCGTAGCCACTGCGGCCGGTCGATGCCGGGGTGGCTGGTTTCGGTGAGGGCAAAGGGGCGGCCGTAGCGCTTGTAGGCATCGCGCAACAGCACGCGCAGGGGCCGCCAGCGTGGGTCATGCACGGCGTCGTTCCAGCCCAGTTTCCAGTCGGTGCCGTTCTGCCACTGGTTGTCGTAGTAATAATTGAAGCCCACGATATCGAGCAAATCGGGGTGGCCGCCCAGCTCGGGGCACATGCGCCCGCTGAGCATATCGGTAGCCTGAAACTGGTTATTGTGGGCTTCGCGGGCCCACCGCCGCTCGCGGGCCGTGGCCTGGAGGGGCGGAACGATGTGCACCAGCGGCTCGGTGGTAAGGATGCGAATGCCGGGGTCGGCTTCGCGCAGGGCATGGGCTCCTTCGATATAAGCGCGCATCAGGCCGTACTTCACCTCCCAGCCCTGGTGGTTGCAGTAGGGCGAGGTGCCCCGGGCATCGCCGCCAAGCCATGAAATAAAGCTCACCTCGTTGATGGGCGTAACGATGAGCACATCATCGGGCCGCTGGCTGCGGTAGAAATCCACGAAGGCCCGGCACAGGGCCGCGAAACGCCGCGCAAAGAGCGGGTGGAGCGGGGTGAGGTCGTCGGGGTAGCCAAAGTGGCACAAGTCCCACACCTGCTGAATGCCGTGGCGCTGCCCGGCCGCCAGCATGGTTTGCACCGTGCTGAAATCGTAGTGATAAGGCGTTTTCTCAATTTGCGCCCAGCGAATGCCTTCGCGCACGGTCTTCACATTGAACGGACCCAGCGCCGTGTAGTCTTCGTCAATCAGCTGCAAATGGCCGGTGAGGGGCAGGAAATCCACGCGGTGGCCGAAGGCGTTGAGCTGGTCGGTGCACTCGTAGCCGCCCCACCAGAAGGAGCGGAAGGGCGAAGATTCAGGGAGGATAAATGCCATGAAAAGGGGATTGGTGGAACAAGCAGCCCCTGCGCCAGCCCAGAGGCTGCCGTGTGGGCTACCC
>DATGYJ010000500.1:0-12277 GCA_035298105.1 Anaerolineales bacterium | reverse complement strand
GATAGCTGGCCGTCTTGCGCCAATCCACTTTGCGGAAGTGAGAGTCAAGCTGCCTGCCACGTAATGGACCTCGTTCCTGAATTAACTTCACAATGCGAGAGGCGATATTCGATGATTCGATATTCGATTTTTGGTTCTCGAGGTTCGCTTCTCGAATATCGTACAGTGTATCCGCTTCCTGACTCAATCCCACCGGTAAGAACAGACCGACCATGGACGCCAGCGATGAAAGCGTGACTTCTGCCAGCGCTTCAGCCAGGGCGATCTGAGCCTGAGTCATGACTGGAGCAGGGTCTACCAACTCAAGGATCTCTTTGACTTCCGGAACGGATGGCTGGTCAATAAAACGAAAGATCACGCCTTGCACAGTCTGTTTGCCAAACGGCGCAATGACGAGGTACCCGACCCCCACTTTCCCTAAAAGAGCCTCAGGAACAGAATAATCGAATATCCCTGAAACCGCAGGGACATTGACAACGATTTGTACGAAGGTGGTCATTAGAATGATTGTACTTGAATTCCTTTTTACGAAGAATATTTGCCACAATGGAGAAAGAATCACTTCGCCCACATGGATCATAGCCTCGCAATGATCCGGGTCTCCTGACCTGCAGACAATGGGTTATAATGAGGCTGCCGATTGGAGGGGATGATGATTGACCTTTGTTCGCCTCCACTTTCATGTCCCAAACTAGTGAAAGGATTTTCCATGAGTCTGTTCAGTAAAATTCTCGATAAGCTAGGGCTACACAAGGAGCAGCCAGCTTCTGCAGCTGTATCCATGCCCCCCAAGCCCGCAGCCACAGCCCCGGCTGCGAAAAAACCTACCGACATGACCTTTACCCCCGCGCAAACAAGTCAAACAGCTGCAAAGCCAGCAAATGTTGTCCCGAGTCAGCCTGTGGCGGCGGCTATCCCTTCCGCTCCAAAGGCGATTTCAGAAGTAGATGTGGTCAAACAACTTGAGCAAAAAGCCAAGGGGACCGGCTTGAACTGGAGGGTCTCGATTGTGGACCTGCTTACACTCCTCGATATCGATCACAGCCGTGAGGCACGCAATGAACTGGCGAAGGAGCTTGGCTGCCCCGAGGAGTTCATGAGCGACTCTGCCAAGATGAACACGTGGCTTCACAAGACCGTGTTGAAGAAGATTGCCGAGAACGGCGGCAATATTCCGCAAGCGCTACTGGACTGAAAGTAATAATAAAAACAGCGCCGGTTTCATCCGGCGCTGTTTTTATTTCTGACCAACGCTCAAGCCGCCGTCCATCACGACGCGGCTCTTCAGGGCGGCGTATTGGCAATACAAACGCCGTCTTTATCCGTTTTCAATGGAAGGGCCTTGGTAAGTATAACGGTCGACCTCGTGTCTGCCTGTTTACTTGTATACCTATTTACTCTTCAATATCGCCGCCGCCCCATAACCCACCACCGACGAATAATCCCCGGTCACATTACCTGAAGTGGCGTGACGCAGCACCTTCACTTTGTCTGCACCAAGTTCACGAGCTGCCCACATCACAGCCGTGAGGGCACCCAGTCCACAGGCAAAACCTTTCCCGGAACGCTCCAGGTCAAAGGTGCCATCGGGATTGAAGGATTCGATTTCGCCCAGCATAGCGCGGTCGTAGGTCAATGCAACCTGCTGAGTATAGAAATGAGACAAGTCCGTGCTGGCAACCATGAGGAAGTTCTTATCGCGCAAGACTTGCGCAAGAGCCTTACCAAATCTCCGGGAAACGCGTGGGTCACGGGCACGGACCATCACAGGCAATAACTTCCATTGAGAAGATAAGGCACGCTGCAAAAAGGGTAATTCAATTTCAAGCGAATGTTCGGGGTCACGTTGTACGGACGTAAGACCAAATCCCACCTCCGATTTCAAGGTCACATCGAGTTCGCCCACGGCCTCTTTGTCAACCGGAACCTTACCGAGCGGGGTGGAATACGCTTCGTGTGCAGTGGTGATCAGGGGTTCGAGGTAGGGGTGATGCATCGGCGCAATGACGGCGACCAGATCTGGGGTCCGGCCACGCAGCGCGGCAAAGGCATATCCTGCAACGGCGCCTGAAAATCTATGCCCGGCATGTGGTGCAATGACGGCAATGACCTCCCCTTCCAATTCAGGCAATTGGGCGTCATCCAGATATCCGTCCACCGTGCGCGCCAGGATTTGGGGATCGCCCTCATACCATGTGCCCGCAATGGGGGAAGGACGCACATTAATCATAAAATGATTCTAGCACTTTCTGAGTGGCACGAAAAGCAAGCGGCGGAAGATTCTCGCGTGCGAACCATTCCACCGCATCGGCGTCATCATCGGGTTTCAATTCGCCGTCAATGACTGAGGCTTGATAGACGATGATGAAGTCCGCCCCACGTGGATGCTCTTTGCCCGAGATGATATCCAGCACCCGTGTCACGCGGACGTTCAAGCCGGTCTCCTCTAAACATTCCCGTGCGGCGGCTTCAGCAGGATCCTCTCCGCCGTTGATGAAACCTGCAGGTAAAGTCCACAAGCCCCGGAAGGGCTCGTTCACCCGTCGCACCAGAAGGACACGTCCCTCCTGTTCGATCAGCACCGCCGCAGCTACTTTCGGGTCAACAAAATGGATCCATCCACACTGCGGGCAGACAGGTCGCACTCTTCCAAAACGTTCTTCGTGATTTACGCGTGTCCCACAACGGGGACAATAATTGAATTCGGAATTCGCCATCAAGTCAATTATGACACTTAAATAAAAAAGGTGACAGTCACCCGTTCGCGAAAGTGACTGTCACCTGATCGCAAGTATTCCTATTTTCGCCAGCGATTCACCGCCAGGCGCCGCATCATCACCATAATGAATGCACTCAGCAATGCGATGCCTGCCAGTAATACCTGCCAGACAGGTGGAACAGGCCGGGTCGCTTCTGGCGGTGCGGGCTGGGCATTCTGAATTGGAGCTTGCCCCAGGACGCCAGGCTCCTCTGTCACTCCATTCTTTTCCGAAGGAGCGGTCTCCAGAACAGAACGGGCAGTATCTTCTGCAGACAGCGTGGCGGTCAGGAGAGGGGCAGCAGCAGCCGGCGGTTCCACAGGAGCCTCGGTTGCCGGCGCTTGAGTGGCTGCCGGAGCCTCGGCAGCGAAGGCTTCTGCTGTTTCCGCACTATCTGCATTACTTCCGCCGCCACCGCCAATTCCGTAGGCTGCCTGGGAAGCCAGCTGCGGAGCCACGAAATTCAAGCCAACCGTGAAGAAGAGCAGCAAGGTTGCCAGGGCAGTGACAAATCTAAAAGCCGGATAAGCGCGCGGCAATGGAGGATTCTTTCCGACCATTTTCGGCGTCAGCATAAAGTTGCGCGGCGCTTTGCGCATGGGCAGCTTACGCAGCAACCCCCGCGCTGAGCGCAAATCATCCAAAACGGCACGCAGGTTTGGGTCCGAAGAGAGCCGGGCTTCCAGGCGCGCAGAATCAGACGGTTTAAGCTGTCCGTCCAGATAAGAAGAAAGGAGTTCAACATCACGTCGATTCATTAAGCATTACTTCCTTCTTCCAGACGAAAAGAGGCGGGTAAAAGTTCCGCAAAGCCCTGTAGACACTCACGTAACCTTAATCTAGCCCGGGCCAGACGGCTCTTGATGGTGCCTATCGGCACCCGTATGGCGACGGCAACTTCGGTGTAATCCATCCCCTGAACGTCAGCCATTACCACTACCGTTTTAAATTCAAGTGGCAGGTTATCAAGACAGTGCTGGAGAGCATGTTCAAACTCGTCCGCCTCTAACTTCTCTTCAGGCGACATGTTAGGATCGGCCAGCCACATCGGCGAATCCATTTCTTCGCCATCCTCAGTGTCCGGCTCAAGGGGAGTGGTAGGACGGCGCTTTTGGCGGCGCATTTCGTCGTAGCACGCATTCGTCACCGTGCGCATCAGCCAGGCTTTGAACGAGCCGCCTCGAAAGGACGAGATTCCTTTGAACGCGGAAATAAACGCATTCTGGGTAGCATCGGCCGCGAGTTCATCGTCGCCGAGAATGCGGAGGGCGGTGTTAAAGACGCTATCCTGATAGTTCAAGACCAGCGTGTTGAAGGCATCGAGATTGCCTGCCTGCGCGTCCTGGATGAGGTGTTGTTCGTCCATGTGGAATTATTTTATCACTATGGAGGAAGTAAAAAGGGAAAGATGAGAAGAAGGATCTTTAGCGAGCTTTACGGCTCAAGATGAAATACAAGGCTCTCCATATCACCAGTCCGAGTGCGGCTGTCCCACCGAGGACGATCGCAAAGATCGGAATGACAGGCGCGTTGAGAACGAATCCGCGCAAAACAGCCGCTAAGGGTGCGACGAAGAGTATGGTCAATGCGGGACGCCAAAGCTGGCGTGCGTTGTAAATAATTTCATCCTGGAACAGTCCAAACCACGGAGCAAGCAGAAACCATGCAATCACAAGCGGAAAAAACGTAGCACCCATACGCGGCAGGAATGACAGATCCGCTTCGCCATGTGTGACAAAGCCAATGAAGGTCACGGCGGCTATGGCAACAATATCGCCCAGAACAACTGTATATTTCGATTTTGACATTTTTTTGAACACAAAGGAAACGCAGGGCCCAAAGCTTTTAAGCCTTTTCCTTCGTATCCTTTGTGTCCCTAATCTTTAACTTTTTTCTTTTTCAGCGAACTCTTCCTTCCGCAGGGCCGGGAATAACAGCACATCACGAATGGAATGTTTATCCAAAAACAGCATGGTGAGACGGTCTACGCCCATCCCGAAGCCGCCATTCGGAGGCATGCCGTAGCGCATCGCACGCAGATAATCTTCGTCCATCGGGTGCTTTTCTTCATCCTCATCCGCGTAATCACGTCCCATCTCGATGAAACGCTGCTCCTGATCCAGAGGATCATTCAATTCGGTGAAAGCATTGCATAATTCAAAGCCAGCCGCGTAAGCCTCGAAGCGCTCCACGGTCAATGGATCGCCTGGCTTAGACTTTGCCAGCGGCGAAATGTCCCGTGGATAGTTATACAGGAATGTCGGCTGGATCAGCGTCGGCTCAAGAAATTCACTGAGCAGGAAGTCAATCAATTTGCCGCGCGTAAAGCCGGGATCAGGCAATTTATTCGGGTGTCGCTCCCTGATTGCCTTGAAAAGTTCAGGGGCCGTCTTATATGCATCAATGTCAACGCCTGAGGTTTCAAGGATGCCTTGGCGCATTTCAAGTCGCTTCCAGGGCGGCGTCAGGTCAATTTCATTCTGTTTGTAGGTGATCTTCTGAGTCCCTAAGACTTGTTGTGCAGCGAATGAGACCATTTGCTCGGTCAATTCCATCACCTGCAGGTAATCCGCATACGCCCAATAGAACTCCAGCTGGGTAAATTCGGGGTTGTGCTTGAACGAGACACCTTCATTGCGAAAGTCACGCCCGATCTCATAGACCCTTTCCAAATTCCCGACCAGTAACCGCTTGAGATACAACTCGAAGGAAATACGCAGGAACATTTCCTGTTCGAGTTCATTATGATAGGTCACAAATGGACGCGCCGCAGCCCCACCGTAGATCGGCTGGAGAATAGGAGTCTCCACTTCCAAAAAGCCATGGTCATCCAGGAAGGTCCGCAGAGCTTTGATAATTGCCGCACGCTTGCGGAAAACCTCACGTACGTCAGGATTGACCGCCAGGTCGGCATAACGCTGCCTTGCCCGCAGCTCGGGATCTTCCAGGGCCGCATGGCGGAGGATGGTCCCATCGTCAAGGGTTTCATCCTTTGCGGCCGGGAGAGGGCTGACCGATTTCGCCAGCAGCTTGAAGTCGTGGACATGCAGCGTTACCTCACCGGTTTTGGTCCGGAATATCACTCCCTCCGCTTGAATAAAGTCGCCGATATCGAACATCTTATTGAAAAAGTCCAGGCGTTCCTTGCCAATTTCATTTAAACGGAAGAACAACTGAATCTTGCCTGAGCCATCTTCGATATGCGCAAAAGAGATCTTTCCCATCGGGCGTATTGCACGGATACGACCAGCCAGGGTTGCTTTGACCTCCCTGTTCTCTTTTTCGGCAGCCTCAAATTCCGCGATCGCATCTGCGCTCAGGTGTGTGCGTTGGGCGCGTGTAGGATACGCTTCGATCCCTTCGGCGTGCAATTCTTCCAACTTTTGTAAACGGATTTTTTCGAGTGAGTTGTATTCTGTCATGTTCGTTGCTCCCCCTTCTCCCGGCGGGAGAAGGGCTGGGGATGAGGGGGAGGTTTTCCTCATCCCTACCCTCTCCCAATGGGAGAGGGAGTAAAAAATAAAAGCCCCGTGCTCCTTCCTTGCAGGCGCGCGGGGCTGACCATACGCTCCTGTGGCTAAGTAATCTTCAAGATTTTAACATTATACGTGCCGCCCGGCGTCTCGACTTTTACAGTATCACCAATTTTGTGATTCAAAATCGCTTTCCCGATCGGCGACTCATTCGAAATCTTTCCTTCGCGTGGATTCGCTTCTGCTGCGCCGACGATGATGAAAGTCTCTGGCTCAAAGCTTCCTTCCTTGAGGGTTACTTTTGAGCCAACCTGGATAGAATCGCTCTTCTTCCGGCCGTTCTCATCGATAATCTTCGCAGTGGCAAGGAGCATCTCCAGTTCCTGAATGCGACCTTCCACAAAGGCCTGCTCGTTTTTTGCAGCCTCATATTCGGCATTTTCGATTAGTTCCCCACCTTCCATGGCTTCATGCAGGCGGTTGGCAACTTCCTGGCGCTTGGCGGTGCGCAAGTAATCCAGCTCGTCCTGGAGCTTCTGGTAACCCTCTTTGGTCAAAAAATTGTTTGCCATGCTTGTTTGTCCTACTATAAGAATTTTGCATCTCTAAATAGAGATGCAAAGATAAGGGAAATAAAGCAACAGTGGAACCCGATGTCCGCTCCCGAAAACGTGCTTAATATATCACGGTTTTCTTGTCTCTACAAGAGACTTGAGGCTTGGCTATTCATTTGCAATAAACGGATGCCGCCTCGCTCCGCCAGGTAAGCCTGGAGGGACTCTTTTACGGTCCCAGAGGTATTAAAAGCATCGCCCAGGCCGATAAGTTGGGATTTGTAGGCTAAAACCGCTGCCTGCCAGGACCGTAAGCCTGCTTCCGTAATAGAATATACGGATTCCTTCATCCCCGCGGTTTTCAATTCCAATTCCGCTGGTTTATAAAAGATATAGGGTATATCAATGTCGTAGACCAGGGGTCTTCCCAGCAGTTCTGCGCCCTGCCGTACCAGGACGTGATCGACGTGAGCACCAACTGACAGCTGGCAGACCAGCACATCATCCGGCTTGAGGCGGGCAGAGACTGCACTGGCAATTTGAGACGGGATCTCTGCATCCTCAGGGCGGGGAGGGACTGTGACGTCCCAATAGAGCCATTCGCCGTCTGCCCCACGCCGGTAGATGCAATCAGGAAAATCAAAATGGAGAACGTCGGCGCCGAGGATCGCCGCCGCATTTTTATCTTCTGCGCGGCGCAGGCGAGTAGTTTCCTCGGCAGAGGCAAATCCCCATTGGGTGTGGAGCATTTGGGCAAATGGCGACACATCGTCCTCAGGTACATAACCGCACATAAACGTCCAAATTTCAACCGGGATACCAGCTTGGGCCTGCTCGTAGATCAGCCCGCCTGCAGAGAATGCAGCATCATCAAGGTGAGGGGAAAGATATATCCATCGCATACTATAGATTTAACCACAGCAATTTTCAAACTAGAAAGGTTTTAAGATGCCAGTGCAATTGATTTAAGTCCTCAAGTCAAGTAAACTATGCGCTGAGGCAGACATGCAGGATCGACGAAAACTTCCCCGCAAGGACTTGATGTCCTATTCACAGGTGTTCGACCTCTATCAGGGCAGATTGATTGGTTACCTGGGTGACCTTAATTTGATCGGAGCAATGGTCATCGGTGATCAACCGCTGAAGGTGACGGAAAAATTAACCATAAGCATCCAACTGCCAGAATTACCCAAGATCAATGCCACGCGTCTGGCGCTGCCGGTGCGGGTTGTGTGGTGCCATCAAGATATTAGCCCCGAATACTTCAATATCGGACTTGAGTTTGATCTCATCACAGATGAGCAGAAAAAGATCATAGAGGCGGTCCTGGCAAACTACGAGTTTCGGCGGCAAAGTCCTAATTACCCTCCTCATCCCACGGAGCTCGAGTAGGGTAGAGCCTCAAGATCTGAAACATACCCATTCCAACGCCAAATAGCAACGAATTCAACTCAACTTCGTTCATCCTTGTGACTGGTGGCTAAAGGGTCCACTCTCCCTCGGTTTCCGGCAATGAGCAGGAAGCCAGCCATCTTTGCACCAATGTTATAGCGGACTTGAAGCGAGTTAGCAGCGAAAATAGGTTATAGGGAGGATATAGGCACCATATAGCCACCATTTAGGCAAACCGAATGCTCAGCGAGGGAGCAGCGAGATCATTCGGAGAGGATCGGGCAGGCAAGGTTTCGCCGCGCGTCGATCATATTCCACGTTTTATTCCTGACAGCAGGGTTGTAGGATGTTTTTGTTTACCTAATACTATTTTTATCCTATAATGCAGGGTAACCCACCCTGAATGAGGCCGAATATGAGCGCAACTGCTCCCTATTTTTTTATGAGCTACAGCCGGGAAGATGCCAACCTGCAAAGGAGGGTCATCGCAGAGCTGCGAGGGCGCGGCATCAATGTCTGGGTGGATATTGAAAACTTGATCCCGGGCTCTCCTGCTTGGGAAAGGGAAATCGAGCGCTCGATCCGTGGGGCTGCCGGTGCGATCGTCCTGCTCTCTCCAGAGTCCAATAATTCCGAGTGGGTGCGGCGTGAGATCAGCTTTGCCGAACAGCACGAAATGCGCATATTCCCGGTGTTGATCAGCGGCGATGAAGATGACTCGGTCCCCTTGCGGCTGTCCAACCACCAGCGTGTGGACTTGCGCAGAAACTTCCAGTCTGGGCTGGATGAGCTCGTCAACGCACTCAACGATCATCTCGGTGTGACAGCCGTCCATAAACGACTCGATCTGGAGAAAAAGACCTCATTGCCGCTCACTCCTGCCAGCCTGAAAAAGCTCGCCCTGCCCGGATTGTTCGCAATCCTTGGACTGGCCTGTCTCGGGTTACTTGTATTCGCGGCGCGGTTCATTTACGATTATGTCAGCAACTCTCCGACCCAGATAGCCACCACACCGGCGAATATTCCAACGGATACTCCTGCCGATACCGATCCTTTGGCGACGGATACCGCCGTTGTAATTGATACGAACCTGGATAAACCCGCAGGAAAAATCGTGTATACCTGCCAGATCAGAGGCGATGAGATCTGTATCATCAACGCAGATGGCTCAGGCTGGCGCCAACTCACAAATTCACCCACAGCCAATTATTACGGATCGCTTTCGCCGGACGGGCAGGCCGTTCTTTTTATTGGCAAGGAGACAGGCAGCACTGAGATTTATGAAATGGATCTCAGCAATGGAAAAACAAAGCAGTTGACACATCTCGAAAAGGATTTAGGCTCCCCTGAAATTTCACCGGACAACAAGCTGATTGCTTTTACCTACCGCGCCAAGAACAATGCTGCTCAAATCTGGATCATGAACAGGGATGGAAGTGACCCGCACAAGTTTTACGGTTCGGCAAGCCAGGAAGTACATGATCCTGCCTGGTCGCCAGATGGAACACAGATATTGTTCGCCATGGGACGGGGCGAGAACAATAAGCTTTATCTCATCGGCTTTGATGGACGCGACCCGCAAGTCATCAACGATTCCATTGATACGCGCGGGCGCAGCGATTGGTCGAACAAGAATCTGATCGCTTTCGATATGGGCGGACCATTCCAGCACGATGTTTACGTAATGAATAATGACGGGAGCAACCTAAATAAGCTCTCAAATGGAAACAACTCCCAGGGCGCAAGTTTTTCGCCGGATGGCGAATGGATTGGATTCACCGCCTATACCGATGTAGCCAATAAAGATCAGGCGAGTTGTGAGATCTATATCATGCGCGTGGATAGAACAAATCTGCGCCGCCTGACAAAAAACAACTATTGTGATTACCAGCCCAGATGGGGAAAATAACTTGGGCGCCGCCTCATATTTTCAGTGCCAATCTATGTTAACAGTTCTGCAAGTAGTATAGGAAAAGTATCCAAAACGTAGGTCGCGGCGTATGATATTTGCCTTAATTAGCGGTATACTCCTGCGAAATTTGGATTTCGACAATTTTGATAACAATAAATAAATTTCTATTCATCGGAGCCGCATCAATGAAAAAATATCGTCCCGTCCTTGCTGCCGCACTGGCGCTCTTTTTTTATACGCTCGCCGATATTCTGATCTGGCAGAGAATTTTCGAGGCCAATCATATGGTCAGGTATGCAAACGTCTACCATACTGGCTGGTTCGTTTCGTTAGCGGGCTATGCAGTCCTGGGCGTCGTCCTGATGTGGGGCGCCTGGAAAGATTGCTTGTACTTCCTGATCTCTCTTTTTGTCGGTGCATTTTGCGGCCTGGAAGATGTGCTGTACTATCTGCTCGACAGGAAACCCATGCCTGAGGCTCTGCCTTGGTTAGCAGGCAACCCGATGATCTACCAAGCCTCACGAGCTGGGTTGATATGGTCGGTCTCGTTCTGGTTGATGGCTCTTGTCGTGCTTTACATATTGCTTTACCGCTGGCGAGCCAAAACACCCCAAAAATCGGTGCCCTAACACTCTCAATAGCTTATAAACAACAACTATCTCCACCTCCTGACTTCAAGAAAGCAGGAGGTGGAGCCTTTTTAACCCTGTCTGGATCTGCCTTTTATTTGACTACTTCATATCAGTACAAATGCCGCACTTAGAAAATTCTAATTCACACCTAAGATGACTCTCACACAGAAGATAATACCGGAAGTTTTTTATCGTTCTTATTAATACAACCATAGGCAACCATGGTTGTATTCTGTATGCAAATAAAGGAGGATCCTACTTTGCAACTTCTTATAGGTTTAATGGGAGTTTTCTATCTTATCGTGACGGCCGTCCTGGCCCTGTATGGGTTCCACAACCTAATCACCACCATTCTGTATTTGCGGATGAGAAGGCCCTCAAAACGCACAATCCAAAAAGGAGAAATTCAGCCACTTCAGGAATGGCCGCCAGTCACGGTCCAGCTACCGATTTTCAACGAAAAATATACAATCGAGCGCTTGTTAAACGCCGTAACAAGACTCGACTACCCGGCTGATCGGTTACAAATCCAGGTATTGGACGACTCTACCGATGACACGTTCGATCTGCTCAGCAAGCTGGTTGAAGAATATAAGAGCCGGGGGGGCAATATTGAACTGATCCACCGGGTTGACCGCACGGGATATAAGGCCGGCGCCCTGGGGAATGGTCTCCTGACTGCGACCGGTGAATTGGTCGCCATCTTCGATGCAGACTTTGTTCCCAAGCCAGATTGGCTAAAGCAGACCGTGCCATCCTTTCAAAATCCCCGGCTTGGATGTCTCCAGACGCGTTGGGGGCATACCAATCAACAATATAACTCGCTCACACGCGCGGAAGCCATGGGCATTGATGGTCACTTCATCATCGAGCAGACTGTCCGTTCCAAAAATGGCTTCTTCCTCAATTTCAATGGTACGGCTGGCTTATGGCGGCGTGCCTGCATTGAGGATGCCGGAGGCTGGCAGTGGGACACCCTCACTGAAGATCTGGACCTGAGTTATCGCGCCCAAATGCGCGGCTGGAAATTTGATTACCTGCCAGATGTGGTTGTCCCCGCTGAACTTCCACCGCAGGTGGAAGCCTACAAAAAACAGCAGTTCCGTTGGGCAAAAGGCAGCTTTCAAGTCGTCCGCAAGATCCTGCCCAGTGTTCTCCGGGCAAAGCTGCCCTTGAAAGTACGTTTCATGGCTCTCCTGCATCTGACCGGCTATTTTGTGCATCCGCTCATGCTATCTTTGCTCTTGCTCACGCTCCCGGTCGGGCTGTTCATCCCTGTCGCATTCAAAATATTCCCGATTTCGGTCTTTGCAGGTTTGGGGCCTCCGCTGCTTTACCTGACGGCAACTGCCACTCAACACCGTTCTGTCCTAAGACGGTTGAGATCATTTCCATTGCTGGTGATCGTGGGGTTTGGCTTGTCTCTCAGCACCACGATTGCTGTACTGGAAGGATTATTCAGCAAAGGCGGAGCTTTTATCCGGACGCCAAAGCTGAACCTGGGTAACCGGCGGAAGGGGGCGCAAAAAATCGACCGTGCCTATATTGCGCCTCT
>DATGYJ010000499.1:0-7878 GCA_035298105.1 Anaerolineales bacterium | reverse complement strand
GGCTGGACCCTCACGCAGCGTTCCCGGATAGGCGTGCCCGTTCACTGAACAAACGGAGCATATCCAAAAACGTGCCCGACCGCAACCCTTGCGGATTGCGTTTACATGCTAACACCCGACGGGTGGGAGTCGCCGCGTTTTTGAGCGCTTTTCGTGGCTAGGAGTTGGTTCCGACAAAACGGCGTTGTCTCGTCCCGCCCACCAGCGGGTAACGCCAACCGTTGAACTAAGCGCTGCGCGCAGGAACTCCCACAGGAAGAACTTGCCATAGATTCATAAGTTGCTTGGTCAGGGCTATATTTACTGTATTGAATCCAATTCTATACAGGAGGTATAGCCTATGTCTGTTTTAAGACAGAAGATGATCGAGGACCTGCAACTGCACGGATTTGCCATCCGGACGCAGGAGGCGTATCTGAGTGCGGTGCGTCAGCTGGCCAAGCATTATCACAAATCCCCAGACCAGATCAATGAAGAAGAACTACGCCAGTATTTCTTGTTCCTCAAGAATGAAAAACATGCTGCTCGCGCCAGTTGCACAATTGCCTTGTGCGGGATCAAGTTCTTCTATGAACGAACACTGGGACGAGAATGGAAGACCTTTGAGTTTCTGCGTCCGCCGAAGGAGAAGAAGCTGCCGGTGGTCTTGAGTGCAGTGGAAGTGAGGCGTGCTCTCGCCTGTGTTCATCGCCCGCCCTATCGAGTGTGCCTGACCACGATTTATGCCTGCGGGCTACGCTTGTTGGAAGGGCTCTACCTGCAAGTCAAAGACATCGATGGAGAACGCCAGCTGGTTCACATTTGCGCAGGCAAAGGCGGTAACGATCGGTATGTGCCCCTGCCAGAAACCTGCCTGCAACTCCTGCGCCTCCACTGGATGACTCATCGCCACCCGCTCTGGTTGTTTCCCTCGCCCGTGCGAGAGGGGGACCAACCCATGAGTGCAAGTGGGTTGCAGCGCGCCTTCCGGGTGGCAGTGCAAGAGGCGGGGATCCTCAAGCGGGCTACGGTCCACACCCTGCGCCATTCCTATGCCACCCATTTGCTGGAAGCCGGGGTGAACTTGCGCATCATCCAAAGTTACCTCGGCCACACCGTACCTGCGCTCGGTGCAGGTGTGCTTCGCCCAAGACCACCAGCCTGTACACCCACCTGACCTCCATCACCGAAGCCCAAACCCGCGACACCATTAACGAGTTGGTGACCAGCCTGTGGCTTTAGAACTGGCAGACATCTTCCGCCGCTATGGTCCTGCCTATCGCCAGAAGTACGCCACCAAGCTATTACCCAGCCATCGCAAAACTATGCGGGCGATTGAGTGTTGTCGCACCGAAGCCCTGGGCGGGCAGGTCTATCACTGTACAGCCTGTGGAGAAACCCGTTACAGTTACCACTCTTGTCGCAATCGCCACTGCCCCAAGTGCCAACATGAACAGACCGAAGAGTGGCTTGAAGTACAACGGGAACTGCTGTTGCCCGTTCCGTATTTCCTGCTGACCTTCACCCTCCCCGCCCAATTACGTCTCCTTGCCAGCCAGAACCAGAAGTGTATTTACAACCTGCTCTTCCGGGCTTCGGCGCAAGCCACCCAACAGTTAGCCCAAGATCTGCACTTTGTCGGTGGCCAGGTTGGGATGGTGGGCGTCTTGCATACCTGGACCCGCAAGCTCGCCTACCATCCCCACGTGCACTACCTGGTTCCTGGCGGTGGTTGGCACACCGATGGACAGACCTGGCTCAAGGCTCACCATAATTTCTTCGTGCCTGTGAAGGCGCTCTCCCGGCTATTTCGTGCCACCTTCCAACGCCTCTTGCGAAAAACACCCCTCTTTGCACAGATCCCACCCAACGTCTGGCAGCAGGACTGGGTGGTCCATTGCAAGCCGGTGGGGAATGGACAAATGGCCCTCCGCTATCTGGCACCCTATATCTACCGGGTGGCTCTCAGCAACCGCCGGTTAGTACGGATAGAAAACACCGGCCAGATGGAATCTTCCCAGGTCACCTTCCAGTACCGTACCTCCGATAGCGGGCAGCTCAAACAGTGTACTCTCTCGGTGGAGAAGTTCATGCACCGTTTCCTCCAGCATGTGCTCCCCAGAGGTTTTGTGAAAGTGCGCTACTATGGCTTCTTTGGCGCAGCCCTCCGCCCTCGGCTCATCACCATCCAGCAACACCTCGGCAAGTTCACGCTTCTACCCCATGCAGACCACCTCCACCCACAGACCAGCCCGACACCAGCCCAGTCCAACCTCCTCTGCCCGCAGTGTGGCCTGCCCATGCTTCTCCAACGAACTCTGGCTCCTACCCTCTGTCGTTCTCCATGAGCACACGGCTCCTTGCCCTCTTGCCTTTTTCCCCCACAGCGCTGATCCTGCTCCGGGACAGCCTGGTTTCGCACGCCTCCACTCTGTTTTCCGCCTCCCTTCCATTCTCCACCCTAACCCATTTTCATGTACAATTATCTTATCTTGTCCTGACTAGCGATTGGGAATCGTTCCTTAGCCATACCCAGATAGCTTTAAATCCCAAATCCAATTTGCGCTCTCTCCTGCGCACGGCTTAGTCCAACTCGGATTGATGCGGCGGCACACAGAGCTCTTCCTCTGATCTTCGCTCACCTCGCCGCATCAATCCTTAATTCGTTGGGCGCCGCATCATTAATAAAAACATTACGCCATTGGCTGTCTTCATTTTTTCTCGAAGTGTAAAAAGTTTGTGTATATAAAGGAGAACACCATGAAATCACTTAGAACCATTGCAGTACTTGTCGGTATATTATTTCTTGTGGCAACCGTGACATTTACTATAGGAAGTGGTCAGATACGATCATTTTTAAGTGGAGAAAATTCACAGAAAAGTCTTCTGATCATAGGGGTGCTCCTTGAGATAATGTGCGGCGCTGCCGTTGTTGGCATTGGTGTATTGTTGTTCCCCATCTTAAAACTGTTTCATCACCGTTTCGCAGTGGGATATGTCATATTCAGAAGTATTGAATGTGTGGTCATTCTTATTGGTGGAATGTACCTCCTCTTGCGATTGCAATTCATGTGGAATTACGAGATGATCATCTTTCTCTTCACAGGCATTGGGGGACTTATCTTGTCGTATTTATTGTATCAATCGCGCCTTGTTCCACGATGGTTGTCGGTCCTTGGCTTTGTCGGTTATGCGATGTTGTCAATAGGCACGGTATTCGACATGGCGGGTGTTATGCAGATGGATGGTAATACTGGAATGTTGGTCTATCTTCCAGGTGGATTATTTGAGTTATTACTTCCAATATGGTTGTTTATCAAGGGATTCAACTCTTCGGCAATCCCTGCCACGTCTACATAAACTCCTGTTGTTGTTTTACGCAAAAAGATATCGTCCTTTAATTGCGGCGGCTAACAAAGCGTGCACTGGACGCTGGGGATTCTGCGGCATTTTCAAGCATTTTCCTCGCTTCGAGTTTTTCCTGCTCCCAAGCAGAATCCACGCCCGCCCCAGCGCCAGTAACGCAAACCGTTGAACGAACTTAGGCGGACAGAGACAAGTATGAATGCGAAAGAAAATGATGTGGGTGCCATCTTTCGAAGATACATGAGCGAGTATCGGAAAGAGTATTCGCTTTCCTATGAGCAACGCCAGGCCGCGCGTGCGATCATGGCGTGTCGCACGCCTGCGTTGGGGGGAGTGATCAAAGCCTGTACCGAATGTGGCAGCTGGGAATTCCAATACAAATCCTGCAAGAACCGTCACTGTCCGAAATGTGGAGCCTTCGAAAAGGCACAGTGGTTGGAAGCCCAGAAGCTATGGGTCCTACCCATTCATTATTATCATGTTGTGTTCACGATCGATCATGTATTCAATCCGCTGGTGTGGTGGAATCAAGAGGTGATGTATAACCATTTGATCGACACCGCTGCACACCTGTTGAAGGAGTATGGTCATAAATACCTGGGCGGTGAACTTGGCTTTACGCTGGTCCTGCATACCTGGGGCCAAACGATCCAGGCGCATCCCCATGTCCACTTCATGGTCACCGGTGGTGCCCTGGTTCATACCCCGGAGGGAGATCGCTGGAACGCTGCCAAACAGAATTATCTGTTCAACGTAGAAGCGTTATCCCGAGATTTTCGACGCAGGTTCTGTGAGGGGGTACGTACGCTCTGGCAAGCGGGCAGCCTGAGCACCCAACAAGGCTCCCTGGATGTAGCCGAGATGTTGTGGCAAGCAGAGGGAAAGAAGTGGGAAGTGTACATTCAAGCGCCGCTGTATGGGGTGGAAAAATTACTGGAGTATCTGGGGCGCTACATTTTCCGAATTGCGATCAGCAACCATCGCATCCTGGCTGTGGAGCATGACCAGGTGACATTCACGTACTATGACAATCGCGAGATACGAAGTCAGGAACGCAAGCCCAAGCAGATGACCCTTCCGGTCCTGGAATTCATTCATCGCTTTTTGATGCATGTCCTGCCCGATCGGTTTGTGCGCATTCGCCATTATGGACTGCATCATGGCAGTTGTCGTGCCAAGCTACAGCGGGCACGTCGTCTCCTGGGATTGCCGGCTGCGTTACCTATGGTGCTTCAATTGAAATTGCTGGATTGGTTGAAGAAGATCTTGAAGACCGAACAGGATCCACGCTTGTGCCAGACCTGCCAGCGGGGATTGATGCTACCCGTCCGCCAAATCGGACCGATGTCGGAGGGGCGAGCCAGGTTTCTTTCTCTGGTCTCGATCTTTGTTCGATGGAAAACGGTCGCTGCCTAACCGACTGTCGATAGGACGAGCCCGACTGCGGGAAGGACGTTATGGGTCTACTGACGAAAACCGTCCGATTCACACCTGGTTTCTTCGCAGATGGTATGCCCAGATCGTTGTTCCACGTCCGTTTCTGGAGATCGTTCCTCTGCTCACGATCCTGTTCGCTTCGGGTTTGAGACTATAATCTGAACGGAATCCCCTTAGGCGGAACGTTCGTTCAACCATGCGTGCAGCGGACTCCTCGAAGAACGAATTGCATTGCCTAACTTGACAATGGATGGATTCAATCTCTGCCCTAATTAGAGCCGCTAACGCTGACCGTTAGCGCCTAAGAGAAAGTCAATGTCTGAGAAGTTAAGTCGTGCCTTGCTCGTTCTTGAAACCATCATAGCCCTCCGCTGGACTGGTTTTGCGATATTAATATCCCTCTCTTTACTCCAAGACCTGATTTGGCGGTCACATTTATTTCATGTGGTCGCTTTAGCGATCTTGGGTTTGATCAGCCTATCCGCTATCGCGAGTGGATTGTGGCTTTTTATTGTTTTTGCTCTCAAAGGCGGAAACGAATTAAAGAAACAGCATCAGGGTTGGTGGATCATCGGTTTTGCAGGTGCTCTTTTGTTTGTCAGTTCATCCATTTCATATTTGCTTGAACCCTCGTTTTCACTAGCATCCTCAGAATACTTCACCTCAAGCTGGTGGGCATTCAGGGGTAATTTCGATGGCTTGGCGCTTGGTGTGCCAATGCTTATCCCGCTTTGTCATCTTGTATTTGAGAGATTTCTGAGAAAGTCCAGTTCATTGAGGTCTACATCCAGCGTTGAAGGTTGAAGTACTCTCTCAAGCCAAGACAAATTATGATGAAGAATAAATCCATAAGCTATGGTCCAAGATTGGCGCTAACACAGCGTGCACCCGACTGGTGGGAGTCGCCGCGTTTTCAGGCAGTTTGCGTGGCTTGAGGTTGGTTCCGATAAAATAGCGCTATCTCGTCCCGCCCACCAGCGGGTAACGCAAGCCGTTGGGCAGATATTGATTTGGCAACATGCGAGTTTGTTACAGGGTAGATCCAATGGAAATCAACTTATCATGGCTAATGATACCTTGTGGCTTGATTGGCTTGGCTGTCTTTTTCGGTCTGCTGGCCATCGCCATAAACTATCGTGTGCGGTCGGGTTTGAGGTATCCCAAACAAATGAATAACGCTATCGCGAGAGGTGCTTTCAATGACATGAACACTCATCGACATAAACGCCGATTTCGTTGGCTAGCCGGCATTGCCCTGATTGGTGTATTAGCTCTGACTGCTATAATTGGCTTGATGGCATTACGCATACTGGGATTGATTGATGTGCCGATAAGTCTGCTTCTCATTCCCTTTGGAATTTTTGGCGGCTTTGCTGGAATAGCAGGATTGTCGATGCAAAGGGAGATAAACCGCAGGCTTTAACCATCTTGGGGCTTTGTGCAAAGTCGTGATTTGGCTAAATCAAGTTGCCTTGAGTTATACAGAGCTGTGAGACATGATCTTTTCATTATGGTGTCGTTTTCAGGCATTTGTCATTCGAGCAGGAATCTGCCCAACACAGCGTGCACTTGACTGGCGGGTACGCACCGCGTTTTCAAGCGTTTTCGTTGGCTCAAGCCAGTTCCGTTAAAGTGGCGTCATCTCGTCCCTCCCGCCAGCCAGTAACGCTCACCGTTGGGCGAAATAAAGGGATAAAAATGATTTTCCTAGAAGTTATTGCCATTGTTTTCATCGTACACGTGATTTGGGCAGTATACAGCAATATCACACTTCTAAAGAAGTTGAGAGCGAAAAAAAATTATAAAGGTGCAACGCTTAATCTCACAGAAAAAGTAATTCCAGAACGTATCGTTGAGCCATCGACATGGAGACTTACTCTCATTTTGGATGTCGGCAGAGCTTTACTGGCCATTTTGATCATACTTATTGTATTTGTTAGATCAAAGACTGACAGTGTCGTTTTTGATGCCAAGAATTTCTTCAACTTCTTGTTAGTCGGCGCTCTATGTTTATTTGCAGTTGGGATCTCAGGACAGATATTCGGCGCACTAATTGCCCGAGGTATTCAAAACTGTTTTTCCAAAGTACGGCATATGTCATTGTCAGAACAAGGTATTCTTTTTGGCGGAAAAATGATTGCCTGGGATTATTTTCGCGGATACTTGGTTTCTTCCAACGGACCTTATATTTATTTATTGTCAAAATATTATCCTACGGCGATAGGGTTTAGTTTTGCACCTACTTCCAATGAAGATTTTGATCTAATTATTGGCGAGATAAAAAAGTATTTACCAAATTGCGATTTAAGTTCGTCTGATCCAGAAGTTGGCATTTTCATGAATGTTTATTTTCAAGCTGTATTCCTGGGTTTGACTCTATTATTGATCGAGCTTACAGGAGGATTGCTAATGTCAATAGCCGTTGGAATAATGTTCAATTCCCTGCTTATGTATTTGCATACTAGACTTTCTCTAAGAATTATTAATCGTATTATTCCAACAGACAAATTTTCAGTCGCAGAAATCGAATGACCATTTTCGCCCAACAATGCGTGCAGCGGACTTGGTGGTGGGCCGTGCAAATTAGTCGAGTCCAAGCGAAAGCATTTTCCGTTTCGTTGGTTGGTTCTCCCACCAAGCCGCTAACGCAAGCCGTTGGGCGGCGTTGCATTCAAAACGTCAAGTTGCAAGAAATGTTTGAGAGTGTTCCGATCAATCTCTGCAAAATTTGCCAACCTAAAAAGGACACATTTCATGTTCAATCCACCAAACTCGTATCCAAATTCAAGCTCTTATGATGATCTGTTGAAACGAATAGCTCAACGTGCACAACGGAATCAAGTCGATGGCCAGATACTCGCAATCTTGCAACAATCTTTTGAAATAGAATTAGGCAAGGAGAACATTGTACTTTCGCGCCCTGAACGAGTCCGCTTGTTCCAAGATGTGACAAAAGTGATATTGACTGATGTGCTCGGAAAAATTGACGGCACAAAATAACAGGAATATGATTTTCTGTGCCTTTTGTGACAGTTACGATTTATCAGCGTCATTAAAAATCTCTGTCGCCCAAAATGGAGAACAACAACTGAGAAA
>DATGYJ010000498.1:0-3525 GCA_035298105.1 Anaerolineales bacterium | reverse complement strand
GGCGTTTGAATGGCCGAGGTTTCTGGGGTTTTGGGGAGCGGGCCGAACAGCTTCAGTATGTCGATGGCAAACTGTTTGGTCTTGGTCCTGAGCTGATCTGTCTGGTCCGATCCGTTCATGACACGGTTGTACCATGACGAGCGTACGGTGCTCAGCGCAAACGATTATTTCGCATCGCGGGCGCAACGGAATCCGGTTGATTCATTCCGGACCGCTGGGTCGCTGTCTACGCGTGTGAAGATGCGAACCGTCGGGGTTTCATTTTGCCAGCCCGATCCGCGCAGTACTCGCTCGGTTCCGGTCTCCGGGCCCTTGGGATTCTTGTTGGGACTCTTCTCATAGTACTTGGGGTCGTACCAATCGTTGACCCATTCCCAGACGTTGCCCGCCATATCGTAAGCGCCATAAGGACTTTTACCGTTTGGATACTGTCCAACTGCAGTTGTATCTTTAACAGCATCGTTGTAATTCAATAAGGCATTGTTCGGGGCTTCATTGCCCCAGGGGTAAATGCGCCCATCCGTTCCGCGCGCGGCTTTCTCCCATTCGGCTTCGGTGGGAAGTCGGCGTTCCGTCCAGGCGCAATATGCACTGGCCTGACTCCAATCCACTGAAACAACGGGATGATCGGCGTATCCCGTATTAATAAAATGATCTGTGTTGATTGGCGGCTTGCAATTGCCCGCGTTCACACACTTTGCATACATCGCGTTGGTTACTTCGGTTTGGTCAATCCAAAAAGCGTCGAGCGTTACGGGATGCGGCGGTTTTTCATCGTTCGAGGCCAGCGAATCTTGATCTGTTGAACCCATTGCAAACTCGCCTGCTGGCACATACACGAGAGTGGCGCCATCTTTTTCAGATATCCTGGTGGAGCCAATGCCCAATGTTGGCGTAGGGATAACGGTCTTTGTTGGTTGAGGCGTTTCGGTCAGCGGCAAGTCGAGAGTTGTTGGCACAACTGTTGGCGCAGATTTTGAACCGCAGGCAGTCAACATGAACATCCCTGCTGTAGCCAGATGCAAGAAAAGCAAAAACGTCCTTTTCATTTTTTTGTTCTCCTTAACTTCTGAGAGAAGGAAGCGCCATCGCGGTAGGACTGCCAGTTACCCGACAGGCCCCGCACAAAGCCCGGCGTGTGGAACTACCGCACCGGCTCTTCAGAAGTACTCGCTTCCGCAAAAGGCTGGCGTACGGTGCCAGGAGGTGCGGTGTGACTTTTCAAGACACACCCATGCCTTGTTGGGCGCGTTTGAATCTCACAACAACTCAATTTATTCAACAGATCATGCAATCTTTAACAATAAAGAAAAATCTTCTTGAACGGATTGGCAGTGTCAATACGTGTTGACCCAATAGATCATATCCATTCTAATTCTTCGACCGTCATATCGCCTTTGACATCTCCCGTGTTCAATGTGGTTTCCGGCTCAAACATGACTAGTTCGCACTCTTCATCAGCATGAGTTCGATGCTCTATTCCCCTGGGCACGATGAACATTTGGCCTTTTTTGACAAGCACGGATCCATCTCGTAAATCGACGCGGAGGACCCCTTTGTTCACTAGAAATAATTCATCGGTGTCATCATGTTTATGCCACACAAAATCTCCCTGTAGCTTTCCTATTTTTACAAGGTAGTTGTTGATCTTGCCAATGACTTTGGGCGACCATTGTTTTGTAAACAAGGAAAACTTTTGATCCAGATCAATGATGTTTAGATTCATTACGACCTCCTCCTAGTTTGTAATGTTTGTAAGGCAAGCGCTTGACGATTTGTTGGGCCCGTATTGTTTTTCTGACCCGACTAAGGACTGGGCTGCCCGCTGTAAGAGTTCGTCAATCACGGCCTCTGCTGTTCGGCCCTCGCGATTCCGAAATATCTCTGTACCACACACCACGAATTCGGCCCCGAGACGTACGGCTTGCCCAATCGTCCGAGTCGTTATTCCACCTTGGAATTGGAGCGTCCCAGCAAACACCGGTCGCAGCGTATCGATGTAGGCACGCGCTCGTTCAATTGCCAGGCCGCCGGCTGCAGTGTTGGAGCGTGAAGTCGTCCCAGCCACTTGCAACGTCAGCATCCCAATCTCCGCCAACAATGGCTTCAGTCGGCTGAAGACGCTTTCCGGACTCGGCGGCACGAGACCCTCTGACCCGACTGTTTCAATCACCGGACTCGCGCAAGCGCCTGAGCGCTGGATTGCCTCAATCAATGCCGCCAGTTGACAGTCATTGGGCAACGACTCCAATTGAAAGCAAATCGCATCCGCCTCTACGGCTTCATATTCACTGAAATGCTGCTTTGGAAAATCGGTCAGCAAATGCAGATTGAGATAGCCGCCGTGTCCGTGCACGAGACGCTTCAATCTTTGCAAGAATAGAGGTGTGAAAATCGTCCCATTTAGATCCGGTCGCAGGGTCCCGTATCCACTATAGTCTTCAAAGTTCACATCGGCATGAAAGGTCTTGATCCCGTAGGCCAGCAATTGCCGGACGTGCACATCCACTTGGTGTTGGAGCTTTTCGGGGGCCACTTTGTTCACTTGGCCATCCGTAATGGTGATCAGTGCGGGATTGATTTTGATAATCTGACCCCTCAAGACCTCTTGTCGAGAAAAGGTGCCAAGCATTGATCGGCCATAGAACCGCTGCCCAGAAGTTCGCAAAGATGGTTCATTCTCTCGCATAAGATGCAACTCTCATTCACTCTTTTCAAAACAATACTGGCAAAAGATAAAGTAATATTCCTACAAGCATGATCATAAAAAATACAATGGATAAAGCTCGGTTGGACAAGCGATTAATTGGCGCAGGCAAATTAACATCCTTTACTTTGATATTCATCTTGTCAGCCCGCGAAAAACCATAAAACTGGATTTGCATGAAAGCGCGGAAGGTCCAATATATGACCATAAAAATCAAGACGGTTTTTCCGATCATGCTATTCAACAATTCGTCTTGAAAGAAGAAAGACAAGGTTGCAATGTATAGGTAAAGCAAAACCAACAATCGGCTCAAGATGTACAACAGGCCACGGTTGAAATCGTCTAACTGGGAAAGTCTCCTTTTCCAATCCCATAGCTTCGGCCAGGCTGAGTCAAAGATTGCCCAGCCAATATGGTAAATACCACCAGCTACAAGAATGAGATTCATATTATCCTTTCCTTGTTTGTTGCGAGAATCCGTCCATCTAGAGAAGCGTCCAACCAGAGCGTCAGCCGCAAATCTTCCATGCGAAACGCTTGTAGCTGGCATACAATCCTGAGAAAACCCTCATACACATCGCCCAATTAAGTACTTCGTTGACTTCATCGATGTAATAACTTCTATCCAGCATTTGTCGTCATTGATCTAGAATTTGGTATCTCTCCACCTAAACCGCTAAAAACCCGCATTCACTATCGAAATTATACTCCCGCACTGGCACAGTCAGGCGCCGGGGCCCAACGAGTCAGCAATTCTCGATATGAAAGCCTCACTGCCAGGCATAAAGCAGGCAGATATTACTCCGTTTGACCCTTAC
>DATGYJ010000497.1:0-12259 GCA_035298105.1 Anaerolineales bacterium | reverse complement strand
CCCCGCCGAGACATGACCGCCAGGTCTGTGCTCCTTTTACTCCCAGCCAACCCGTTGTCCAGTCCATTATAGGCATAGTTATTCGCAAATTACTAACCACGATAAACCGATCGTCAATATCATACTGACCTGAGACTGCCCACTGAATACTGTTTTCATAGCGAGAGAGCACTAGAGGATGAGTACAGGATCAGTACAGGATTAGTACAGGATTGTCGGGATGAATTTGGGGGAAATAAGGAAATAGCGGACGTACATTGCCAGCGAATCGTGCAGAGATCCACCCTTACATTCAGCACTCCGGGCATTTCATTACTTAGAAGACCCCGCTCGACCCCGAAAAGTTCCCGGGTTCCTCGCACCCCACGGCTTTAACAAAGTCGGTTGATAAAACTCCTCTTTCGGTACGCGGATGACACGGACAACACGGTCTGCGCAGCGTCCGTAAATTGACGGAAAAATCCGTCCAATCCGCGAAATCCGTGTACAAAAACAGATGGTTGCGCGACTTTGTTAAGACCCTGCCTCGCACGCCATCCACCCTTGACATTAACGTTACGTTAGGGTTTAAGATAGCGCCATGTTCACTGTCAAACAACTCTCACAACTGGCTGGCGTAACGCCGCGTACCCTGCATCACTATGATGAGATTGGGCTCCTCAAGCCGTCCCGGGTGGGCGATAACGGCTATCGTTACTACGGGGAGGAGGCGGTGCTGCGGTTACAGCAAATATTGTTCTACCGCGAGCTCGATATTCCGCTGGAAGACATCAAGAAGATCATGGGACGCCGTGACTTCGATGTGCTGGGCGCGCTGCAAAGTCATAAGGACGCCCTCAAAAAACAGGCCGCGCGTTTGAACCGGCTCATCGACACAGTGGACAATACGATTCTATATCTGAAAGGAAACAAGGAAATGAGTAACAAGCAGTTATTCGAAGCCTTTAGCGATGAACAGCAGGCCGAGTATGAAAAGGAGATCGCACAGAAGTATGACCCTGAGACGATCAAGGCTTCTACCAGGAAATGGAAACAATACACGGCGGCCGAGAAGCAGCGCATCGGCGAGGAAGGCAATGCAGCCTACCAGGCCATTCTGGCTGCCTTTCCAAAGGGAGCCGCCTCCCCCGAAGCTCAGGCCGGCATCGAACGCTGGCGCAAGCATATTGAGTACTTTTGGATTCCAAACGATGCACAGTTATTGGGCCTGGCAAACTTATACAACGAGGACTCTCGTTTCAAGGCGAATTTCGATAAGATCGATCCTCGCCTGGCTGAGTTCATGCGCGAGGCCGTGAAGGTGTATGTATCGAATCGGAAGAAGTAACAAAGCTGACAGCCTGATGATTACTAAAATTTCATGTCGTTGCGAGGAGTGGCTGAGGCGCGCTAGCGCCGAAGACCCGACGATTGCGAAGCATCCTGTCAAGGAAGCAATCTCCCAATTTCAAAAAGGAGTCAGAATGACCGACGAAATTTATCCAATGCCGTCCTTCCCCATGTTGATTGTGAAGGATTTGGACATATCTTCCAGGTGGTACCAGGAGGTGCTTGGCTTCAAACACATCTTTACGATGCCGGGTCCGGGCGGAGGGGCTGCCCTGGTCCATTTGCGCTGGGTCAAATATGCCGACTTGTTGATTGCAAGATCAAGGGATGGCAAAGAGGTATCTGAGCCCAAAGGCAGCGGCGTATCGTTGAACTTTAGCATGTTCGGGCTCGACCGTGATATTGATACGTTTGCAAAACAGGCGCGCGAGCAAGGTGCAAATGTCTCGGGTCCGGTTGACCAGCCGTGGAATGTCCGTGAAGTCACCGTGCTCGACCCGGATGGGTATAAGCTGGTCTTTACCGTCCCGATCAATATCAACATGGGATTCGATAAAGTCATTGAGCGTGCCAGGAACAGTGAAAGCAAATAATAATGCCTTAGTAAACGAGCCAGCGACAAACGTCCCTGGCTCGTTTTGTCTTTAGAGAAGCAGTTTACGTGCAAAACGCCTGCTCCCGCCGTCCACCTTCCGGCAACCACTTAGCAACCCGAAATAGGCCCCTAAATGTAACTTGAAAATGACCAATGTCGTCTTGTTTTCAGTGCGTAGGCTTGCTAGAATATTCGTATTAACTCAGAAATGTTTTTATTTTTAGGCTGGGAAGGATCTTCAGGGAGAGTGACATGTTTTTCAATTATCAAAAATCCTGGATGGCTCGAGGTATTCTGACCTTTGTTCTATTAGGTGGTATGCTGCCTGCCATGCCGGTAGAGGCAGCCGGAAATCGTCGTGAAGCGTCACAGCACAGAACTTTGGCGGAACCGACGACCCTGGTGGTCACCAAAACGACAGACACAAACGATGGGGTTTGCGATCCTGACTGTTCTTTGCGTGAGGCGATTGCCGTCGCCGTGGCAGGTGATACAGTTATTTTTGACGCCTCCTTAGCAGGCCAGATCATCTCCCTCACTTCGGAGATCAGTATTGATAAAAACCTGCTGATCGATGGTTCAGGCTTAAATCTGGCTGCTAAGATTAGTGGTGGTTTGAGCACACGCATCTTCAATATTTCTCCGAACGGTGTCGTTACATTGCAGTCATTATCGTTACAAGATGCAAGGAGCTCTTCAAATGGCGGCGCTATCTATAATGGCGGGGATTTAACCGTTAGCAACAGCACCTTTACCAACGATGCTTCGACTGGCAATGGCGGGGGGATCTATAGCAGCGCTATTCTTGACATCAGCAGTTCTACGTTTTCCGGAAATAGCGCCTATTCCGGCGGTGCTGTATACGTTGATGGGGGGATTTTTGTGAATCCGTCGAATAGCCGCACGATTGTAAATAGTACCTTCGTTTCCAATCAGGCCACTGGAACGAACGGACAAGGCGGAGGCGTTTTCAATAGGGGGGACGCGAATGGGCCAGGGCCGAATAATCCCCTCATACTGGCAAATAATACATTTTCCGGAAATGGCGCGCAGGAGGGCGGCAATCTCTATAGTTTAGGGAGTTTATCTTTAAGTAACAACATATTTGCCAATAACACGGATGGTGGCGATTGTGTGAGTTACGCGTTCGGTGGAACGGTAACTGGCTTCAACAATTTAATCGAAGATGGAGTTGTATGCTCAACGGGATATTTCATCAGCGGGGACCCGTTATTAGGTCCATTGGCCGACAACGGCGGCTCAACGCAGACAATGGGGATCTTGCCCGGTTCCCCTGCGCTCGATGCCGGGACAGCGACCTGCCTACCCACAGATCAACGCGGAGTGACACGCCCGCAGGGCGCGGCCTGCGAGATCGGCGCCTACGAATACGAATATCAGCCGGTGGCGTATTATGTCAAACTGGATGCCAACGGAAACAATAATGGAAGCTCGTGGGCAGACGCCTTTACCGATTTGCAGTCTGCCCTGACAGTTGCCTCCAGCGGCGATGAGATTTGGGTCGCAGCGGGAACCTACAAGCCAACCGCAAGTGACGATCGGACTGTCTCTTTCGCACTTAAGAGCGGTGTCGCGGTTTACGGCGGCTTCGCAGGATCGGAGGCCTTACGTACAGAACGCGATCCGGCAGTGAACCTCACGATCTTGAGCGGTGACATTGGTACTGTCGGGGATAACCGCGATAACTCTTATCATGTCCTGACCGGCAGTGGGACGAACAATTATGCCAAACTGGACGGCTTTACCGTCACAGGAGGCAATGCCAATGATGAAACAGGTCCATCCCCTTGGAACAGAGGCGGCGGCATCTATAACGACCAGGGCAGTCCCAGCCTGACGAATGTAATATTCAGCGGCAACTACGCTATCTTTGGCGGCGGGATGTACAATGTTGGCCAAAGTCTGTATTCTCCGCAGGCGAGCAGCCCGGTCCTGACCAACGTGACCTTTAGGGATAACTCGGCCAAGGAAGGCGGCGGGATGCGCAATGATAATTTCAGCAGTCCCAGGCTGATGGATGTGTCCTTCAACGAGAATTCAGCGGAACGCAGTGGCGGCGGGATGGAGAACCTCGCCACGGGTATCATCGTAATGACGAACGTGACCTTTAGTGGGAATACGGCAGCTGGCGGCGGTGGGATGTTCAACTGGACCGATAGCAGGCCAATCCTGGTCAACGCGACCTTCAGCGCCAACTCGGCTACGGAGGCAGCTGGAGGGATGTATAACTACGGTGGCAGTCACGTATGGCTGACGTTTGTGACGCTGAGTGGCAACACTGCGCCAAAAGGAGGCGGGATCTATAACGATTATGCTGCGAACCCCACCATTGACAGCAGTATTCTCTATAACAATACCGGTGGCGAGATCTCTGATTTTTCGAACACGGCCCAGGCATCCGTGACCAATAGCATTGTGAAGGGTGGGTATCCTGGTACAGGCAACCTCGACGCTGACCCTCTTTTGGGTCCTTTGCAGGATAATGGCGGTTTGACCCAGACCATGGCTTTGCGGGCTGGTTCTGCTGCCATTGACGCAGGGGCCGATATCAATTGTCCGAGCACCGATCAGCGCGAGGTGACGCGCCCGCAAGGTGCACGCTGTGATATGGGTGCTTATGAGTATACTGCTCCTACACCAGCCATAAATTTATCTGCACCGGTATTGCTCTTCCCCTCGCGAAATAACTATACTACGAATAACTCCATGCCCACTTTTACCTGGAGTGAGGTCCCCAATGCTGACATCTATGAGATCCAAATTGCCCCAAACAGTCTGTTTACTGAGGATGTCGTAGCGCATTTTGTGGCGGAGCCAACTTTTACACCTGGCACTCCCCTGGGGAATGGAAAATGCTACTGGCGCGTGCGGGCCTATAACGGAGCAAACCAATATAGTGCCTGGAGTGCTACCAGTTCATTCACCATTGACCCTCTGCCCCCTGCAATTCCTATCCTGCGATCGCCACTTAACAATACTTCTGTCCGCGGTGTTCCAACCTTCCGGTGGAATGTTGTGAATGGCGCTGTGGCTTACCAGTTTGAGATCGATAATGATCCTGGTTTTTCCAGTCCGTTGCTTTCTGTCATCCAGCGCACAGCGTTCCGCAGACCACCTGGCATCCTGCGTGGCGCCTACTTCTGGCACGTGCGCGCCCGGGATGCAGCCGGCAACTGGAGCGATTGGTCAACAACCTTCACCGTCAATATCCTTCCGCTTCGCAGGGAGACGAGCAACAATGGCCAGTAAAAGTGAAAAATTGACAGAGCCAGAGATAAAAGTCTCTGGCTCTGTCCTGGTATGGGCTGGAAAGAGTTGTTAGCTGCTGGCGCCGCTGTATTGTTTGAGTCCCCGTTTCCAGACCTGGGAGGCGACCAGGAAACTTGCGATCCCGATCGCGATGAACATTAGTATGCGACCGAGATTAAGCTCTCCCCGCAAAGCTTGGAGGGGGACCGTCGTCGCCACCGCGATGGGAATGACGAAGGTCACAATGATCCGCAGCCATACAGGGTATACCGTCACCGGATAGCGGCCTGCGTCGAGCAGCGCCTGCAGAATGGTGACGTTGTTGTCGAATTTGGTAAACCAGAATGTCAGCGCGATCAGAACGATCCAAAGGCTGTAGATAATGATCGCTCCCGAAACAGTCAGGAGGAAAAAGGTGAGGACATCAAGCGGTGTGGTTGCGCCGCCGCCAGACATGTTGATGCCCACCACAATTAAGACCGCGGCCAGGATCAGATCCCATGCTCGCCAAACGGTGATGCGCGAGAACGTCACGAGGAACATACTGTTGACAGGTTGCAATAGCGTGTAGTCCATAGAGCCATCACGGATGCTCTGGTTGAACCGTTCGGTGTTGGGCCAGATCAGGGCGATCATCAATGTGTGGACGAGACGAAAGACACCGAGTAGAGCGATTAGCTCTCCGAAGTTCCAGCCGCCAATGGTCTCGGTATTGCTGAAGATAATGCCGAGACTTAATAATTCCCATCCGAGCCACATGATGTTGAGAAGGATATTGACGATCGTATCGGCGCGATAGGCCAGCGACATTTGAATGTTGACCTTTAGAAACGCAGAGAGTAATTTCAGGGTGCGCATCTTTATGCCCCCACTGCAGAATAGCGTTTCACACCGTTGCGCCAGACCCAGCTGAAGATTGTGATGGCCACGACCAGCCAAATGGCTCCCATCACATATCCCTGTATGATCTGCGCGTTGGAAAGCTTTCCTAAAATTAATTGAATCGGGTAGTAAATGAGTAGTTGGAACGGCAAATACTGGGCAACATCCTGAATGAATTTTGGCATCAGGGTCAGCGGCACAAATTGACCCGAGAACAAGAGGATCATTGCATAGTAAAACTCATGAATGGAATAGACGCGCGTCGTCCAGAAGGCGATAGCGGTGATGGCGGCGGAAAGCAGAAAGCCGACGAAGAATCCCATGATCACGGCAGGGACGGCCAGCAAAATGCCGCTCAGTGCCACGTTGCTAAAATCGGGTTTATAGAGGAAAAACAATACAATCCAGATCGGTACGAAGCCCATGATCGTCAGGGCTTTGAAGGCAATGTTGTTGACCAGTGCGTTGGTCAGCATAGGATGGATCGGCCGGATCAATTCGCTCGAGAGGGTCCCATCCTGGACCTTATAGGCAAAGGTATGGATGACGATGTTGCTTGTGACCTGGTCCACGATCAAAAGGGTCAGATAATAGGTGACGAAGTCGTTGGCAGTGAGCCCGCTCACATTCCCTTTGGTATGAGCAATACTGGTCCACACGGCCAGGTAGATGATAGGGGAGACCAGCCAGTAGAGTAAGTACATGATCAGGTTGGCGCGGTACTGCCACTGCTCTGCCCAGTTCACTTGCCACAGCCGCTGGAAAACTTTGAACATAAATACTCCTTTCTATTCGCCCTGAGCGAAATGGCGCCAGGGCGCCATGTAGTCGAAGCGCAGCATATATCCTTCGACTGTGCCTTCGGCTCCGCTCACATCGTCCCGGTGTTCTTCGGGAGGATGAATATCTACTGATTAAACGCCTGCTCAATGACATCTTCGATGGGCGGATCGGTGATGGTGATGTCATGGATGGGCAGGTCAGCCAGAAGCCTGGAAGTGACCTGAGTCACATCCTCCGCTTTGACCTCGATGTATTGCTTTTCCCAATCTTCCTCATTCTGAACGGGAGTGCCATATTTGTGCAGGTCATGCGAATTGGTCTCTGCCAGCCTGACGCCGATCAATTTGAACGGTGCGATCTTGCGTGAGAGATCGTTGATGCCGCCATCATATTTAAGTTTTCCGTGGTGAATAATAATGATTCGCTCGCACAACGCTGTGACATCCGCCATGTAGTGACTGGTGAGGAGAATCGTTGCACCGGTACGCCTGTTATATTCACGCAAAAACTCACGGATGCGCGCCTGCCCGGTAATGTCGAGCCCAATGGTGGGTTCATCCAGGAATAAAACCCTGGGACGGTGGAGCAGGCCCGCCGCGATCTCACATTTCATGCGCTCCCCTAGAGAGAGATTCCGTACAGGCTTTTTCATGACCGGTTCGAGTTCGAGTAATTCATCGAGCTCTTTATAGGTTGCTTTGTATTCATCATCGGGAAGGCGATAGATGGCTTGATTGAGCAAAAATGAATCCGCCGCAGGGATATCCCACGATAAACGGTTGCGCTGCCCCATCACGAGTGTCATCGAGCGCAGATATTCGGTCTTGAGTTCCCAGGGTGTAAAACCGAGCACGTTGGCCGTGCCGCCGGTTGGGTGAAGCAAGCCGGAAAGCATCTTGAGCGTGGTGGTTTTACCGGCCCCGTTGGGACCCAGAAAGCCGACGATCTCACCTCGTGAGATCTTGAAGTTGACCTCCTGAACGGCCTTGACGTCTTTGTATTTGCGCTTGAAGAAACTTCGTACCGCCGCGCCGAACCCACCCTCACGCTCGGGTACTTGATACGTTTTACTCAATTTTTCAACAACAATGGTTTCTGGGGACATAAAATCGCTCCTCCGATGAAGAGCGATTTTATCATTGTTAGAACAAAGGTACTAGAGAATCCGTTGAAGTTCTATGTAGACATAGTCTTTCCTTGAGAAACCAGGGTCCGTTGATTTCCTATCCGTCATATAATTTCAACGAACTCGTTTTGACCAACGAAGTGAGAGGAAGCCATGCTATCTAGATTAATGACTGGGTTGACTTGCTTTTTCGTGATTTTTTGCTTATCCTGCGCCTCGCAGGTGCAGCGCCTTCCCGTAGCCACACCTCAGTTTACGCCTAGGGCTGTCACGGCAACGCCAACAGGAATTGCACCGTCGGCAACCGTGACTTTGTCGCCTATGCCGATCCCACCAGATGTCATTGGTCCGAGTAATCTAAAGCGGGTGAAATTATTGCACCAGTATTGGCTTGCAGTCGCAACCGCGGCTGGCGTGGATCCATACGAAATGAATATATCAGCGATAGCCGCTAGCCCTGATGGGCGTTTACTTGCTATAGGAGGATGTTCGGAACAGGTTGAAGAAGACTTGCGCAGCGGAAATGTCTATTGTCATGGCGGAGATGCTCAAAGCGCGGGAGGGGTACCGTTTCTATTGATCCTGGATGCAGATCCAGAAAACGTAACTGCAGTGATTCCTGAAAATAAGGCTGATACCACAATTGCGGACCTAACTTTTACCACAGATGGGAAGAAGTTGATCTATGCGGTTCATCCTGGAAAATTTGCGGTATGGGATGTTGCCTCGAGCAAGATTGAATCCATCCTATGGGAAGGAGAGACGTCCGCACCGAGAATTGCTATTAGCCCCGATGACAAATGGATCGCGCTCAAGGCCACAGATAAAGTGGAAATCTGGGACACGGCCCAGGCAAAACTTGTCGCAGAACTGCCTTCGTTTTTTCGTCCTCAATTCAGTACGGATGGAGGGCGGATTGCGGTTTATAGTAACGGAGAATTTGTTGTGTACGAAACCGGCACGTGGACAGAGTTGCTGCGCTTCGGCATGACGTGTGACTGCGTCTATGCTCTTTCCCCCAACTTCTCACTGCTTGCTACCTCAGAGGGAGCAACGGCTACCGGAGAGAGTGCCCCCGTCGTGATCTGGGATATCTCAACAGGCGTACAAATAAAATCCTTGCAAGCAGGCAAGGGCTTCACCGTGTTTCTGCTATTTACTCCAGACGGACAAATGTTATGGCGCGCGGGCGACCGTGGAAGCGTCACGGCTTGGGATACCAGTGAATGGAATCTTCTTGCAGAAAATATAGGCGGGATTACGCCCATATTCGACCTGCGCGGATTCCAATTTGTGGGTAATCAGCGGGGCTATCTGCTTTCTAGTGATTTGCTTCTTGCTCTTTACGGCTTACCATAGGAGCCAGTTCTTTTATAAATAGAAGAACTAGAATGAGGAAACTCTATACCAAATATCCACGTTGACCTGGACGATTTTGCTGTGCTGGATATCCATATTTAGACCGGGCTCCTCGGCGACGGCAGCACGTGACTTCATCATTACGGCTTGCGCCTGAAAAGGAACTGGTCTTTCTTCATCAAACGCATTTTCAATAAAATCATATACACCCAAAAGCTTGACGCCCATGGCTGCGGCGACCTTTTCAGCTTTTGCCTTCCCTTTTGCGATTGCAAGTTCTAATCCGTGCTCATAGGCAGTTTCTTCCGGATACTTCCACTCGAGGCGCTCCAGCGTTGCATTCTTTTGTGATCCAATAATATCCAGCAGCTCGGCGAGCTGATCCAGCTTCTCCGCTCGTATTCGCAAGCGATACGTGGCACTGGATGATTTGAGCAATGTGCCGCTGGAGGCCTCGATGTGGACGCCCAGTAGCTGCATCGCCTCCGGACTCAGCCCAAAGCTGGTCAGCGCTTCGACGAGCTGGCTCACCTCCCTGGCTTTCTTCATCGCCTGATCGCCGCTGATCACGGATGAGCCCTTGACAGTCACGTATAGGTTGGCATGAGATGCAAAGATCTCTTCACGGTGAGAGGCTGAGATTTTAATTGTGTCGGGTTTTGTATCCATCGTATTATTGCCTATAGCTTTCTTTGAGCTTCATCAAGCCGTCGAATAGCTTCTGCTTTTCGTCTGGTGATAGTTTTGCCTCTGGGTGCAGTAACAGATATTGGCCGGGCGGCATGGAATTTTTATCGAATACTTCCTGGAATTCATTCACATGCTGTTCATCCGGCCGGTTCCAGTCGGAAAAATTGATGTGCAAGCGACCTTCAGTCACATCCCGATAGACCAGCCAGGAGGCCGGCGCGATATTGCTGTACCAGGGCCAGCGCGTCACATTGCTATGACAGTCAAAGCAGGCGCGCTGTGCCAGGATACGTGTTTCAGGGCTATCCCAATTCGGCTCAGCATTCACCGGTGGATTGGTATGGTTATGACCGTAGGGAATCAGTTGGATCAGCAGCCCCAGAACGGTCAAACCCGCGATCAGAAAGAGGATTTTTCTTATCATCGGTCTCACCTTCAAAAGAGATTTCTGGAGTCCAACGTCTTGCCGTTGGATATTTCATCTGACGGACAATGATCTTTTCGACGCCATCCAAAATTTATCTTACCACCGGTCTCGCTTCGGATGTGCGGACGCAAATCAATCTGGGATAACTTGAATAGGATGCAGCCAGAAAGATTTCCCTATGTCACCGCCAATCTTTGCTTAGGATATTTCTCATAACGTTTTTCTTCCACTACCCTGCGGATACGGTCAAAGCCTTCCCAGAGGTCGCTGAATGAGATGTAAAGAGGCGCAAAGCCGAGACGGATGTTATCGGGTGCACGGAAGTCGGGGATAACGTTCAGCTCTTCGATCATGGCACGGTTGATGCGGTAACCTTCCGGGTGGCGGATGCTGATATGAGAGCCGCGTCTGGCAGAATCACGCGGGGAGCCAAGGGAAAAGCCTAAAGGCGCAAGCAGATGGTCGGTCAGGAAGACTGCGTAGTCCGTCATCAAAATGGATTTGGTGCGCAGCGCCTCTATTCCAGCATCGAGGAGAGGCAGCAGCGCCTCTTCCATCGCCAGCATGGAGAGCATGGGTGCGGTGCCAGCCAAAAATCGCTGAATACCTGGCGCAGGTTGATAATCGAGATCGAACTCGAATGGATTGCTTTGTCCCCACCAGCCCCAGATGGGAGAGGCCGCCCCGTTTTGGATTGTCTTGTTGACGTAGAGGAATGCCGGCGCACCCGGACCGCCATTGAGATATTTATACGTGCAGCCGAGGGCGAAATCTACATTGCATTTGTCGAGTTCGATGGGTACTGCACCGGCGGAGTGACTTAAGTCCCACAGGACCAGCGCGCCTTGGCGATGCGCCAAGGCGGTGATATGGGCCATGTCGTAAAGGTAACCGCTTTTGAAGGTGACGTGTGAGAGTGTGACGAGTGCGGTGTCTTCGTTGATCGCATTTTCAAGTGCGTTGAGATCAGGTGTGATGTCATCATCTTGTGCGCCGATGCGGAGGATTTCGTGACCCCCCTGACCCCTAACTCTTCGAGAACTCATCCCTTCGATTGGGTAGGACAAGAGCTTAACGATCCCTTGCAGAATATACAAATCCGACGGGAAATTGAAAGTGTCTGTAATAATACGCTTCTTTTCAGGGTGAAGAGTCAACGCGGAGGTAGCGAGTTTGAACAAGTTGATGGATGTTTGATCTGCCACGACGACTTGCCCTTCTGCCGCACCGAGGAGAGAGGCGATCTTTTCCCCAATACGCCCTGGCGCTTCCCACCAGCCTTTATTCCAGCCGCGGATCAGGTCTGTGCCCCATTCTTCTGCGACGACTTGCTTCATCCGTTCGATGACTGGTTTGGGTAAGCGTCCCAGCGAGTTGCCGTCCAGATAGATGAGATCTGTATCATTGATGACGAATCGCTCGCGATAATGTCTGAGCGGATCTTGTTGGTCGAGTTGTTCTGCAAATTCACGAGAGGAGGAAAAGTTGGTCATGGTTTAGTCACGGATGATCACAGAATTTTATTCTTCTTGCCACGGATTACACGGATTTCTCTTTTGGTTTATTTGATCACACGGCGGTATTCGAGCGAGCCTGTGCCGAAGTTGAGTAAAAGCGCAAGCCGGCATCCTGTTGCGGCTAGATAGTGCATGGCTTGTGCTTGATGTTGAGAATGGAAATTTGAGACAGCTTTAATTTCAACAATTAGCTTTCCATCAATTATAAAATCTGCAAGATATTCTCCAACCGCTACATCTTTATAACACACAGGTAATTTGACTTGTTTTTCAAAAGGTAT
>DATGYJ010000496.1:0-70873 GCA_035298105.1 Anaerolineales bacterium | reverse complement strand
TCGAGGGCTGCCACTCTGGTGGGGTCTTGCCGGTTGATGGGTCGATCAGATTGGATGTCAGGAAGGGGAAGTTCGCCAGTGGGATAAGTGTATTGCGCAGGTAAGCCTGCCCTTTATCAAAGTTGTGATTACCGAGTCCATCTGAACTGATGCCCATCATATTCATGATCTCGACCGTTGGCGTGTCGCCGAAGAAGGCTGAGATAGGTGGGGTGGCGCCCTCAGAATCACCGCCCGCGACAGTGATGGACCCACCTGGTGCCTCAGCGCGGTAGACGTCAAACCATGGCTTGAGGAAGGCGGAACCGCCAATCGCGAAGGATGCATTTACTCCAGGTGCAGCTAAATTGTCAGCAGCTTCACTGAGTGGGACAAGCTGTCCATGATAGTCGCTGATGTCCAGGATCGTGGCTTCCCTGAATTGTCCGGGGTTTGGCAGGAGGTTGTACATGATGCGGCCGCGCGCATTTTGCGGACCGGGGATGTTCATCAGGAAGGCAAGCGTGGACGCCAAATCAATTGCACGAACACCAGCCACAGGGTTCTGGCGGCGAATGCCCGGACCTGCAGCAACAAACGTCGCGTGCATGTTGACATTATGTGCCAAATCAACGAGCTCGGGCATATAGCCATGCTGGCCGAAGAACTGTGAGAAGGCAATGCGCTGTCCGGGTGTGGCGGCATCGAATTGATAGGGAGGCCTTAAGACCACAACCACATCGCCACTACGATTGGGATTCAAGGAATCGCTGCCATCGACGTTGCGCAATTCTTCCTTCAACATGACACGTTCCACAACCTGTGCACTGGGATGGGCGGGATCGGTCAGACTCTGGAAAGCATTGACCACGGCCGTTCGGACTTGCGCATAAGTCGTTTCTGCAGGCAAAGTTGTATTCACATAAATTTGCGCCGTGCCGCCTGCCCAACAGGCTTTGGCAAGGTCAGCGGCAGCAGCACCACAATTGCTGGCAGTATTGCCACTACTCCCTGAGAGGGAGGTTCCGTTGACCTGGTTATCGAACAGTACCCTGCGGGCATTCACCGCATACCACTGTGGCGCAAAGCCGTGATCGGACGCGGCAAAAGTCGTTGGTTTACCACCCATCTGCGACCGCGCAAGCGCCAGCTTTGAATCTGCTTCGTGATAGGCGCTGCGGATATAACCTTCGCGGACGTCTAGCCGGTTATCCTTAATGCCATCGCCGTTGATATCGTCATAGTACGGATTCGGATTGCCATTCATATCGGTCGGCGTGACGAGCGCCATGAACTGGTGCGAAAACTCGTCTGTGACTGGGTAACCGACAAAAGCGAGGTCAGTATTCGGCTGGAGTGTGCCCAGAATGTAATTGAGCACGGCATCGCCGTAAGCCTTTTCCAGGTCACGCCCCTGCTGAACGTAAGTGTCCTCGTCGATGATACCGGCTTCCTCTGGCGCAAAGTCGGCGTCAATGGCCGTCGGCAGGTTATCGGCGATATACTTCTCGAGGCGGTTTTCACCGGCGCCGCCAGCTGGAAGCGCATTGCACGCCGCGGTAGCACACGTGGCAATCACGCGCGTCACTGAGGTGAAGTACAGCTTGAAAGTAGACAGGTCGGGTGCAAGCGTGATGAGCTTGACATAGAAACCCGCGGTCTGTCCCGCCCGGGCACCGATCAGGCCGTCCGCACCTTTCAGCTTGATCTCTTTGAAATCGCCCACGGCCAGGTTTACAGAAGCCTGGCTGCCATCTTTCGCAGCCGCGCTGCGTACGAGGAGCGCGTGGTCGTAGGCCGCTGTCCCATCCACCACGCTGTCGTAGAGATACACATCATAGAGGCGCGTGGGATTCGGAGCCCCGAAAGAAGCAGCAACCGTCAGGGTGGTCTGCTGTGGTGGCGCAGCCGGGTCACTTGCAGGCACATTGCTCCAACCGCTTGCAGCCGAGAAGGCGGCTACCTGATAAGAGATGCCGAATGCAGCTGCACCGGCTTGCTCAGTCGGATTGAGTGGAGCAGCCAGCACACCCCGCGTCGAGAAGAAGCTGACAAAGTCAACGGTAGGACCCGCAATCCCCGCATTTGCCCCACCCACCCACTCGATCTGGGCGACTTTCTTTCCGGCGCGTTCGGCAGCAGCCGCCAGTGTGTCGGCCTGTAGTGTTCCCAGCGCCGAAAAACTTGTGCGGTTGTTGAAGTTCGCCTCACCGCTGCGAAAATAGGTGTTATTGGTCGAACCATGCTCACTCGGGTACGTTCCGGTTGCCATTGTATACCAGCCTACGCCAGTGTTAGGTGGGAAGGCTTGAACCATTCCATTATCCCCGCGGACACCGGCAGCCATCAAGGCGGCATAGGTTGGCATCGCCCCCTGGGCCGCGTACTGTTCCATCAAATCCGGACGCATCCCATCAGATGCAAAGAAAACCACCCTGCTGGCAAGGGGCGCGTTGGCGGCACTGTTATCTGGGGCAGCCAGGGCTCCTGCCGGGACCATCAATAAAGAGAGGATCAATAAGCCAGAAAACAAACGAAGCAGAGTCTCGGGGGATGAGACTCTGCTTCGTCTACGAAGCAAGAAGCGAAGCATAATTTTTCTCCTCTGGCAGAATCATGTGCGGTTAGACTGCAAGCATGGGCCAATGCGCAGCCGCCTCTCTTTGTAATAATAAGAATGTTGTGCCCATCACCACACCTTTCCACAATAATGATTAAATGAATGAAAGGGTAAAGTAGGCTGCTATGCTCGGCACTGACCAGAGATGAATGCTGGAATGGTTGTCAATATTATTCTAACCATCTAAAGGTTGAGAGTCAACAACGTCGGAGAAAAAGTTGGTAATGAAAAGGTTACACCTGTTTTCCTGATTTATTCTGGTTGAGCCTATTGAAGCCTGATCTCTCCATCGAATTTGACGTTCAGCTTCAGCCCGGAGATTTCCAATGTGACGGTTGCCGGAAAAGATTCTGTGCCTTGGATCGTGCCATCGGCAACGGCCTTATCCACCGCCTGTTCGATGGCGCGCTGAGAGTTGACTCCTACCATTTTTAGAAACTTGCGAATGCTGATGTTAAAGGTTTCTTCGTTCATTCAGACCTCCAATTCCTTATAAAGATAAGCTTACAGGAAAACCCCCGTTTGAGCAAGCATATTCTTTTGCCAGGCAGAACTCAACGCCCGGTGAGGATTCCTAAACTACGGCCGAAAGGCGATCGAACCGATTTCATCTGTGTTCATCCGTGTTTATCTGCGGTCAAGGATCTGACGGTGCTGAAGCGGCCTCCCAACGCTATGATCAAATCGCCCTCGGTCTCATGCCGAGGGCGATTGTCGTATTCAGTTGAATTACGGAATCAAGGAATAAAGTAACAGGTTCGGCGAGCCCGTTCCCGCACTCGTCACCACATTCTGTGTCGCCGCACCGACGATTGCGTTCCGAACCTGTGATGGGCTTGCACTATGGCCCTGCAAATAGAGAGCTGCAACGCCGGCAACATGCGGTGTGGCCATCGATGTTCCGCTGAGTGTGGCAGTGGCTGTATTGCTGGTGTACCAGGCAGAAGTAATCGATGAGCCGGGTGCAAATAAGTCGAGACAGGAGCCTTTATTTGAATAAGATGCGCGCGTATCCGTTGACGTGGTTGCGCCAACCGTGATCGCCTCGCCGACACGGGCGGGTGAGTAATTGCAGGCATTCGCATTGCTATTGCCCGCAGCAACAGCATAAACAATGCCATCGGCAATCGAATTGCGGACTGCAGTGTCGAGCGAGGAGGACGCCCCGCCTCCGAGACTCATATTTGCAACAGCCTTGCCGGTAGTGTGTTTGGAAGTAACCCAGTTAATTCCGGCGATCACCCCGGAGGTCGTTCCGGAACCTGAGCAGTTGAGCACCCGCACTGCTACAAGGGATACGCCTTTCGCCACCCCATAAGTGCTGCCACCGACCGTTCCAGCAACATGTGTTCCATGTCCGTTGCAGTCATTGGCTGTTGAATCGCCGTCGACAAAGTCGTAGCCGTAAGAGGCTCGTCCGCCAAATTCAGTATGGCTGATGCGGATGCCGGTATCAATGATGTAAGCAGTGACACCGGTGCCCTTATAGTTGTAATTATAGGTGTTGTTCAAAGGGAGCTTACGCTGATCGATGCGATCCAATCCCCAGGTAGCCGGTGATTGACTTGTATCAAGTGTGATCTCCTGATCCGCCTCAATGAACGCCACATTCGGGTTATGACTCAGGCCCGCGAGTGCTGGCTCAGGAAAGCTTCCGGCGAAACCCACCAGCGCCGCCTCATAAACGAAATCTACTTGACCGCCCCGCCCGCGTGCGTTTTCTGCTGCGGCGCTCACTTCTGCCGCAGGTGTGCCTGGCTGGAATACGATGATATACCGGCCCGGGATTGCCGTTGAAGAATCCGCCCCAAGAATGGGCGCCTCTCCTTTTGCCGCAGCCGCGGAAGTGACCGATACAGCAAGGGCGAGCGCAACCAGAATGAACGAACTACGTTTAAGCAACATCACTGTCTCCTAACTTTACTATTATGACTTCTCCACGATCCAACCATAAGGTTGCGAAACTTCTATTGCGATTTGTGAGTGATATCTATGAGCTCCCCTCGCTTTTGTGAGCGAGACTTTCCTGCAAGATTTATTAGGGGAATAGAGGAATTCTTCCTGAGGCTATCCATTTTATCCAGACCTAGAGCGCAAGTGAATGGGACATAGTTACCAAACGCATGCAAGGACATGGCCTCCTCTTAACGCCCTAGTATCCACTCTTGCCTTCAAAAAGCCTAATCTGTGAACCCCTGGGTGAACTTGGTGTCCTTCCCTGGCACCGCCCGTAGGGGCCAGGGCGGTGTGTGGTAAAAAAGCTCTTCTACTACACCGAAACACTCTCTAAACCGTAGTACAATTGTTCTATACTGATCACCCTTTCCCTTATTCCGCCCTCTTACTCCTATGACCGATCCTTCTCCTCCGTCCGGAATCAGCCTCAGCCTGCCTCAGCGTCAAATCCTTGAATCTCCCCTGAATTCGAAACTCTTCGTCTCTGGCCCCATGGGCACGGGCAAAACAACCGCAGCCGTCGAACGGATGCGCTATCTGCTCGCGCAAGGGGTGCCCGGCGAATCCATTCTGATGCTCGCCGCACAACGGACGGTGCAGGAGCCGTATCTCGACCTGCTCTATAGCCCGGAACGCAGCGCCGGCGGAGAAGTGACCGCCGCTACGCTGGGCGGCGGCCTCGCCCGGCGGGTCTGTGACCTGTTCTGGCCGATTGCAGCAGAAGCGGCGGGGTTTGCTCATCCTGATCAACCGCCGGTCTTTCTCTCCCTCGAGACCTCACAGTATTACATGGCGCATATCGTCCGCCCATTACTGGATGAGGGCTACTTTGAATCCGTCACCATGGATCGCAACCGGATGTATTCCCAGATCCTGGATAACCTGAACAAAGCCGCCATTGTTGGCTTTCACTATACGGAGATTGCTTCCCGGTTGGATGCGGCCTATTTTGGCGACCCTGCCCAGCGCCGCGTGTATCAGGATGCACAGGAGTGCGCGACCCGCTTCCGTGAATATTGCCTGCAAAACAACCTGCTCGATTTCTCTCTCCAGTTGGAAATATTTTCCAATATTCTTTGGCCATTGGACATTGTTCGAGATTACCTGACACGTACGTATCGTCATTTGATCTATGACAACGTGGAAGAGGACAGCCCGCGTGCCCATGACATCCTGCGTGCCTGGCTGCCTGATTTTCAATCCGCGTTGCTGATCTACGATGAAGGGGGCGGCTATCGCCATTTTCTTGGCAGTGACCCCTTCACGGGTCGTGCCTTGAACGAGCTGTGTGATGAACAGCTCGTGCTCAGCGAATCTTTTGTGATGTCAGAAAACATCGCAAAGCTCGCCTCCAGCCTGGAACGAATTATCTTGCCTGATCCTTCGGCACCTGAACCGGAAGCAGCCGGAGAGGATAGTGTCGGCATTATTACCTCACGCTTCTACCCTGAGCTGCTCGATGCGGTCGTTGCGCAGACGAAATTGCTCGTCGAGGAGGTTGGCGTCGCACCCGCGGATATTGTGATCATTTCCCCGTTTCTCTCCGATGCGTTACGTTTCTCTGTCATGAATCGTTTGGAGGCGGCGGGTATTCCCACTCGTTCTCATCGTCCCTCGCGGACCCTCAGAGATGAACCTGCCAGCCAGGCGCTCCTGACCTTTGCAGCGCTTGCGCACCCGGAATGGAACATCCATCCACCTCGTTTTGATGTAGCCTATGCATTGATGCAGTCCATCGCGGGGCTCGATCTCGTCCGTGCCCAACTGCTGGCAGAGATCGTGTATCGTCCACGTGAGCTGAAACTTTCCACGTTCGACGAGATCACGCCTGAGGTTCAGGAGCGCATTACCTTCCTGGTTGGCAATCGTTACACCACGCTGCGAGATTGGCTGCTTGCCTATCGGGAAGGTGAGGAGCTGCCGTTCGATCACTTCCTGCGAAAACTATTCGGCGAGGTCCTCTCACAGCCCGGTTTTGGCTTCCACACAGACTTTGATTCCGTCCGGGTCGCTTCCAGCCTGGTGGACTCCGTGCAGCATTTTAGACAAGCACTCGAATCAACCTATTTGTTCCAGGCCAATCATGCGCGCTTTCCACACCTCGGAAAAGAATATATTCAAATGCTTCAAGATGGAGTGATCGCTGCCTCGTACATTGAAGGTTGGTGGACTCAAAACAAGGAGGCTGTGCTGGTCGCGCCTGCGCATACGTTCCTGATGATGAACCGCCCTGTCACCGCACAGTTCTGGCTCGATGTTGGCTCGAGCGGCTGGCACCAGCGCCTCGCCCAGCCACTGACCCAGCCGTATGTATTGACCCGCGAGTGGGAACCAGGCCGAATATGGACCGACGTAGATGAGGTCGAAACCAGCCGTATTGCGATGGCGCGCGTGGTATCAGGTCTGCTGCACCGCTGCCGGGAACGCGTCTACTTGTGTTTGGCTGAATTGGGTGAAAGCGGATTTGAACAACGGGGTGACTTATTGCGTGCCTTCCAACGAGTTTTGCAGACCAGCGATAACGCAGGCGACTGATGGGCATAAAAAGCACTCTCATTGTGTCTGCTTTATTCCTATCTGCTTGCCTCCTCACGTCAACGCCGCCCATCTCAACCCCACTCAGCGATACGCCCGTTGTGCCTATGCAGTCACAAACGGCTGTACCGGTTGACACGGTCGTTCCCACCACTCCAGGTGGAAATGGCCCCATGATTGCAAACTGCCCGATGTTCCCTGCCGACAATATCTGGAATGCACGTGTGGACTTGCTCCCAGTTCATCCGCTGTCTAGCGCCTGGATAGACAGCGTCGGTCGCAACGAAAGTTTTCACATGGACTTTGGCTCTGGCGAATGGGATGGCGGTCCGATTGGCATTCCGTACAATGTCATCAGTGGTTCTTCTGTGACCAGGTACACGCTGGATTTTGATTACTCCGATGAATCCGATCCGGGACCCTATCCCATTCCCGATCCTCCCTTAATGGAGTATAGCTCTGATCGCCATATCCTCATTGTCGATACAGATGATTGCCGGTTGTATGAGATCTACGCTGCGAGCTTCGAAAACGGAGCCTGGCGCGGCGGCTCGGGTGCGATCTGGGACTTGAGCTCCAACCGCCTGCGCCCCGAAACCTGGACGTCTGCCGACGCAGCCGGCTTACCGATCTTGCCTGGTCTGGTGCGCTACGATGAGATCGCCGGGGGTGAGATCAAACACGCCCTGCGTTTCACTGCCGAAGAGACCGCAGGTTATATCTGGCCCGCCCGGCATCTGACTTCCGATGCGCAGCAGGGCATTCCGCCTATGGGCGCACGCTTCCGATTGAAAGCCGATTACGATATTTCTGGTTTCCCACCAGAGACGCAGATCATCCTGCAGGCGCTGAAGACCTATGGGATCATCCTGGCTGACAACGGCTCGAATTGGTATGTCACCGGCGCCCCTGACGAACGCTGGGATAACGATATGCTCCACGAGCTCGATGTGTTGACCGGCGATGACTTTGAAGCGGTAGATACATCCGTGTTGATGGCGAATCCCGACTCCGGAGAAGTAAAATAATTATCCATTCTTCTGCGAGATCAGCGCAAGCCGATCCGAACAATGTGGCAATTGATCGCATACTTGAGAGAGTCATGAAGTCAAAGGTTGTAGTATTGGCACTCCTGATCTTGACAGCCGCCATACTGGTCGGAGCCTGTTCTCATCCCCCTGCCACGAGAATCGCTTCAACCGAACGGTCGCTTACGCTGATCCCGATGGACGGCCCGATTACAAGCAAGAAAGCTGAGCTCTCCGGGCTGGCCTGGCACGGCGATATGCTGATCCTTTTGCCTCAATACCCTGAGCGCTTCGGGCAGAACGATGGGGTGTTGTTTGCCATCCCGAAATCTGCCATTCTGAATTATTTGGATGGCAAGTCGCAGGATCCGATTACTCCAACCACCATCCGGCTTTCCGCGCCGGGTCTGAAAGAGAGCATACACGGCTTCGAGGGGTACGAAGCGATCGGTTTTTCAGGTGAGAATGTTTACCTGACCATTGAGTCGGGAAAAAACGCGAAGATGATGGGATATCTGGTGGAGGGCAAGGTCTCTGCTGACCAAAGTGAGCTCCAGATCAATACCTCGCAGGTCGTCAAGATCCCGCCGCCAGTTCTCCTGGATAACCGCACCGATGAGGCGCTGATCGTCATGGGAGATCGGGTCTTGACCTTTTTTGAGGCCAATGGCGCACAGGTGAATTCAAGTCCGGCCGCGCATGTCTTTGGGCTGGACCTGTCACCGCAGGGCACGCTCTCATTCCCAAACCTGGAATATCGCGTCACCGATGCGACCCTCGGCCCGGATGGACAGATCTGGGTGATCAATCATTTCTCGCCTAAGGACACTGACCTGCTGACCAGCTCTGATCCACTCGCCGAAAAATATGGAAAGAAAAGTCCCCAGCAGCAATACCCTCAAGTCGAACGCCTGGTTGCATTGAAGGACAATCCCTCGGGCATCACGCTGGCAGGCTCTGCCCCCCTCGAATTCGAATTAGCCAAAGAGCCACGAAACTGGGAAGGATTGGTTGCGCTCGATCGGCGCGGTTTCCTACTCGTGACCGATAAGTCTCCCGACACCCTGCTGGCATTTGTGCCATTGCCATAGCAATGAAAAGAGTTGAAGGGCCGATGGTTGATCCGAACTCTGGTGTGATTAAATAAAGAAACGAACCGCAAAGAGCGCCAAGCCCGCCAAGAAGAAACAAAAAGAATCTTAGCGCTCTCACCTGCCCTGGCGGGTGGTACCACGGAGTGTGAAGTTGAACGCTTCACGTTCAGGTGCAAGTGTCGTATGCTTCGCGGTTCGATACGAAAGGTGAAATAAAGATGGACAATATTGAAGACATTGCTAAAGACATCGTTGACGCTGCCTATAAAGTCCATAAGGAGTTTGGTCCAGGTCTTCTGGAGTCTGCTTACCAGCAATGCCATGCCTATGAGCTTCGTAAACGCGGCAGAGAGGTCTTAACCGAATTGAAACTTCCCATAATTTATGATGGCCAGGAATTCGATGATGGATATAGAATTGATGAACTGGTCGACAATCTTGTCGTTATTGAAAGTGTCTTGCCAATCCATATGGCACAACTGATTACTTATCTTAAGCTGAAAGACTGTAAGTTGGGCTTTCTGATAAACTGGAATGTGAAATTAATAAAGAACGGTATTACACGTGTGGCAAACGGATAGTCGAACCTTCCTTGCCTATTAAGTTCATCAGAAATTCTTAGCGCTCTTCGTGTGCTTGGCGGTTCGAACAGATTCTTAGCAGTTAAAAATGTTTAATTTCATACTATTCTCCTCTCAACTTTCGGTGACCATGACTAACAATTGTGCGTCGTCCATGGTCCATGGTCTTGTATAAAATGAACAACTTTATCCCACGTCCCTCCCAGGAAAAGATTTTAGAGTACAGACACGGTCATCTCGGCATTGCGGCAGTTCCCGGGGCAGGCAAGACGCAAATCCTCTCCGCCCTCGCTGCTCAGATCATTGCCAGCGGCTCGCTCGCCAGCGATCAGGAAGTGCTGATCGTCACACTGGTCAACTCGGCTGTGGACAACTTCGAAGCGCGCATCAAACGCTTCTTCGATAACCCTCTCCAGGCGCTGTACAAATACCGCATCCGCACCCTGCATGGACTGGCCCACGATATCGTCCGTGAGAAGCCTGGCCGTGTTGGACTCGATGAACGCTTCGCCATTATCGATGAGCGCGAAGCGGACTTCATCCGCCGGGAAGCGGTCAAAGCCTGGCTGGGTGCGCACGCCGAGTCTCTGGATGACTATCTTGATCCCAATATGGATCCCGCCAAGCGCGATTGGGTCCGGCGCGACCAACTGCCTGAGATGATCTCTAACCTGGCACTGGCATTTATCCGTTCCTCAAAAGATCGACGTCTCACGCCAGAAAAGCTGCGAGCTTTGCTGGACCGCCAGCCAGCTCCGCTGCCATTAGCCGAACTGGGGCTGGAGATCTATGCCGATTACCAGCGCGCGCTCACCTATCGTGCCGCCGTCGACTTCGATGACCTGATCCGCCTGGCGCTCGACATCCTCGAAATGGACGAAGAATATCTCGAGCGCGTCCGCTATCGCTTCCCGTTCATCCTCGAGGATGAAGCCCAGGACTCCAGCCGCCTGCAACAGAACATCCTAGGCTTACTTTCCGGTCCAAATGGCAACTGGGTGCGTGTGGGTGACCCGAATCAAGCTATCTTCGAGACATTTACAACAGCTTCTCCTGAGCTATTGCGCCAATTCATTGCCGAAAACCCGAGTGTGGACATGCCTGAGTCGGGCCGTTCGCAGCAATCCATTATCGACCTGGCGAACTATTTGATCGATTGGGTGATGAACGAGCATCCCGTCGAAGAAACACGGACTGCGCTTGCGCCGCCGTATATCGAACCCGTCCCTCCTGGTGATCCACAGCCGAACCCTGAGGATGATCGCTCGGCGATCCATTTCGCTAGTAAGAGGCTTACTGCAGAAGAAGAGACCAAACTGGTAGTGGACTCGTTGAGCAGGTGGCTGCCCAGTCACGGAGATTCAACGGTTGCCGTGTTGGTACCCCGCAATACCCGCGGGGTCGAAGTCATCAACGCGCTCCGCGCAAAGAACATCCAGCACGTGGAATTTCTCAGCAGCACCTCCAACACCCGTGCGGCTGCTGGCGCGTTGAGTAATCTGATCTCCTACCTGGCAGACCCGCAGTCCGCCCAGAAACTGGCGAAGGCTTACCAGGTCTGGCGGCGGGACTGGAAAGAAGTCAAAGAGCGGGCAGTATTGATCCACGACACCAGCGCCTGGCTGCGGAAAGTGGGCAACGTGGAAGATTACGTCAACCCGGACCTGGCGTTTGCACGTGGGGAGTCCCTGCGCCCTTCTGCCCTTCGCGCTGAGCGGACACTGAGCGAGCGAACGCGAGACGAAGTGGAAGTCGAAGCGGGGGTAGGGGAAGCAGAAGCTGTGATTGCTGAGAATGAGACCGAACAAGTGATCACAGAGTTGAATGACTTCCGAGTCCATCTGCGGCGCTGGCTGGAGGCGGTCATGCTTCCCATCGACCAGTTGGTGCTGACGCTCGCCCAGGATGTCTTCACCGAAGCCGCAGACCTGGCATTGGCGCACAAACTGGCATTGGTGCTGCGCAAAGCTGCGGACGATCACACGGAATGGCGCCTGCCTGAGCTGACGGCGGAACTGGCGGTGATCGCCAAAAACGAACGGCGCTTCATCGGCTTCTCCAACGAGGACTCGGGCTTTGACCCGGACCAGCACAAGGGCAAGGTGGTGGTGACCACGATGCATAAGGCCAAAGGGCTGGAGTGGGACCGGGTCTATTTGATGAGCGCGAACAACTATGATTTCCCATCGAACCAGCCGAATGACCGCTTTATCTCCGAGAAGTGGTTCCTGCGTAACAATCTCAACCTGGAAGCTGAAGCTCTGGCGCAATTGAACGCTGCACTGTCGTCCAGCGAGTATGACTGGTACGACGAGGGCGCCGCGACCCTGGCAGCCCGCGTCGATTACGTCAAAGAGCGTTTGCGATTATTCTATGTAGGTATTACGCGTGCCAAGAAGGAATTGATCGTCACCTGGAATACCGGCAGGCAGGGCGATGCCACACCCAGCCTGGCGCTCTCTGCGCTGATGGGGTGGTGGGAAGGGTAGGGTAACCATGAAAGAAAAACCTGAGCCGATAAAGGACGTCCCGGTCAAGCGCTCTCCATTGCGATGGAAGCAAACTGCGCTGCTTGCGGCCGTGCTGGCGGTGATACAGGCTTGTTTGACGATCAACGGCAGAGGCATTGAAGGTTTTATACTCTGGATAGTCATCCTCTTTGTGATCTACTGGCTATTGTTTACATTCCTTGTGTGGCTGTGGGGAGTTTTAAAGAAACGCGCTTAAGTTTGGGATGGCACAGGTATAAGAGCCTGGTCGATGGGAGGGACCGCCAGAGTTGAGCAGGGGCATGGATAATTCTATGTCATTGACCTTCTAAATGTAGCTAAACCTGGTGGAAAGTAATATAATTTAGAAAATTATTTGGCAAAAGGGAATCTATGAAAGTACGACGGTGAAAGATATCGTGCGATAAGGATAGTTAAATGCCAATCATGCACTCCCAATGTCCTTCATATACCCAGTAAAGGAGGCCAAACTATGGCTGCGCTACAAACCGATCGGAAGAAGTTGCTGGTTTTTCTCAGTCACGCCAGTCAGGACAAGCCGCAGGTGATCGAATTATGCGAACGGCTCCGGGCCGATGGTTTTGATCCATGGCTGGATAAAGAGCGGCTGCTTCCGGGAATGAACTGGGATATGGAGATCGAAAAGGCCCTCCGGGCCAGTGATGCCATTTTGCTGTGCTTTTCAGAGCTGTCGGTTCAAAAAGAGGGTTATATTCAGCGGGAGTATAAACGTGCCATGCGGTACCAGGAAGAAAAACCGGGCGGCACCATCTATGTGATCCCGGTGCGGTTGGATAAGTGTGACCTGCCTTATTTTATTCAGGAAATTCAATTTGTGGATTTTCCTGATGACTATGATCGCTTGGTCACTTCACTAAATCTAAGGAGCGGCAAGCTCACTTCTGCACCGCCGATGCCAGCGAAAAAGGAACCCGAAAAGCCAGCCTCCGCGCCTGGAGGCGCTATAGGGACCAAAACTTTCCAGGGCGAAACAACTGTTTCAGGCGGGTTCAATTTCCAGGGAGCGAATCTGAACATTGGCCGCGATATGGTGGGTGGTGATATGGTAGCTGGAAATAAGACTACAACAGTATATGGCGGTGAAACCAGGAAAGCGAACCTGATCAAGGAAGGCTTTGAAAAAATCAACCAGCAGGTCGATCAGTTGCCGGAAGACCCGGATGTGGATAAATCCTATCTCAAGTTGTTTGTCAAGGATATTGAAAGAGAGGTAACCAAGGGGAATGGTTTCAACGAAAAGAAGCTAAAGAATTCCCTGAAAATGTTGATGCAAAACTCAGAGGAAATTTATTCCAGCGTAGCTGACCTGTTGAAGGCTCCTGATGCGAATGTCCCTCTTGAAATTCAAAACCTGCTGGACTGAACAGGAATCTCTATTGTTTACCAATCATGCTAATTTACTGTAGAAGGAAGAGTCCCTATGCTTACGATGAATGATATTATGAATGTCTCAGACAGCTTCATCCACTTGGAAGAGTTTGTAGACCGGACGGTTGAAACAAATCAATTTCAAACCCTGGTCGATAAACGCTACGAGGAACGGGACGCCCACACACGAATTATTGCCTTCTATGGACCCGCTGGAATTGGGAAAACCATGCTCCTGGACCGCCTGGAGTTCGAGTGCATTCGGATGAAAGTGCCTTACTCCCGCATAAATTTTGAGGTTGGGACATACAATAATACGATTGAAGTTCTGCGTGAAATCGTGCGGGAATTAGATCCCACCGGCTTTAAGGATTGGACTCAATTGGATCGATATTGGTTTTCATCCGAGCTGGATGTTCCCGAATTGAACATTAATGTTAGAGGCCAGGAAGGCGGGTTTAATTTCCAGGGGGCGAATCTGAATGTGGGTCGTGATATGGTGAGTGGTGATATGGTGGCAGGCTCAAAGGTGGAAATCAAGAATAATACGATCAATGTATCCACCCGCGCAGCTCTTGATCCTTTGGGCGCCCAAACCGCACTTACCGAGTCGTTTATCAAAGTGCTCGGTGAATTCGTCCAGGAACGACCTGCCGTCATTTTGTTTGAGGGCCTGGATCATGAATATTGCTCTGCCAAAACAAGGATTTGGGTCGATGGTTTGCTGGATAGAATCCGCGTGTTAAAAGGTTTTGGAGTCCTCCCAATAGTGACGTATTTTAATGCCCCAAATTTTGAAGCCAGACTCCGCTCCGTCACTTTGCGCGCGGAATTAAAGCCATTGTCTCAGGAACATATTACCGAATACTTCCGGGCACGCAGGATCCCGGAGAATATCATTGTGGATGCCGCGCAAGCGTGCATTCAAGAGACCCACGGTATTCCAGCCCGGGTTTACGAATACACTGAAAATATCGTTTCCGCGCTCCACGAACAAATCACAGAGACGCTTGTGCAAAGCGTAGTTGTACAGATGCAAGAGATGCTGGATCAACCGCAGGACGTGAAGGCCTCTCTCCAGGAAATACAGGCACAACCTGTAGAAAGTGTTGCCCTGGTTGAGGCGCCCGCCCCGGTAGTAGAGCCTGTCGAGGCCATTCAGGCAAATAGTCCCACCGACACAGCCATGGCAGAACCGTCTGTGATTGCAGAAAAGCCGGATCATGGCTCAGAGCCGCCTGTTGCCCGAGAGCAAAACGTGGCGGAAGTACAAGCTGGCGAATCGCTTCCGGCGGTTTTCCCGGAAGAAAAAACAAACGGAGACGGTTCCAGCCATGCTGAAGCAGTTCTGCCGGTCCCCGAGGAGGCGAAGGCAAATGCTGAAACCAAACCGCCGGTCCAGGAAACACCTCTGGTCGAGCTTGAAACAAAAACGGTGGAGCAATTCGAGACAGAAATAGCCAAACAGCCAGAAGCGCCGGAGCCAGTCCTTCAACCTGTCGAGGAGCTAAAACCCGCTTCCGACGCACAAGGATTGCCACAGGAAGCTCTCATGGCTGCAGATATTGCAGAATCAGTGGAAGCTGAAGTCGCTGAACCCCGAGAGGTCCCCCAACAGGTTCAGCCAACTCCAGAAGAAGCAAAACGGATCGAGGAGGCATTTCGCCGCAGCCAGGAAAGATTGCAACAACTCAAATTAGAGGGGAAGAGCTCGACTGCGAACATGGTTGATTCGCTCCTGGAACGGCAGAGCAATGACGTTGCGGAGCTTGCCCGCCGCTGCGCGGTCCTGCGCTGGTTTAATCTTGATCTGATTGCAGTCATTGCAAATCAGGAGTTAAAACCGGAGCAAGCCCCAGAGATTCTCAATACCATCTCAAGCTGGCCATTCGTGCAGAATTTTGGATACGGAACGTATGCTTATCGCAGGGAGGTACAGCAATATTTGCGGACCCAAATGCACAATGAAAACCCTGAGCTTTACCTGGAAATTAACCAGCGGGCACAGGCATATTTTGAAAAACAGCTTGGTGCCGCGGATACCAGCAACGAAATGATCTGGGTTAATTTGACGACCAATCAAGTCACGGCCCTGCGCGAAAACCTGTATTATTTGCTGCAAGTGGACACGGCACGTGGCTTTCACCTGCTTGGGAAATTATTCTATAGCGCCCAGCGTTTGAACTTGCATAGCGAGGTAGCCATCCTGCTCAAATTTGCGAACGAGATTGATCTATCGACCCTTGGCGAAAATCATAAAAACCAGTTGACTTATTACGAGGCCGTGCTGGAATTTGCCGAAGGCGAGGCGGGTTCAGCAGAAAGCAAACTGCGTGAATTGATGGCCAAACCATTGGATGACGAGCTGAACGCACAGGTACTCGGTCAATTGGGCGTGGTCTGCGCCGCGGGCAGAAAATATGATGAGGCGATTAAGTTCTTCGAACAGGCGCAGAAAATCTGGCAAAAACTGAAACGGGAACGCGAGCGAGCGAGGCTTTCCAACAATCTGGGAAATGTATACATGCGCAAAAACGACCTGAATCGCGCCGAGCGTTCGTTCAATGATGCTTTGAATGGATTAAAGAAAGCAGGCACTCCTTCTGAAAGTGCGCTGACTCTGAACAACCTCGGGAATGTTCACCTGCAAAAGGAAAATTTGAGCAAGGCCCTGGAGCATTATCAGAAGAGCCTGGAAATCAAGACGAGCATCGGTGACCAGTTTGGAGCCGCCAATACACACTCCAACCTTGGGACGGTTTATCAGCGGATGGCGCAGGATGCTTCGGGAAAGAAGCAGGTGGAGCTTGGCCAACAAGCCGCTGACTATTACACTCGCAGTTTAGAAGCATACCGCACCTTTGGAGCGCGGTCCAACCAGGGGAAGTTGTTGTACAAACTGGCTTTTCTGTATTATCAATCCGGCGATAAAGCCAAAGCCAGGGAATATTTACCCGACGCGCTGGATATTTTCAGGGACTTGGAGATGCCAGACCTTGAAAATGCCAGCAAACTCGAGAAGCAGTTGGGGTAAGAGCATATAACAAAAAGGTGATCCGCACGGATCACCTTTTTATTTAGCGGGTCATTTATGCAGTCATCATTTCTTCGATGGGCTGGTAACCCAGTTCCTGGGTAAGTAATTCCTCGTTGTAATTCTCGCGGCGGGCGCGGTATTCATAGTATACAAATACATAGGGCAGAGAAGAAAACCCGGTGAGCAGGGGCAGGAAAAACGCAATAATCGCGGCGCCTAACCTGCTGCTTGCATCTCCACCAGTAACGCTCGCAAACAGGAATACCATTACAGTAAAAATTGCGGTAATGAAAATATCCATTTGCAGGATGCGCACAAAGTTTCTTCTGAGAATTTGAAAAGATCTTTTTATGGAAGCCCGCAGACCCTTCTTCTCCAGCAGCATGATCATAGGGACAAAAATCCAGAGCGGGACCAGAATAACATAGGCGTATAACATAAAAACTATTAAGCTGTTAGTAGTAGTATCGCTCAAATCGCCCGATCCGCCTGATGCAACCATTCCAAAAACTACCGCTACAATGAAAATAAAGGCTATATAAGCAATCGAGGCAATTGCGATTTTCAGGAAAGAAACCGAAAAAACACCTCTCCGGAAGCTGTCCAGGACTTTCAGAGGTCTGCCAAGAATAGCATTTGATGTCATCATTAAGACGGGGCCCACAAATGCACCCACGATCAAAACCCACCATGACATGACCACCAGAATAATGTTCAAAATCAGGATCGGAACCATGATCTTGAAATAGAGCCGATACATGGTACCCAGGGTTCCAAAAAAGCTCATCGGACGGATATATTTTGTGCTGGACATAAGATTTCCTCTCCACCAGGTAAGATTGATAGCCTCATTATGGCACAGATAGAGGTGGTTTGCAACAAGGAATCTCGTTTCTTGGGCAGAAATGCTGCTGGCGCTACCCGCGTGCTACCGGCCAGCAGAGCGCTGGGGGAGGGGTGAAATAGTGTAAGAAGTATGATCTATATCACTTGCAATTTTCCTTTTCTATCCCCATAATGGTTAAAGAGACCATAGGAGGATACCATGTCGAGCCTTGGTCAGACGAAAAAATCATGGGGGATTCTCGTATTGTCGATTGCGCTTTCTCTGGTTGTTTTCTTAATCTCCCAGCTCTGGCTGGATGGCTCAAGCAAGACGTTGCTCCAGATATTGGCCGCGCTATTGGCGGGCTTCGCGCTTCATATCCTTGTGGGTCTGGCTGAAAAAGCGTCCGTGCCCTTCCATGAAATGATCATTAATTTGTTTTCAAGTTACAGAAAACCTTACCTGCAGTCGGTCGTCTTCAAATATCGATATTTTGAGACCAGAGGTCTGAGTGCCCAACCGGAATTTAATCTTGAATTGGGTCAGTTATTTGTCGATTTGGATCTGAGAAGGAGGGTGAAGGAGAACCCTGCGGAGAGTGACAAGGGGATCTGGTACTGGTTGGAACATGAGAATTCCGGCCAGGCACCAAAGCTGGTTCTTCTCGGCGCGCCGGGAAGCGGGAAGACCACATTAATGAAGCAGGTTGCATTAGTCCTGGCACGCAAAGAAAGCCTTGAAGTCCCCAAAAAAGTGCTGGGAAAAATACCGATCTTGATTTTTCTAAGAGATCTGGAAAAAGTTATCTCTGGCGATGCAGATGTTTCTTTGGCCAGGGTCGTCTCTGGCACGATTAAAGGGATGACCAGGATACCGCCAGAAACCTGGTTCCAAAAGCTGCTCGTGAGAGGCAACTGTATCGTCATGTTCGACGGCCTGGATGAGATCGCCAGCGATCAGGCGCGTCAAAGAGTTGTGAATTGGGTCCAGGAACAAATCGGGTTTTATAACAAAAGTACATTTGTGATTACTTCACGGCCTTTCGGCTATGAAAATAACCCGCTTTCTGGCACGACGACCCTGAAAATCACACCTTATTCCAGGGAGAAGGTTGAGAAGTTTATCCACAATTGGTACCTGGCCAATGAAATCGCGAAAAGCAATGGAAGAGACGATCCCGGTGTACGCTGGACAGCCAGAACCAGCGCCGATGATTTAATACAACGACTGGCAATTAAACCGGCGCTGGCAGCCATGGCTGTCAACCCACTGCTGCTGACCATGATTACAACGGTGCATAGTATGAAGGAACAATTGCCTGGGCGGCGCGTGGAGTTGTATCGAGACATATTTGAGTATACATTGGAGAAACGCAGTCGTTTTGTCTGGTCGCAGAACAATCTCAATACGCCGCAAAAGCTGGATGTGTTGAGAACCCTGGCGTATTACATGATGAGGGAGGAATTGAGAATCATATCCACGAGCCAGGCGGTCAGCGCAATCGCTCCAGACCTGCAAAACGTTGGAGCAAAAATAGGTGGTGAGGAGTTCTTAAGCAGCATAGAAAATGACAGCGGGTTGATGCTTGAACTCGAAAACGGGCAATATGGATTCGCCCATTTTACTTTTCAGGAGTATCTTGCCTCGACTTATATACTCAATGACCGGGTGGGCCAAAGCGACAAAAGGCTCTTGGATTGTGTTGGCGAGCCCTGGTGGAGTGAAACCATTCTTCTTTATTCGGCTCAAACGGATGCCACCGAAATTGTCAGGAGGTGCCTGGAAAAAGGATCATTCGGTTCCCTCGGCCTGGCTACGGATTGCCTGGACGAAGCGCTAAAAATCGATCCAGCTCTGCGCGATCAATTGGAAAGCGTATTAAATGAGAAGATGGAATCGAGTGATGAGAATGCCAGAGCCATGACTTCCAAGGCGAAGCTGGCTTCGCGCTTACGCTGGATGGTACGCATCGATGAAAGAACCTACATCGACTCGACACCCATCACAAACATTGAATATCAAATGTTTCTCGATGAAATGCGAAATGCCGGAAAATATTATCAGCCTGACCAGTGGACAGAGGAGAGATTCCCAAGCTTCGAAGGATTACAGCCTGTTACAGGCGTCCGCCCGGAGGATGCCAATGATTATTGCAAATGGTTGACCAACCGGGATATCTGGTCGGCAAATTATATGCTGCCGAGCAAAAACGCTGCGTGCTCCCAGGCAATCGTTGATCAGGCTTATTGGATCATTGAAGAGGGTGGACGCAAAATCCCCTATCCCCATCAAGAGGCTGTCATCGAGATAACTGAGGAATGTATCATTGATCAATTGATGGATGATTACCAAAAGCTACGGGTTTTTGCTTTCAAATTGGAAGAACAGAAAAAGCCAAGGCCCTCGATCGAAGAGTTGCTATCCAGGAACCCGTTGATCCCTCAGGCCACAAGCATGGCTGAAAAAGGAAACCTGCCTGTGAATCGTACAATGGAGGCAATGGATCTGGAGAAGTTGAAGGCCCACATTATGCTGGAGCAAATCACGAAACTTGAAGCGTTGTTCTCCATAGAGCTTTCTAAAATGATTGAAATTGGCGCTTTGATGTATTCCGGATATGAAGATCCACCCTCTGTTTGTTTATCGTGGTTCTTAAAAGAATCGCGACCATTTTATTTTCGGATGGGACTGGACCTCGCTTCAAGTTACACAGAAGCTAACAATATTCTCCTGGGAACAGCAGTTTATGAGGCAGTCGATTTCCACTACAAATTCCTGATACCGTTGTTGAGAAGCCTCCTCGGCCTATTGCTCGATCGCAGTTGGATGGCAATCCCCGCTCATGATCGCAGCGGATGTTATGCCCAACTTCGCTGGTCTGCACGGGTTTGTCTGTCGTTGCTGGCTCATGCCATTGCCTTAGCTAAGAATAAGAACGGGAACGATCTGGTGGTCAACAGATTGAAAGAATTGATCATCGATCTGGCGATTTTAGAGAAAAGAGTGAAGAACGAATTTAAGAGTTTCGAGGGAATCAGATTGATAAAGGAAATTCCTTCAAGAATATAACTATGTAGCCCCCGGCGATTCAAGAATCAAATGGTCTCAGACGTGGTACCAATGATACCGTTTTGCGTTTGACCTCTCCTGCCTCAAATTGACCTCAACACCCTCTGCGAACATTCCATCCCGGTAAAGAGCGCCGCGCCGGTGCTGGGACCCGCCAGGTAATCGCCGCAGAAATAAACCGGTCCCTCCTGCGGGTCTGCCCAGAAGCGTTTCAAAGCGTCCAGGTACCCCGGGCGGAAGGTAGGTAGTTTGGCTTGCCATTTGAAAATCCGGTGATTACGAAACGTGCCTTTCAGCTCGGGGAAGATCAGACACGCCACCTCCTGAGCCTGTCGCGCCAGCTCGTCCGCGTCCTGTTCCATTCGGAACGTGTACACGCTGGGGTCGGTCAGCATGAGCCAGCGGCCGCCCTGATGCTGCTCGAATGAAATACTGCTGATGGGCAGTTGGGATGAGCGCGGCACAAACGTCCCTTTAACGGGAGGCTGGAAATCCGTCTCGGCAATGTGATAATGTAAGGCGCCCGTGCTGTAGTTCACCTTGGGGAAAAATTCCTTCCAGGCGGCGCGCGGCTCCGCAAAAAGCGGGAGCGCCGCATTTCCCGGCACCGCCAGGACCAGGCGGTGCGCCCTGACCGACTTTTTCTGTCCCTGCACCGTATACTCGACCTGAACCCCGCTTCCGTCCGGCAGGATCCTGATCTGGTCTACCAGGGCATTCAATTCCACTTCGACGGACCTGGCCAGCGCTTTGGGCAATAACCCGATCCCGTCACGAAACCTGACCGAATTTGCGTTCAGGTAGCTGGCCATCATGGCCAGGAAGGCTTTGCGCGAAATATCGTCCCCTTTATAGGAGCACATGGTCTCGAACATGGGGATCGCCCAGTATTCGAACATCTCCTCACTGATCTTTTCCTTGAAGAATTGTTCGAAGGTTTCATCCACGTCGGGCATGGGGGCGCGTTCCAAATGGTAGGGGCTCTCCAATTTCCCCAATCGGATGAAGTGGGGGAGCAATTTCAGCATCGCCAGCCGCGCCTTGAGGGAAACACCGCTCCATCCAAAATAGGAGGGGATCGAAAGGAAGTTTGCCGTATGCAGTTTGCCATCCCGGTAAATAGTGATGGCGAGCCCCTCGTCCGATTTCACCGTCTGATCCGCCAACCCCAGCTCGCGGACCAACTCCATCAATGAGGTGTCCGCCATGGTAACGAACTTTGCTCCAATATCTAGCAGGAAACCTTCCCACTCCACGTTCGCCATCCGCCCGCCGACATAATCATTCCTATCCAGCACCAGCACAGCCTGCCCCGCTTTCCTGATCTGATAGGCCGCCGTCAACCCCGCAATTCCCGCACCAATGACAACTACCGATGTACTCGTCATGCGAACCTCCAATGGAGCCAAAGCCTTACTGATTATCACCGGAGTATTTTTGCATGTCAAACCGGATAAGGATCAAGCAGCGGGTTTCGGTGCAAACCTGCCTCCACATCGTCCCGGAGTTCTTTGAGAGGGTGACATGACCTCTCCCTGTAAAAGGTGGCAGCAGGTTATTTATGAGACCGGCGGTAAAATGGCTTACAATTCATAATCAACCTACTCACCTGGAGGTCTGCATGGCAAAACGAGCAAAAGCGTCCGGATCCGAAGCCGAGATGGTCAAAGTAGTTGACCCGTTATATGATGCACCGGTCGTAGTGGATCCTCAACCGGAAGCGCCATCCGCAGCCTCCCGCCCGGGCATAGGACAGCGCCTCCGTCGTTTTTTTGTGTTCCTGCTCCGCCTCCTTGCCCTGGTCGTGATTCTGGGTATCCTTGGAATAGGGTTATATTATGGACTGCCGCTGCTCTATCAAAAATATGTTACGCCCGTGGAGCAAAATACGTTCCAGGTCAAGGAATTACTCTTCCGGCAAAAGCAAACCGAGCAGGAACTGGCTGGCTTGCAGGCGAAGTTGAAAACCCTGGAGACCGGGCAGAGTCAAAACTCCCAATCATTGACCAGGCTGGACCAGCGCGTGGGTGTCGTTGAGAAGGAAATCACCGCTCGCACACAGTCGCTGGCTGCACTCGAGCGTATGCAATCGGAACTCCGGGCACAAGATCAATCGACCTCTGCTGAATTGCAGCGCCAGATCAATTTATTGAAGGCCATGGAATTGCTCTCCCGGGCCCGCTTGTTTCTGTATGAAAGCAATTTCGGGCTGGCCAGGCAGGATGTGCAAATTGCGCGCGACGCGCTGGTAAGTGTCCAGCCGGATGCACCGGAAACCCTGGCGGATGATCTGGCTGAGGTTGTTCGCCGCCTCGATCTGACCTTGTCCAATCTACCGGATTTCCCTGTCGCGGCCAGTGACGATCTCGACATCGCCTGGCAGGTCCTCCTTTCAGGCTTGCCTCCGGCCCAAACGAACGTTGATCGAACACCCGCACCTGCAGTCACACTCTCACCAACCTCCACAGCTGCATTTACCCCAACAGCTCAAGCGACGATCACGCCATCTCCAACGCCGTAAAGATTTGTGCACATGGCGTTAGAGCTGTCCTGGAGCGGTCTCAAAGAGACCGTGTCGATGGAATTGTTTTGTTAGCCATCCCTGCCGGGAGAAAACCAAGGCTGGCAGGGATGAATCCTAATATGATGCACATAATATTTTCCACATTGCGTAGTACAATGAATGTAGATTGCCAGATGGCGAATGAGTTTTAAAATTTTGTTTTGCTTAGGTGTGGGGATTTGGAGAGTTGCTTATAAACGAAATCACGAAAACTCCCAAATGAATCCAAAACGATAAGAAAGCGCACCCCGAGGAGGAACGCATGATCATGAACAAAACGGTATTCGAGGAAAATTGGAAGCTGATTCGGGCTCAATCCACTGAACGGTGGAGTCTGATGGCTGATTATGATCTCACGAAAGTGGATAAAGCCCAGGTCAAATTCGACAAATTCCTCACCATGCTCCGGGTCAAATATGGATATAGCCCGGAACAAGCTCGCGAAGAGATCGGCCGGTTTTGGGCGGAATGTGTAGCCAGGAATAAAGTTGCCCCATAAATATTTTATAAGTGAGTAATCCCTGATCAGAAAAAACGAAAACGGTCTCGCGGGCAATCCGGCCGAGACCGTTTTTGCGTTACTTTCGGCGCGTTTTGCCAAAAAATGGCATGCCATATCTGGGGGTCATTTTGGCAGTAGGATCAGAGCGAAGGATGAGCGAAGGATCAGCGAATTCAGAGCGAATTCATATTTTCAGGAAGATGCCGGGTTTTAGGACTTAAGTCATGCCCATAGGTGGGGGCTAGTATCGCACAAATGGAGGGGTTGTTCACGCGACCAGGGAAAGTTGAACTTGCCAATCCATTGTGTTAGAGTCTGAAAAACATTCGAATTGGAGGAGATTTCCTATGAACGATGGACGGGCCAATACCCTGCTGGATTCAGTTTTGGGCGCGATCGGGAATACACCGCTGGTAGAACTCTGCCGGATCACCCGCGGACTTGAGGGTCGTATCCTCGCCAAGTTAGAGTATCTCAACCCCGGCTTTTCCAAGAAAGACCGCATCGCTCTGCAGATGATCGAGGAGGCCGAAGCGGAAGGGAAACTCAGTCCCGGCCAAACTGTGGTCGAATTGACGAGCGGTAATACCGGCACCGGGCTTTCCATCGTTTGCGCTGTCAAAGGCTATCCATTTGTCGCGGTCATGTCGAAAGGAAACTCTACTGAGCGGGCGCGCATGATGAAAGCCCTTGGCGCAGAAGTGATCCTCATCGATCAGTTGCCGGGCTCGAAACCAGGTCAGGTCTCGGGTGGGGATCTGGCGCTGGTAGAAGAAGCTGCCCAACGTATCACGAAAGAACGAAATGCCTTCCGCGCAGATCAATTCCATTTGGAAAGCAGCTCGCGCGCCCATTATCTCCATACTGCTCCTGAAATCCTGAAACAGGCTAATGGGCCCATCGATGCGTTCTGTGATTACGCCGGCACGGGCAGCTCGTTTGGAGGTTGTGCAGCTGCTTTCAAGGAATATGACCCCCGCATTCAATGTTACCTTGTGGAACCCGCTGGGGCAGCGATCCTGGCCGGCAAATCGGTCACAGACCCAAATCATCGTATCCAGGGCGGAGGCTATTCCATGACGGAGCTGCCCCTGATCAACAAAAACCACATTGATGGCTACCTTCAAGTAACCGATGGAGATTCTATGGAGATGGCGCGACGACTGGCAAAAGAAGAAGGCATATTTGCGGGTTTCTCATCTGGTGCGAATGTCGCCGCCGCGATCCAATTGCTGAACACGACCTGCAGAGGCAAAACAATCGCAATATTACTCCCTGACTCGGGACTGAAATACTTGAGCACAGATTTGTGGTTGCCCTGACCTTTCTGTTCGTTCGAGATAAGCGAGGTTGGGTTCAAGAGCACCCTCTGCCTTCCTGGCGCTTAATCAAACATTTAGGTTGTCTGCGGTAACAACGACAAATTTTGGTCGTTCTTAATGTCATGGCATTGCCTATCCTATTGCTTTACTTATGACGATTAGAGGAAACTTAAACGTGTATGTGCCGAGGAACCGCGCAGACTATTTAGCCGATACCAAACCAAACCAGAGACTGACTGATTTATTGTCGGAGAGTGAGAAGGCGATCCGGGAGGGAAATAGCCAGACTGCTTATGAACTCGCTTTGCAGGCAACCCAGGCCGCGCCCGAAAACATCGAGGCCTGGTTGTTGCGTGCCAGTGTGGCTCCCTCGCTCGAAGAAAGGCTCATCTGCGTGAACCACCTGAATGAGCTGATGCCTGGATATGAGGACAGGCATCACGTTGCCTTTTTCGCGCTCCAGGAGCTGTTGGATAAAAACCCCTTTCTGGCTTATCTGGAAGAGACAGAAGAACTTTATCACGTGCTGGACGCAGACCGTATGGTGCTGGTCATTCCAAAGAAGCGCGCAGCTGTCAATTCATCTGCACATGAGCGGCCCCGGGCGTTGAAAGCAGCTTATCGCTTATTACTGGTAGCGGTCCTTGGCTTGATGCTGGCAGGGATTGGGACGCTCATCTTTGCACCTTTATCGGCGTTAGCAGCCATCCAGGCGGGGTCCACTCTACGATCCCGTGAGGATCGGGTCAGTTCCACGGTGGTATTGATCCTGTCGATCCTGCTGTTCTTCATCGGCGCTGCCTTTACTTTCCTGTTTGTTATTCATCTGGCCGGGTAATGGGCGGGCTTCGACACCGTAGGAAAGAGATGATTCTAGAGTATTTATGTTGACACGCTCCATGTATTTGGCTGCCGGCTGGTTCGCGATCAGCCTGCTGGCAACATTGGCCGGAGGATATCGCCTCCGAAAAGAACATCCGGTTTTATCACTGGGATGGCTCGTCATTGTTCTATTGCTTGGAGACATATGGGCATACCTGACATTCGGGATCCCAAATGAAATTCTCATTGCGACCGGCATAGCTTTCATCTTTGGGGCAATCTGGATCGCGCTGCTGTCCAGCTGGAATGCTTTCGGGCAGGTCACCTGGGCCATGACCCTGCTGGCAACGCTCTTATTCGTGATCTACTCCTTCATGGTGACTGCGTTTACGCCCCTCAACACGATTTCTTTCGTCATTGCGCTGGACTTCTTCGTGATCGAGGCGATCGCCCTGTTCATGGCGCTGACCCATGCCTATGAAAGCCTGGATCTGTTTTGCCGCGTCAAGTGGCGGCGCCTGATAAATCGTATGAAACCTATTGCGGGGTACACGCCGATGGTGTCGCTGCATGTGCCCGCGTATAACGAACCACCTGAGGTGGTCGCCTCCACTCTTAATTCCCTCGCCCGCCTGGATTACCCCAATTACGAAGTTTTAGTGGTGGATAACAACACGCCTGGCGAAGAGAATTGGAGGAAGATCCGTAACTTGTGTCTGGCACTCGGACCGAAATTCCGCTTCGTTCACCTGGACCGCTGGCCTGGCTACAAATCTGGAGCTTTGAACTTCGCCTTAGCGCATACTGCGCCTGAGGCAGAGATCGTCGGCAGTATCGATGCCGACTACGTGGTCGAACCGAATTTCCTGCATGAGCTGGTACCTGCCTTTGCCAACCCGGCGATTGGTTTTGTTCAGGCGCCGCAGGATTATCGTGATCACGAGCGCGACCCGTTCGCACAATCGACTTATCATGGTTACAAATATTTCTTTGAAGTATCCATGCCTGTCCGTAACGAATACAACGCGATCATCTTTTGCGGGACGATGGGCTTGATCCGCAAGTCTGCCCTGCAGCAGATCGGCGGCTGGGATGAATGGTGCATCACTGAGGATGCCGAGGCGAGCCTGCGCATTCTCAAGCTTGGCTATCAGTCGTTTTATGTCAAGCGCAGCTTTGGCCGCGGGCTCATGCCCTACACGTTTGAAGGTCTGAAGAAACAGCGTTTCCGCTGGTGCTTCGGTGGTATCCAAATCCTCAAGAAACACTGGAGCGCCCTCATGCCCTGGGCGCATGCTGTTGATCCACAGAACCATCTGACAGCCTCTCAACGTTATTTTTACCTGGTCGGAGGCCTGCAATGGTTCACCGATGTGCTCAATCTCGTCTTCGGTGTTTTCCTGTCACTCGGCGCTTTAGCCAGCATTTTCTATGGTGTGTTTTCTGTTCGACCTCTCACAGGTCCCCTGCTGATCATGCCGGCGGTATTCCTTTCCCTACATCTCTGGCGCTTCTTGTGGGTGCTGCGGCGTGCTCTAAATCTATCGCCTCGGATTGCGCTGCGCTCCATGTACAACTTCTTCAGCCTGGGCTGGGCTGTGACACTGGCTTGCATTCAGGGCTTGATCCACAAGAAAGGTGTATTCCTGCGCACGCCAAAATCCAGAGGTCATTCGAGGGTTTGGAGTGCCCTGCGCGTCACGCAATGGGAGAGCCTGATCGGTCTGTCATTTCTGGGAGCGGGCGCTGCAGCTTTTATCGTCCGCCCAGAGTTGAAAACGCTTTGGCTGGGACTGTTGCTGGCCTGGCAAGCCAGTCTGTTCCTCGCCGCCCCCTACTATAGCTTGCTCAGTGTGCGGGCTGCGCCGTCGCCGGGTATGCGCCAACCGGTTCTGGATCGCGGTCTGGCGATCAACGAGAATTCGGCCGCTAAATGGGCCTGGGCTGCTCTTTTGGTGATTGTTGCTCTAGCCTGGGTGGCTTTCCAAATTCCGCTCCCGAAGCAGGCGCCAGGTTATGCACAGTACCAGCCTCCCGATGTCTCGCCCAGGCTTCTGATCGGGGTCGGTCCGACTCCTTCTGCCCAGCCGACGGTGAACATTCCTACACCGACCCTATCCGTTGGCGCGACCTTGACGCCTCCGGCGACCATTGGTGTCACGCCCTCTGCCACCTCAACCCCACCAGCAACTCCAACGATATCAACCCCCGCGGTTATAAGTAGTCCGACGAGCACCGCGCCTTCGCCAAACCAGTGTACTTCCACACCAACGCCGATTGGCACACCGCCCAGCACTTCCACTCCTCTACCATCGGGGACACTTACCACCACGCCGGGTGCTCCATCCGGTTGTTAAGCTATTCATCTTTCTACTAAAACAAATAGGGGGCTGTTGAATTCAGCTCATAATTGTGCTACAGTACTATAATACTTGAGAGCGAGGATGTATTTGTAGAGCTTCCCATTTGGAGGATTGTATTGGGAGAAAGCACCTATGGATAAACTTTTCCAAAAAGCAATCGACAACCGTTTCGCAGACTTCAAGGGGCTAATCCTTGACGCCTCTGTTCCCGTGCCGCAATCCATCATCAATGAAATCACCTGGATAGCCCTTAAAGGAAGTAAGAGCATCTCCGATTGCCAGGTGTTCATACATGAACAGAATCAGGTCTCTGTCAATCTAAAGACAACCTTATTGCCCTGGACCCTTAATTTGAAGTTGAAATTGGACCACTCAGTTGATTTGGCGAGTTTTTCTTCTCCAAAAATCAGGGCCTGGTTGGAGAACAATCGTCTGCTGGGAAGCTTAGGCTCATTTTTTAACATGTTGCCAGAAGGGGTCAAACTCTATGGGAATCAGATCGTGCTCGATATTGCCCCGTTGCTTGAGACATCTGAGCAGAGAAGAATGCTCGAGCTAATCAAACCTCTGATCAAATCCGCTGAAATCAGGACAGAGGAGGGGAAAGTGATTTTCGATGTCAGCCTGAGAGTGGAGGAATAAGCCTCGCAGGACCGTGCTATACTATCGAACAAGCCCGTATGCACATAATTGATCACTCCTGAATCATTCAACCAAGGGAACGTTGGAGGCAGTCATGGCGAACAACAACACTATCGTAGCACCCGTGATCACGGTCGCGACGGTGATTGCAGTCGCGCTGAGTGGGTTTTTCATCGGTAGAGTTGATCACCAGGCGCTCGATATTGAAAACCCGTTGAGTTTGTATGCCAATATCGAGACCATTGGGGTTGCGGTGAGCGCCGCCGATCTTCCCGATTCGGCGGAGTTGATGTATCGCCAGAGCGGTGAAGCCGACTGGCAGGCCGGTCACCGATTGACTCGGATTGATGATGGCCGTCTGATCGGCAGCTTATTTGGGCTGGCTCCGGCTACATCTTACGATGTGAAAGTCCTGGGCGGGGCGAGCGAGATCACCGGTTCAATCACTACACAACCGGATGAACTCCAATTCAGCCCTACCGCGATCCTGCACGTCAATGACGATGCACCCGCCGGTGGGGACGGCTCTGCTGCGGCGCCATTCCGGACCATACAGGAGGGGCTAAACCACGCCGGTCCGGGGACACAAGTCCTGGTCGCCGACGGGGTTTATCGCGAGGCGGTCACTTTCCCGGCTTCGGGCAGTGCCAACCAATGGATACAGGTCAAGGCAGAGGGAATTGGAGCGATCCTGGAGGGATCGAACACGCTGACAGGAAAAATCTGGAGGTCGCATCCATCGAAAGCGCATGTGTGGTTTACGAAGATTGGAGCCTCCATCGCATATCTGGCACGTGATGGACAACGTTTCTATAAGTATGACGATCTTTCCGGGCTATTGAAGAGTCGCGGTCACGGCAATGTGACTATCAATGAGGGCTGGTATTTTGAACAAAGCACCTTAAGACTCTATGTCCGCAGCCTGGATGATCCTTCCCGTCATAAGTGGCAAGTCCCGCGTCTCAACCACGCATTCGACGCAAATGGTCACGACTGGCTGTGGATCGAGGGGTTTGAAATGCGGTTCTACGGCACGCGCACAGACGGTTGTGGGGTCTGCACCCTAAATGCCTCCCATGTAGTGATTCGCAAGAACAAGATCCATAACATGCAATTGGGTGTCTTTATCAATTGGAACGGCACTGAGGACCAGGGCAACGATACTCGCATCGAGTATAACGAAATCTATGATCCGCTGGTCAATAAATTCCCGTGGCAGGCTACCAAAGGCAGTTCAATGGAGGGGACGGGGATTGTGATCAGAGGTCATATCGGCGCGCTTGTCCGCAATAATAACGTCCATAATTTCTTCAATGGGATCTACATCGGTTCATCTGCCTCGAGCGCCATTGAAAACCCCGCCGTTGCCTTCGATGGGGATATCTATAACAACTATATCCATGACATTAGCGATGATGGGCTGGAGCCCGAAGGCGCTTGTGTCAATCAGCGTTTTCGGAACAATACCGTGGATAGGGTGTTGATTGGGGTCTCCCTGGCCCCGATCACGCAGGGACCTGTCTGGGTGCTGCGTTCGACGTTCACTAATTTTACGAGCAGTCCCATCAAATGGGCCTCCTACTCTGACGGAGTGGTGTTCTTCTATCACAACACCAGCTGGACCAATGCGACGAATCTCAATGGGATGAGCATGATCACGCCGGTCCATAACACGGTGATGCGCAATAACATTTTCCAGGGCAACCGGTATGCCTTCGAAGAGCCGTTCACCGGTTCGACAGGACACGATTGGGACAATGACAACTGGTATACGACCCGCGCAGTTGGCTACCCGCGTTTCAAGTGGGAGAACATCAACTACAACACGATCGCACAGTTATGCACGGCGACCGGCCTGGAGTGCAATGGGTACGAAAACCCTCCGGGATTGACCAATCCAGGCGGCGGAGATTTTACGCTGCTCGCCTCGAGCCCAAACATCGATCGCGGCGTCGTGATTGATGGCATCAATAATAACTTCAAAGGGAGCGCGCCCGATGTTGGCGCATATGAATTTGTGCTTGAGCCTTCTCCCAAGGTTTTATCCATCCTGCGTGCCGATCCAAATCCAACCGATGCGGCCAGTGTGAATTTCACGGTTGCCTTCTCCGAATCGGTTACCGGCGTGGATCTTGTCCCGCCGTTCAATGACTTTGGGCTCGCAGTGAGTTCGGGGATCACGGGCGCATCCATCACGAGTGTAACAGCCCTCTCGGACACAACTTATGGGGTTGCTGTTAATACTGGCTCTGGCAATGGGGCCATCCGGTTGGATGTCAGCGATAATGATAGTATCGTCAATGCGAAGGGGCAGCCGCTAGGCGGAGCAGGGGCAGGGAACGGGAGTTTCACTGCAGGTGAGGCGTATACCATCAACAAATCCATTACGACCACAGTTTCTCTTAGTTTCAATTCGGCGGGCGCCTACGATGGCTGGATCCTGGAATCGGGTGAGGATACCAATCTGGGAGGGACGCTTGACAGGAGCGCCACAACGTTCAATGTGGGTGATGACCAGAAAGACAAACAGTATCGGGGTCTGCTTTCCTTCGACACAAGTTCTCTTGCGGATAATGCTGTCGTCGTCTCTGCGCAGTTGAAAGTCAAACGGCAGGATGTGGTCGGAACCGATCCCTTCGGGACACATGGCGCTCTGGTATTGGAGACCCGCAACGGCTCATTTAGCAACAGCCTTGCCCTGCAAACCACGGACTTTTCAGCTGCGGCGGGTCCGGGCGCCGTTCGGGATCCGTTTGCGGCGCAGACGTTCAGCTGGTATGCCGCTCAACTGAGCAATGCTAACCTGCCCTTGATCAACAAGTTCGGTGTGACTCAGTTCCGTTTGCTCTTTAGTAAAGATGATAATGACGATCTGAGTGCAGATTACATAAAATTCTTCTCCGGCGATTCAATCGATGCCAACAAACCGGAATTACTTGTCACCTATTACCTGCCATAAGGTTGTTCATAAATTTTTTCGAAGAGGTAACTTCCGGGCTACTTAAAATCGCTGGTACAATCGCATAGTCAAGTAATTCAAGGAGGCTGGAGTGGCGAGAAGAATCATTGGCCCCGATGTAAGTTTTTATCAAGATGATCCTGCTACACCGCAAGAGATCAATTTCGAGCGGATGAATGAGAGCGCAGATTTTGTCATTATTCGATCAGGGCAAAACCTATGGGCAGATTCCGACTTCAAAAATAATTGGCGCAGGGCAAAAGAAGCTGATCTGCCGCGTGGCTCGTATTGGTTCTATGACAGCCGGGCAGATCCAAAACAACAGGCCGAGTTATGGTTCAACCTGCTCAACGGCGATCTGGGCGAATTGCCTCTGTTCCTCGATCTGGAAGAGGCCTATCGCGGTCCGTTCACAGGCTGGCCACATTGGAAGACCTTCCTGGATCGACTCAAGGCCTTAGTAGGCGCAAAAGAAGTCGGTATCTATACGGCCTATTATTATTGGAACACGAATGCACCGCTGAGTCAGCCCACTGAGCTGGAATACTTCCATCGCTATCCACTCTGGGTCGCGAATTATGGAGTTAGCCAACCTCTGGTTCCAAAACCCTGGGGGACGAACGAATGGCTATTCTGGCAATTCACCGCCTCCGGGGATGGACCAGGGTATGGGGCAGAAAGCCTGGATATCGACTTGAGTTATTTCAATGGAGACGCACAAGCCTTCGCCAATCGCTTTAACGTCCCCGTGCCGGGAGACCCGGTTCCTCCGGATCCATCAGGCAACCAGTACCGTGTCAATGCAGGGACATTGTATGTGCGCGAAGGCCCGGGCACGAGCTATAAGTCGATCGGTTATTTGCTCAGAAATGACGTGGTCGAGGCGCTCGAAACGAACGCGGATGGTAGCTGGCTGCGTGTCCGCCGGCTCACTGACGGCTTGACCGGTTGGGCTTCAAGTACTTATCTGGTCCGCTTGACTACGCCACCGCCTCCGCCTCCCATACCCACCGGCAACCGATACCGCGTGACCGCGGGGACATTGTATGTGCGTGAGGGACCGGGTACGAACTTCAAGTCGGTTGGCTATCTGGTGCGGAATGATATCGTGGAGGGGCTTGAATTTAATGGGGATCGTAGTTGGATGCGTATCCGGCGCCTTTCGGATGGATTAACAGGCTGGGCCTCGAGCACATATTTCGAGAAGATCGATGGTACGCCTCCGCCGCCCCCTCCAGCGGGAGATAAGTACCGGGTAACGGCGAGCAAACTCTACGTCCGCGAAGGACCCGGAACCAGCTTTCCAGCCTCGGGCTTTGTTGAGTTCAATGAGGTTGTTACTTCCCTCGGCGTCAACGCCGATGGGACCTGGAGACAGATCCGCCGCAGTGATGGGCTGATCGGTTGGGCATCCGCCAGATACTTGGTTTTGGTTCAAGCGCAGCCTCCTCCCGATCCGAATGAACCGCCTCCTGATAATGTCACCGGGAATTGGTACCGTCTCACCGGTCGAATCAGCGGACGGGAGGGACCAGGAACAAACTTCAACGCGGTGGGCTTTCTGAACAAAGATGAAGTGTTAGAAGCGCTCAATGCCAGCTCAGATCAAACCTGGATACGGCTTCGCCGGGTCGATGGGTGGGTCGCCTGGGCGCCCAGCAGCTATCTCACCCAGGCAGGTAAGACGCCGAATTCCGTTACACAAAACGTGTTTCCGGGAGTAAGTTACTATAAAACCACGCGTACCAGCCCGCGCTTGATAACATCGCATGTTCTGGAAATTGACATAAAGTCAGCTGAGGCGCTGCGCTTTCTGGTCACCCCTCCGCTGCGAGATACCATTCCACAATTGTGCACACGTACAACCTCACAATTCCTGGATGATAATGATATGCAGATTGCCATCAATGGCGATGAATATTCTTATTTGGACCCATCGAATTACCCGCCGCAGAGTTTTTGCGCTAGTGGTGATCCTGTCAAGCCAGTAGGCTATGCCGCTTCACGCGGCCGGGTGTATTCCGAAAAACAAGCAGATCGTCCTGTTCTCTATATCAATCAGAATAACGAGATCACGTTCGATACTCCCAAGGGGAAAATCTATAATGCCATTTCCGGGGAGCGCATGCTGGTTGTTAAAGGAAAAAAGGCTCCAGGCCTGGATACCCAACAACTGCAGCCGCGCACGGCTCTTGGGGTAAATCAAAATGGTCGCTGGCTGTATTTGATTGTCGTGGACGGTCGTGAGGCCAGTGAGGGGGTGAGCTTCAGTCAGTTGGCAGATATGTTGATCTCTTACGGCACGTATACGGCTCTCAGTTTCGATGGGGGCGGGTCCTCTACGATGGTGATCGAAGGAGTCGACCGGCGTCCGCGTGTTCTAAACACTCCGGTTGATGAAAACACCCCGGGGCGAGAAAGAGCGGTAGCGAATCACCTCGGAATTTCATTGAAGAAGTAAGGAGTTGACCCAAAAAGCTCTGAAGGTCTCAGTAGCTCGACAAAGATTTTCGAGGAACCTTCAGGACGTTGCTCAAAAAGACTTCGGGTATGCGCCCGAAGTCTTTTGATACTTTCCTGTTGAAATACACGTGGCTTACCTGCGTCCAGCTCTCTGCAATTCCATAATCGCCTTATCCGAGTCCTCATAAATTGGGACGATCAATGGAATGCCCGCCAATTCCAGGATATCTTCGACGGCTCGTTGCGGGTTGAGTAGTACCAGCTTTCCGCCGTGCAGGGCAACCGATTTGGCTGAATTGATCAGCATAGGGATCCCGATGGAAGAGATGTAATTCACTCTGGATAAGTCAACCAGCACGCGGACGTTCTCTCCCATGCAATGATGCACAAATTCGACTTCTACCGCGTCGGTTCCTTTGATATCTAATGCTCCTTTGAGTTTGATCAAACGGATTCCATTCTCTAGTTCGTTGTATTGGAGTTGCATGGAGGTTTGCCTCTGTGATGAAAATATAATGCCCCCGGGTCACACACCTGCCCTGGCACCGCTCTCAGGGCAGGTCTGTGACCGTGAAGGGTATGGATTTATATTTTACCCGCGACGTAATCCAGTACATCGATCTTGGTCAGAATCCCCACCGGTCTGCTGTTCTCGACAACGATCAAGGCATAGCCTGCAGTGAGGGAGGGCATCGTTTCCTCGATCGATGTATCAGGCGGGAACACCGCCCCGGCATTCTGGACAAGCGAATCAATCGACTCCTCATGGCTGTGGTCATGTTTGTCCAGCATATGATTAAGCAGGTCTACTTCTTCCAGCATGCCGACCAGTTCGCCGCTTGAGCCAACCACCGGAACCTGTGAGATCCCGTTCTGATGCATGACCGTCACCACCTTGCGGATCGAATCGCCCAAGGTCGCCACGTGGAGTGCCTTGTTTGGTTTGGCCCTCAGCAAATCGCCCAGTGAGGTTTCTCCGAATTCCGTTGTGAGGAAGCCGAACTCACGCATCCACTTATCATCGTAGAATTTCGAAAGATAGCGTGAACCTGAATCGGGAAATATCACCACAGGCAAACGGTCCCGGCTTAATTTTCGACAATACTTCATTGCGCCAGCTAATGCAGAACCGGAGGAACCACCCGCGAAAATTCCTTCCTGACGCACCAGTTGGCGGGCCCATAAGAACGACTCACGATCCCCGGCGCGCTCGATCCAATCAACTACCGAAATATCCGTGGTCGACGGCAGGAAGTCCTCACCAATCCCTTCCACCTTATAAGTCTTGGGATAAGCGCCTTCCGGGATTTTCCCTTTATTCTGCCAGATCTCGGTCAGAATAGAGCCCTCGATATCTACGCCCACGATCTTGATGCTTGGATTCATATTCTTCAAATAATGACCGACCCCTGAAATTGTCCCGCCTGTTCCCATACCGATGATGACGTCGGTCAGACGCCCTCCCGTCTGTTCCCACAACTCGGGACCGGTCGTCAATTCGTGCGTCCGCGGATTGTCGGGGTTGTGATATTGATTTGCCAGGATGGCGTTGTGGGTCTCGCGTGCGAAGCGCTTTGCCACTTCATAATACGAACGTGGATCCTCCGGCCCAACCTCAGTAGGCGTGATAACGACCTTCGCCCCATAAGCGCGTAAAGATAAAATCTTTTCATTGCTCATTTTGTCAGGCATAACAAATATGGTTTTATAGCCCTTGAGCGCGGCGGCAATCGCCAGCCCCACACCTGTATTGCCGCTGGTCGCCTCGACGACCGTCCCGCCCGGTTTCAACTCGCCACGCTTCTCAGCCTGCTCGATAATGAACGCCCCCACCCGGTCTTTCACCGAACCGCCCGGATTCATGAACTCCAGTTTGGCATAGAGCGGGACGGGTAAATCCCGCCCAATGCGACCCAGCTTGACGAGCGGAGTATTTCCAATGGCACCCAGAATGCTATCGAAGACTCGTTTTTCCTGCGAAACGGGTAAACCTGTCATTCTCTCTCCTTTATTTTGGATAATTTTATTTTACCGTCTTTTTCGGCGGGTCAGGCTCCGGTAGGTGCTGCACAATCCCACCGGGATACCGCTCTAAATATGCGGAGTGGGTTGGTAGAGATTAGAGAATAGCGAGCAGTACATGGAAGACAAGCAGCCAGGGTTAGAGATTGGAGTTTTTTTAGCGAAAGCAGGCAGTTTTTTCCTTAACGAAGGTACTACGAAGCTACAACGAAGCTAGAACGAATGAGGATTGCCTTGACAGAGCAGTCAACATGTTTCATAATGGTTCCAAAATGGAACCAAGAGGTGAATATGGTTACTGTAACGATCAAAAATATTCCGGAAGACATTTATGAAAAAATAAAAATGCAAGCCAAGGCAAATCGGCGTAGTGTGAATAGTGAGATTATCTCCATCTTTGAGCACGCCGTTCAAAAGCGGACTCCGATAGATGTCCAAGAAATCCTTGAACGTGCCCGTAAGGTCAGGGAACTCACAGCCAATTACACGATAACGAATGAGGAAATTGACCGCTGGAAAAAAGAGGGACGAGAATGATCATCGTGGACGCAAATTTAGTCGGTGCTCTGTTTGTTCAAAGCGACCAATCGACATTGGCGACTCGGATCTTTGAAAAAGACCCGGATTGGTATGCTCCACTATTGTGGCAGAGCGAAATGCGGAGCCTGATCACCGGCTATCTTCGCCACAGCTTGATGACTCTGGATAAAGCGACTCAAATCATGGATGAAGCGCATGGTTTGATGATGGAGCACGAAAGGTTCATTTCGTCGAACCTCGTTCTTGAACTTGTCAGCACGAGCAAATGCACAGCGTATGATTGTGAATACGTTGCCCTGGCAAAGGAAATGAACTTAACGCTGGTCACTCTTGACAAAGAAATAGTGAGAGAGTTCCCTGGCATAGCAGTTTTTCCTCAGAATTTTGTCAACATATAATCGAGCAAACAACTCCCGCCGAAACCTCGACGGGAGTTGTTCTTTCATCTTTCTTCTTGCCTTACATTATGCGCTTCGTCTTCGTTCCCGACGGTCACTCCGCAGGGCACCTTTTGCCCCTTCGGTCTCCCTGTCGGGGATGATAAGCGCGAGCTTAATAAATCGGCAGACTTTGATCCACTTCTCTCGCCCAGGCGTTGATGCCGCCTTTCAGGTTCTTGACCTTCTTGAAGCCGGCACTAGCCAGCAACTCGAGCGCACGGGTAGAACGCGATCCGCTCTTGCAGAAGAGCACCATATCTTCGGCGCTATCCAGTTCAGAGAGCCGCGCCGCCAATTGTCCCAGTGGGATATTGGTAGCTTCCGGCAGGCGGGAAATTTCCAGCTCATGCGGCTCACGCACGTCGACCAGCTTAAGATGATTGGTCTTCATCCGTTCGGCCAGTTCCGGGGCAGTGATATCCCAATTCGCACCGGCCGAACCCTCCTCATGGTCGTGACTCGGCACGCCGCAAAACTCTTCGTAGTCGATCAATTCCTTAATATCGGCGTTCGGTCCGCAGACGCGGCAGTTGGGGTTCTTCTTCAACTTCACAAAATCAAAGGACATGTCCAGGGCGTTGTAGAGCAGGAGTTTTCCGATCAACGGTTCGCCAATGCCCAGCAGAACCTTCAATGCCTCAGTGGCTTGGAGCGTTCCAACGGTGCCGGGCAGCACGCCCAATACACCGCCCTCTGCACACGAAGGGACAAGCCCGGGCGGCGGCGGCTCGGGGAAGAGGCAGCGATAACAGGGCCCCTCTTTGGCGTAGAACACGCTCACCTGTCCGTCAAAGCGATAGATAGAAGCATAGACGTTCGGCTTGCCAAGCAAGACCGCCACATCATTAGTGAGGTAACGCGTCGGGAAGTTATCGGTGCCGTCGAGGATAATGTCGTAGTCCTGCGCGATCCGCAGGGCGTTTTCAGAAGTATACGGCTCGTTGTAAACATCCACTTGAATTTCGGGATTTAGATCCAACAATTTAGCGCGGGCACTTTCCACCTTCAATTTGCCAACGGTAGAAGTGCCATGGATCACCTGGCGCTGCAGATTGGATGAATCCACGACATCGTAATCTACCAATCCCAGGCGGCCCACGCCGGCCGCGGCTAAATAGAGTGCCACCGGCGAACCTAGTCCGCCTGTGCCAATGATCAGAGCAGATGAGTTCTTAAGCTTACGCTGACCCTCCAACCCGACTTCAGGAATTAATAGATGGCGTGAATAACGCAGGATTTCATCACGTGAAAGTTCAGGAAGTGACATATTAACCTCTCAACACAAGGGGAAGATTGCTTCCAGAAGGTTCGCAACGACATCCTCCGGCAATGGATGGGATCAACATGATCTTTTCGCCATCAGTGATGGGTGTATTGATTCCCTGTAAATCTTTGATGTTGTTTTCACCCACAAATAGATTGACAAACGGGCGCAGCTCACCGCCTTCATTGAAGAGATGCGGCCTGAGGGCGGGATATTGTGCCGTCAGATCGGTGAGTGCATCGGAAATCTTTGCACCGTTGACGGTGATATCACTTTGTCCATTGGTGTAAGCGCGCAACGGCGTAGGGATTCGTAAAACGGGCATATAAATTCTCTCCTAATTATTTGATGAAGATCTGACGTGTCTCCGAGAGGAGTTGGTCGATGATGATCTTTGTCCATGCATGAGACATGTCAGGTCTGGTTATTTACAGAGTCTGTATTTGTTCCAACAATTTTTCGGCGCGGGCAACGCCGTTGTTAACATAGCGTGCTTCGCCGCGCTCATCGATCACGAAGGTTGTCGGGACGCTCATCACGCCCCAGGTCTTGGCCAGATCGGGACGCTGGGTGGCATCAATCTCAATCACCTGCAATTTCTCGCCAAGTATATTCGATACTCGATCAATGGCAGGACGCTGGACCGTCTTGCAGGGTGCACAGTCGGGTGTCGTGAAGTAGACCAGCACGGGTTTGTCCGGCAGTTTACGGAACAATGTAAAAACGTTATTCCGTGCTCGCACCAGCAAGTGCTGGTTGATCAACCAGTAGACGAAGGCGCCCAGGGCAATGATACTAACTGCCAGCCCAAAACGCAACACGAGGGACGTCGTTTCCGCGTTCATTGGCTGGCTCCTACTCTTGGTTTCATGCCAGGGAACGTACCTGAGGGTGGCTGCTTGTTGAAGCCGGGTAAATTGAAACGGCTCAACCAGTAATATATGGCGCAACCAACACAGAACCCGCCGAAGGCGTTCAAGGCAGCGAGCGCCACGACAAGCCAGACCAGACTCCAGCCCAGGATGGCTGCACCCAGAAACAACGCAAGCGAGCCCGCCGTCATGAACACGAAACCAAGAATTTGAGAGAAACGATGCGGTTCAGAGTTGTCATCCAAGACATCGGGTTTCATCCAACCGCGCGGCTTGAGAAAGCTTTTGTATACAAACCCAAACCCGGGTGTTTTTAAGGCAGCGCCAACCCCCATCATCAAGGCGACGAACGCCGCGAGCACAGGCAGGTTCAGGATAAACGCCAGGACATTCAGCAAAATGATGGTGATTTGATGCGCTTTTAACAGTGAATGATCTACTTTTTGAAGAGTTTGAGAGCTCATATCATTTTCCTTTTGGAGTGCAGGATTGCCCAAAGGGCGTGGCTGACTCCAAAGTTAGTTTACTTTTATTCCTTCTTCTTCGAACTTCGAACGATCTTCCAGTAATCTCCACGAGCGGCTTTCGATTGCCTTGCCTTCATTTACTGTGGTAATAATGTAAGAAAAGAAAGGCTGGGCCCAATCGCGGTCATATTCAGAGGGACGATTCGGATGATCGGGATGCGAATGGAAAACGCCGATCAGACTCAGCCCGAGCTTGTCTGCGGTTAATTCAGCTTTGAGATAATCTTCCGGCGTGATCAGGAAGCGATTGTGACGGGCGGCATCTTCCCGTGCGTTTGGCAAGGGCAAAATGTTCTCCACCTTGCCATCACTACCGATCAGAAAACCTGCACCTTCTTCAGGGTAGGCCTGCTCTCCATGCAAATGGATTTGGTTAAGCAACTCCTGCGAGATGGCTAAGATCACTTCGCCTCCCACAGTGATTTGTCGCTTAGATATTTATAGCCCGCATCCGGGAAGACCGTGACCACGACGCCTTGATCCAGCTCTTCTGCCACACGAATTGCGGCCAGAGCGGCTGCACCTGACGAGATCCCTACGAACAGGCCTTCTTCACGCGCCAGGCGTAGGACCATTTCGTGGGCATCTTCTGTTCTGACCTCACGTGTCTCATCGGCAAACGCTGGATCATAGATCCCGGGCTTGATTGCGGTTGGCATATGCTTGAGCCCTTCCAGCCCATGGAAGGCAGCATCCGGTTGGAAGGCAATGATCTTTACGCCGCGCACCTGCTCTCGTAAATATCTGCCTGTCCCGATCAAGGTCCCTGAGGTGCCGAGACCTGCGACAAAGTGCGTCACGCGTTCATTGGTCTGGCAAAGGATTTCAGGTCCCGTGGACTTGTAATGGGCCTGCCAATTGGCTTCATTGTTATATTGATTTGCATACCAATACAGCTCAGGCTTTTCTGCAGCCAACTGGCGAGCCATGAGAATGGCGCCGTCTGAACCTTCGGTTGGATCGGTCAAGATCAATTCAGCGCCTAACACCCGCAGGATGGCAAAGCGTTCAGGGCTGGCGCTGGCCGGAACGGCGAGCGTGACGGGAATTCCAAGCACCGCCCCAAAGGTAGCGTACGAAATTCCCATGTTCCCGGAAGTCGAATCCAGCAGGCGTTTGCCGTTTCCCAGATCCCCATTTGCCAGCGCAGTATGGATAATATTCAGCGCAGGCCGGTCCTTGACCGAGCCGCCTGGGTTGAACCATTCCGCTTTGGCAAAGACTTTGACGTGCGGAGACAATTTTCGGCTGAGCCGTCGCAGCCGGAGCAGGGGAGTGTTGCCCACGTGGGCAGTTAGATCCGCGGCTGAATCCAAATCCGATTGGTAAACTTTATAGTCGAGTAGGTTCATGAGCCCTTAAAAAGTAAAGCAGCCAACAGCTGAAATAAAAGAACGGCGAACAAACGCCTCGCAAGAAAAGCACGCGGGAGTCGTCCACCGTTCTGATACCATCCCCGAATGGGGAGCTGTTGACTGCGGGTATATCTCTCAGGCGGTGGTTACGAGCCCCGCCTTTGACACAAGCAATGGTTACAAGTTTTCATAGGTTAACTATAAGATGACGGCTATTTTACTGTTCTTACCTGGATTGTCAAGATAAGAATAAGGTATAGATTAGCCCCCTGCCGCCGAGGCCATCAAAATGACCTTGTCATCGTCTTTCAAGGGCGTATCCAGCCCATTTAGATCACGGATATGCGTGCCGTTCACGAAAACATTAAAATGCCTGCGCAGGTTGCCGTCTGCATCCACCAGATGGAATTTGACAGAGGGATATTGTTCGACAACCCTTTCAATGAGTTCATGAACCGTGGCGGCAGGTACCGAAAACTCAGCCTGATTATCTACGTAATACTTCATCACGGCCGGAAAGCGGACGGTAGGCATGCGGATATTGTAATACAGTGGAAGAGTAAACAAGCATGCAGCTATAAAAAAGAAGACAGTCTTGCGACCATCTTCTTTTTACTTCTTACTTCTCAATTCTGACTGACAACTACTCTTCCTTCTTCGCTTCCATTTCCTTCTTGTGCGCTTCGATGATCGGGGTCGCGATATTGGTAGGGACGACATCATAGTGATGCAGATCCATCGTAAAGTAGCCGCGCCCGCCAGTGATGGAACGAAGCTGTGTGGTGTAGTGGGTCATCTCTGCCATGGGGACATGCGCAATGATCGTGGTATAGCCGTGCTCGGTCTCCGTCCCCTGGACGCGTCCACGACGAGTATTGAGATCGCTCATCACATCGCCCATATTTGAATCAGGGACTGTCACGCGTACTTCCATGATGGGTTCAAACAAGACAGGCCCCGCGCTTTGCACAGCCAGTTTGAACGCTTCACGACCTGCGATTTCGAAGGCAACTGGCTTTGAGTCCACTTCATGTTCTTTGCCATCGTAAACAATCACTTTCACATTGTTCATTGGGTAACCTGCGAAGGCGCCGCGCTCCATGGTGGCTTTGATTCCCTTTTCAATAGGAGGCAGGTATGACTTTGAGAGATTCATGCCAACGAGTTCATCGGTAAATTCAAAATCACCTTCGTGATATGGCTCGATGCGCAGATGAACCTCACCAAATTGGCCCGCGCCCCCTGATTGCTTCTTATGGCGATATTGGGCGCTGGCTTTGCGGGTGATGCCTTCACGATAGGGGATCCTTGGCTCATGTGTCAGGAGTCCCACCTGGAATTTCACCTGCGCCCGATGAATGGCTACATCGATGTGCTGGTCACCCATGCCTTGCAGAACCGTCTCATGGGTGATGGGGTCATTCTGCCATGTGAGCGTCATGTCCTCCTCACAGAGACGCGTGAGGGTGGGGGAGATCTTGGCCGCATCGGCTTGCGTCTTCGGAGCAATTGCCACACGATATAATGCCGCCGGGAATTTTGGCTTTTCAATCGTCAGCGGATGATTCTTATCGCAGAGCGTATCACCGGTTGCAGTGGCACTTAATTTTGAGACGGAGGCAATATCACCCGCATGGACGACTTTTGTGGCGATCTGTTCCTTCCCGCGCTGGAAATGCAAGCCAGACATGCGCTCATCAACGCCTTTGCCCTGGTTCCAGACGTGGGAATCTGCCTGGAGGGAGCCAGAGAACACACGAAAATATGTCACCTTTCCCACGAACGGGTCGGCCGTGGTCTTCCATATATAAGCAGCCAGGGGTTCTGTATCCGCAGGCTTGAGGCTCTCTTCACCATCCTTGCCCTGCGCCACGCGCTTCGTTGCGTTCAATGGGGAAGGCAGCAGGTCAATAATGTGGTTGAGCAGTGTAATTACACCCAGCTCGCGTCCGCCCGCTGCACAGAAGACAGGGATAAACTCTCCGGAATAGACAACGTCCTTTAAGCCGCGTACGATTTCCTCGTCTGATAAGGAACCGTTCTCGAGATATTTTTCCATTAGTTCATCTTCCCCCTCGGCTGCAGCTTCCACGAGCGTGAAGTGCTCCTTTTCGGCGACTTCTTTGAGATCGGCAGAAATTTCTGCCGTTGTCTTGCCATCTCCTATATAGCCTTGCATGCCGATGATATCCACGACACCCTTGAAATTTTGTTTCTCACCTATTGGCAGATTTACTTTGAGGGTGCGCTTTCCATGCCCGCGCACAAACTCTTCCAGGGCGGCATAGGTCTTTTCAAAGTCGGCGTTATCGCGATCCATCTTGTTAATTAGGAAAAAGCGCGGCAGTTTGAATTCATCCGCATAGCGCCACGCCAGCTCTGTGCCAACTTCCACACCCGCAACCGCATCTACTAAAATGATCGCACCATCGGCAACACTAAGTGCAGAGATTGCCTCGCCTACGAAATCGTTGTAACCCGGCGCGTCGATAATATTTATTTTGTGATCGCGATGCTCAATGGGGATTACGCTTGAATAGATTGAAATCTTTCGACGGATCTCCTCTTCATCATAGTCAGAAACCGTTGTCCCGTCCTCGACCTTGCCCAGGCGGGTTGTTGCTCCCGTAGTATGCAGAAACGCCTCTGCCAACATCGTCTTCCCCGCGCCACCGTGCGAGACCAGTGCAATGTTGCGCAGAAACTCAGTGGTATACTCTTTCATGAATGAGCCCTTCCTATCATGGTTATATTTTGTTTTACCGCTTATCTCATAAATTGCTAAACGTTCGGAAGAATTTACAGGCGCAAACCAAACTTCCCGTTTAGTGGCATATGTGAGACCTGCGTGCGGTACTTTGTAAATCTAGCTGCGTGATTGTAAAAGAACTCAATTGAATTGTCAAAGTGAGAACCTTCACTTTCTCGAAATTACATTTGCGATCAGACTTGAATAAAAAGTGCAAAACCTGTTTCGCCGTCTCCTTTTTCATTACTGGTATTTTGGTCAGCCGCCCTGGGACACAGGCGTCAGTCCACCCGAACTACTTGAATTCCTGCAAAAACACAAGCCCGGCCGCGTCATCGACATTGGATGTGGCACAGGCACCAATGTGATTACCCTTGCCAGGGCCGGTTGGAGGGTAACCGGGGTGGATTTTGCCCCGCGTGCGATCAAACTCGCCAAACAGAAACTTGCTCAGGCTGGCGTTCGGGCAGAGTTATCCGTCCGGGACGCCACAAAATTAGAGGGAATTGATGGGCCCTTTGACTTCGCCTTCGATCTTGGCTGTTTTCACACCATTCCACACCCAGGAAAAACGAAATATTTGGAACAACTGGACCGAATCCTTGCTCCCAATGGATTCTGGCTGATGTATGGATTCCTCAAATCCGAGACGCCTGACACACGGCCCGGGCTTACGCAGGCTGAGATTAGCCTGCTCGCGTCCCGCTTGACTCTCCTCTCGCGCCAGGATGGGTACGACCAGCGTGAAAGGATCTCTGCCTGGTTCCTATTCCAAAAAGGAAAACAAGTTCAAAATTAGAGAGATGTTGGCATGGATGAACACATTGCGCTCACGGACCTCTTGACCGAAAACCTGGTGTACGAAATTACAAAAGCACTCGCACTCCCTCCGACTCCCATAATTAAGAAGATCATTGCCTCCCTGACCGGCAAGGCAATTCGAGGGTTCGCGGAACTTGCCTCAGAATTGGATTGCGTGGTCGCGAAGGAAGGGATCCCCGGAGGGGCGCGCTGGCTGCTTCCGAGATTTGTGAAAGGGCACTCGGCCCGGGGCGTTGAAAATATCCCACCGACAGGACCGCTTGTGATCGCATCGAATCATCCGGCTTCGATTGATTCGGTGGTCATTTCTGCTCACGTACCACGGCGCGACTATAAGATCATCATCGGTGAGATTCCGTTCTTCAAAAACCTGCCTAACATCAACAAAAACGCCGTTTTTGCACCTGATCCGACCGACTCCATCGGGCGGATGCAGGTTGTCCGCGAGGTGATCCGGCACTTGAAGAACAATGGCGCGATCTTGATCTTCCCACGCGGCGAAATTGAGCCCGATCCTGATTTCATGCCTTATCCCGATGCCGAATTTAGTCACTGGTCGCGCAGCCTCGAGATATTTCTGAAACAAGTGCCGCAGACCCAGGTGTTGACAACGATAGCCAGTGGGGTGATTTCAAAGAGGGCCATGCGCAACCCCATCACACGCTTCCGCAGGACCAGACCTGACCGCCAGCGCCTGGCTTTTATGTACCAAATGATCCGGCAAATGATCGCAGGCCGGGAATTATTTGGCTTGACCCCGCGGATTACGTTTGGCGATTTGATCAGCGCGGAGAATACTAGAGACCGCCAACATATGCTCCAGGCGATCACTCAATCTGCCCACAATGTCTTGAAAACCCATATGGCATCCACGCTGTCGCACGTCGCAAGCGACAGTCTTCGACAAGTATGAAACCAGAGATTCGCATCTTCAAGGATGTAGAAGAATTAAGCCGGGCAGCCGCAAAGCTCTTTATCGAGCAAGCTGCACAATCGATTGCCGAACGAGATCGCTTTCTGGTCGCACTCAATGGCGGTAATACTCCAACTCGTTTGTTTCAGTTGCTTGCTACAAATGAGCGAGCGAAAGTCGATTGGAGCATGGTCCATATCTTCTGGGGCGATGAGCGTTGTGTTCCGCCCGAGGATCCGGGTAGCAGTTACGGCCAGGCGCGGGATATACTATTGAATCATATTCCAATCCCTGACGCAAACATCCATCGCCTGAAAGGGGAATTGGGACCCGCAGAGGCTGCAAGTGACTATTCCTCCACTTTAAAGGAATTTGCTTCTGCTCCGCTTCAATGGCCGCGCTTCGATCTCCTCTATCTGGGCATGGGTGAAGATGGGCATACGGCTTCGCTATTCCCTGGCTCGCCGGTAGATGTATCTGAGCCGGCGCTGCCCGTCACCGCACACTACCAGGATCGCCCAGCGAACCGTGTGACGCTCACACCGCTGGTTTTCAATAGCGCCCGCCTGATCGCTTTTATGGCAACAGGTGAGAAGAAAGCCGGGACATTAGCAGAAGTGCTGAGCAACAGATATAATCCGGAGCTATATCCTGCCCAGCGGATCGATCCGCAAGATGGCAGATTGATCTGGTTAGTGGATGAAGCCGCGGCGAGCAAGTTGCCACAGGAATTAAGAGGCATATCGCGCTCCCGTAAGAACACCGGGACGGTGTGAGCGGAGGCTGAGTGTTCGTCGAATCGCAAGCGCATTTTAGTCATTTTATTCCTAGGAGGCATTTATGGATTTAGCAATGATCGGTTTGGGAAAGATGGGACTGAATATGGCCACACGCCTGGCACGCGGCGGACACCGGGTGATCGGCTATGCCCGGACGGCGGCCACTGTGGAAGAAGCCATCAAGTTGGGTGCAGAGGGCGCTCATTCCCTTGAAGAGATTGTAAGCAAACTTAAGACCCCGCGTATTCTCTGGCTCATGGTCCCGGCAGGTAAAGTGACCGATGAAACGATCGAGCATTTATCCACTCTTCTGGAAAAAGGCGATATCGTGATTGATGGTGGGAACTCCAATTACAAGGATTCAATTCGTCATGCTGAGCTTCTGGAAGCCAAAGGGATCGAATTCGTCGACAGCGGGACCAGCGGCGGCATCTGGGGACTCACGGAAGGTTACAGTCTGATGATCGGCGGCAAGCCTGAGATTGTGGAAAAGGTTCGCCCTGTTTTCGAGACGTTAGCTCCCGGGGCAGATAAGGGTTGGGGACGCGTCGGTCCACATGGCGCGGGGCATTATGTCAAAATGATCCATAATGGGATTGAATATGGCATGATGCAGGCCTTTGCTGAAGGGTTTAGTATTCTGAAGGCGAGGAAGGAATTTGAGATGGATCTCGCGCAGATCTCTCATATCTGGCAGTATGGAAGTGTGGTGCGCTCCTGGCTTTTGGACCTGGCCGCACGTGCGCTGGATGAGGACGCAACCTTGACCGATATCAAGCCCTGGGTGGCCGATTCGGGTGAGGGCAGGTGGACGGTATTTGAATCGATTGACCTGGATGTACCTGCCCCAGTGATTACCCTGGCTCTGCAGACGCGTTTTGCCAGCCGGGATGAAGAGAATTTCACAGCGCGCATGTTGGCCGCCTTGCGCAATCAATTTGGCGGTCATGCAGTCAAAAAAGAATAGGCAACTTCCATTATGACTCTCGCCGCCGTCCACCTTCGGCTCTTCGAGACGGCGACGCGGTAGGAGCAGGTTTTATGAACAATAATTTACCCGTCTCAATCGTGATTTTTGGCGCCTCAGGCGATTTGACCCAGCGCAAGCTGGTGCCATCGTTGTTTAATCTCTATCGCAAGGAAAGAATGCCGAAACAATTCCGTATTGTCGGATATGGCAACACGGCATTTACCGATGAGCAGTTCCGGACGCATCTTCAAGAGGGGATGAAAGAATTTGCTTCGTTCAAATACACTGAGGAGGAGTGGAGTAACTTCGCCTCAAACCTTGCTTATCAGCAGGGACGTTACACTGATCTGGCCGATTTCAAAAAGCTGGGAAATTTTCTCAAAAGCTGGGAGAGCAACTCAGGCAACCGAATTTATTACATGGCCACGCCGCCTGGAGTCTTCCCCAATATTGTTGACCTGCTGGGTCTGACGGGCCAACTGGCCGAGAACGGGGGCTGGCGGAGGGTCGTGATTGAAAAGCCGTTCGGTACAGACCTGGAATCTGCGCGTAGCTTGAACGAACAGATCCATAAGGCATTGCATGAGCCCCAAATCTATCGCATTGACCACTATCTTGGCAAAGAGACCGTGCAGAATATTTTGGTCTCACGCTTTGCCAATACCATCTTTGAGCCTCTATGGAATCGAAACTATATTGACCATGTAGAAATTACCGTCGCCGAACAAGTGGGTGTGGAACACCGCGCGCGCTTTTACGATCAAGTGGGGGTATTGCGCGATATGTTCCAGAATCATTTACTTCAGCTCACCTCCCTGGTGGCAATGGAGCCACCAGCCTCCTTCGATGCCACTGCGCTTCGCAACGAAAAGGTTAAGGTGTTGAGCGCCATCCGTCCGATGAGACCAGAGGAAGTTCCGCTGAAAACCGTCCGCGCTCAATATAAGGGTTATCGTGAGGAAGAAGGGGTCGATCCACAATCGACCATTCCCACCTTTGCAGCAGTCCGCCTCCAAATTGACAATTGGCGCTGGCAGGGAGTCCCCTTTTATTTGCGCTCTGGAAAATGCCTGAAAGAAAAATTATCGCAGATTATCATTGAATTCAAAGAACCCCCGCATCTGCTCTTCCCCGGTTCAGAGAACAATCATTTGACACCCAACATGCTGGTCCTCTATTTGCAGCCCGATGAAGGCATGCACCTGCGATTCGAGGCGAAGGTGCCTGATACGGGTTCGAAGATGCGTTCTGTGGATATGGAGTTCCATTACGCGGACTCCTTCGGAAAGACAGCCATCCCCGAAGCTTACGAACGACTCCTGCTCGATGTTCTGACCGGTGATGCTTCCTTGTTCACTCGGGCTGACGAAGTGGAAACCGCCTGGGGGTTGATCGATCCGATTCTTCAAGTGTGGGAGGCGCAAAAACAGCCGCTGGCGTTTTATGAGCCCGGCTCGTGGGGACCAAAAGAATCAGATGAATTGCTTGGCGGAGAGAAACGGAAGTGGTCTACCTGGGAAAGTAGAAAAGAATAAGGAGTCTTGCTTAAGACCTGTCAGGTCTGCTGTTTGTTTAAGGTCCGACGGTGATCAAATCCTTGATGCGCTCGTACGTGCCCGGTCCAATCCCTGAGACATTGATGATGTCTTCGGTGTTGACAAAGGGGCCGTTTTGTTCGCGATAATCTATGACCTTTTGGGCTGTCGTGGGACCGATGCCGGGAAGAGTGTCCAGTTCAGCGATGGAGGCCGTGTTGATATTGATCAGTTCCGTGGTGACCGCTTCAATGGTTGGGCCCGGCGTGGCCAGTACGGGTGAGCCGCCTTCAATATACGGGACATCCAGTTTCTCACCGTCTTCCAGCAGAGCTGCCAGATTGATCTGCGATTTCTCTGCTTCTGCCAGAAAGCCCCCGGCAGCCGAGATCGCGTCCTGGACCCGTGCGTCTTTCGGAAGCGCATACACGCCCGGGCGTGGGACTGCGCCGGTGATATACACAATCAGGGGCTTTTCAGTCGGTGCGGGGCGCAGGAGCACTGCTTCACCGCTGGGATTGCGTGCAACAACCCAGATCAGGGCTGCGAGGAATAATCCGAACAATATCCCCGAAGCAAGATAAAGAATAGACTTCAAAGTTTGCATTTGAGTTATTTTACCAAAAGTTGGAGCCCTAATTTGTACGGTTCTCCAGCGGGGAGTGGCTAATCTCGTGGGCCCAGCCACAGAGACCGCAGAGATCTCTGAGTTTTTTCTCATTGAACTCAGTGAACTCTGTGGCTAGAAATTGGTTTAGCCCATCCTTTTAGCCACTCGGCTCCAGTTTTGCCGTGAAAGGGTATCTAGCATGGGAATTCCCAAAGGGCCATTTGTATGAGTGCCGGTGTTATTCCCGAAACCTTTCTTACTTTCGGCGTGGGGAATAGTCACTTCAACTTCATGATAAGTAGGCGTTCTTCTCGATGTGCAAGTGTCGTGACCAGCCCGGCCAATTTGCTAATGCGCTGAAAATAGCGGGGCATCTCCCCATAGGAGATTGCCTGAAAGCCAAATCTCTCGTAAAGGGGTCCAAGCCCAGATTCACACATCAGATATAGGGGGCGGGGACTTTCCTTTAAGAGATCCTCAATGATGAGGCGCGCCACCCCCTTGCCTCGATACTCGGGGTAAACGGCAATCGAAGCCAGTTCAAGGACCTCCTGACCGTGAGGCTTCAGCTGGCCGCAACCGATCATTTCATCGCGATCGTCCACCGCGACCACAAAGCGCTTCCAATCCAGTCCCATCGGGTTGATCCCGACCAGGTTGATCAGATCTCGGATTTGCGCAGCTTCCGTTTCACGCGCCGGGCGAATTGTAGTCATTGTCATTTATGGAGTCAGCCACACCCCGGAGGGGTGCACCCTTCAGGGCGTGGCGTATTCCAGGAGCAAATCTTTGGTCCATCTTGTATTCTTATTCAGTAAACCACAGTTTTGGTTCAAGAGGGGAACTTCTGAAATCATCGCGGCGTCTACTCTGTAAAGTTCTTTCCTTTCATGAATGCTTAGGCGGGTGAAAAATGGGCATTCGCTCCCAAAGTTCGCTGTACTTCCCAAAACAATCCTGTACTAATCCTGTACTAATCCTGTACTGATCCCCTGGTGCTCTCTCGGGGATGCTGCGCTCATCTCAGACCCATCCGCGGCCTCAATCATCGAACGGACCCGAAGAGCAGTTCTGGCCTCTTTTCGCCCATCCGGGGCCAGGCTCACCACATATCCTAGCCTTGCGAAGGTTGGCCCGATTCTCGATTTAGGAACTGATGAAACCTTCGCAAGGCTTGCTTAGATCAGTCCTGCCGCGACGATGATAATGAACGTAGCGATAAACCAGTGGATCAAAAAGGGCCAGAGGAATGACTTTGTGCGATAGGCGATCCAGCCGAAGGCAAAGCCGCCGAAGATCGTGGAGAGAGTCTCGACTTCGGGTTTACCGATATGGGCGATGGCAAATGGGACCGCTTGCAGCCACAACGCCTCAGCCCCAAATTTGCGCGCATATCCAAACAAAATCCAGCCACGGAAGAGAAATTCCCAGCCGATGAGATCCAGGAACGTTGTCCACGGCAAACCGGCGGTATAGGGCTTGTAATACTTCTGCATCGACGGGTCGCCCCGCCCCAAATAATAAATGATGGGGGCCATGAACAAAATGCCAACCGCCGTGATGACCAGCCCGGCTTTCCAGTCGCCGAGTGAGAAACCAAACTCCTTAGGGTTCTCCCGGAATAGGAGGATAATGATGAGCAGGGGGACGAGCAGATAAAGAATCACCCGATCCCAATAGATACTGGGCGTGAATTGGTGATAGAAATCCACCATGAGCAACAATGTGCTGACAATGGTGATCGTGACAACTTTCCAGTCAAAGTGTAGTTTTTCGCCGAGGAGATAGTTCATCATGCCTTTCGCGTTGAGCGGAGCGACCCTGAGGCGAACGAGGGCGAGCGCAGTCGAAACGCTTTACGCAACACTACCCTCCGCTCAGGACGAAGTTAATATGGAAAATGTGATTGATTTCCATTGGGTCCCAGGAGCTGGGATATTTTATCCGCGTCACGGATCAATTCAAAGCCCCAATTGACGGTTAGCAGCATTGCCGCGAATATCGCCAGCGACACAATTAACTTGCCTTTCCATGATTCAAACCAGCGCACACGCAGAGGCCCAAAGCCATTCACCCACACTTGCGCGGCAAGGACGGCAATATAGGGTACCAGCGCGAGGTGAAAGCGATCTTCAGCCAGGATGAGCACGTGGGGCAGGATATAGCCCACGAATAAGAGGATTAACAAAATATGCCCGGGTTTCCAGCGCAGATAAGCCGACCCAAACGCGGCAGAGATGGAGATGAACACAAAGGGTAGCAGCAATATCGCCGAGATCGCCAGCAGCCAGGGAAGCGGGATATAGCCAATGAGATTGTTGGAATAAAAATACATCAGCACGCGTTTTTCCAGTCCGAAGAAAAAGCCGAGGCGGTTGATCGCAAGCGGAAGAAATCGTTCAGGCTGCGCTTTGATAAATTGGATGGCTTTCTCAGTCCCAATTCTGTCACGTTCCGCATCATCGAGAATCGTCAGCAGATCAAGCGAAGGGCCAAAGACAAAGGAGCCGTTTCCCTGCGGATGATAACCAAGATATAGGTTATATCCCAGGGAAGTCTCGATCCCTGTCAGCTTGTGGTGCAGGAGAGAATTACGGATGACCCAGGGCGCAATCGTCAACACAAAAGCTGAGGCGATCAAGATGGCTGCCTGTTTCCGTTTCAGGACGAACCATACCCATAAAAGAGCCAGACCCGCAAAGGGCAGAATGACGGAACGGGTGAGGGCAGTCAGACCGAGGCACAAGCCAGAGAGTAAAAAGTAGAGAGTAGTAGGGGTTTCAATGGAAGACAAAAGGAAGAAGATGGAAATGAGAAGTAAAACAAAAAAAGGGTTTTCCGTTCCGAGGCCGAGAGGATACACCAGAAGCATGGGGTAACAGGCGACAATCCATGCGGAAATTCTCGCGGCTCTTTCGATCTTCTTTCCTCGTTCCTCTTTCGAGGAGAGCATAAGGGAGGAAAGAGGAAAGAGTCTCTGAGCCACCCAATACGTCAACGGTGCGAGCGGCGCGCCGAAAAGAATGGCTTGAGCCAGGCGAGCCGCAAAAAAACGTGAGAAACCTGTCCCGCTAAAAAAGTAGACCAGCGCAAGAAATGCCGGGTAGAACGGTGCACGAAAGGAAGTGGGAATGCCGCGGACCGGATCATATTCTTTAACGGTGGACAAGTCGAAGTGTACATAGGGGGCGAGTTGATTTAAGTCCTCCCGGGCGTACCAGCGAAAACCATTGCCCGAAACGAGACTGCGCGCCAACATGTCATATTGAAACATATCATCGAGCCCGATCCCTAATCCGCTCGCCAGGATAACGGGGATCAGCCGTAGGACAAGTGCGACAATGAAAATTCTGAAGGCAAATGATTTGCCGCTTGTCTGAGAGATAACTAAACTTTTCATATGCCTTCGCGAGTTGAAATTCACATTGTAAGCTTAATTACGCATGTAAGACATGCGTGCGGCACTCTGTAAACATAAACACGGACTGCGCTGATTTTACATTCGTCTTTGCAATCCGTGTTTGGTTTACATCGGTGTTACTTGCTTGAGTAGCAGCGCCGCGTCCGGCGGCTTCAGTATGATCAGGCAAGTACCTGCGACCTGGCTTTGAGCGCTTCAATTCGCCTTGCCAGATAGGGCATGAAGTAGCCATCGTATTTCTCCCATAAATCGGGACGCATCCAATCTGAACCGGTGACGCTGCCGCGGCAATTCTCAGAGCCGCAGCAACAATCGAACTCATCATAAGGCGTCGAGTCGCACATTGCGTAATCGAAACTAAGTTCTTCACCGGGTTCGATATCGCGCATGGCGACCACGCCGATTTGACCTGACAGGCCAACGTTGGGGTCACAGGAATGATTGAAGCAATCAGAAGGTTCGAGTCTTTCAGGGGTCTCCAAATACAAGCCTTCTTCGACCTGTAAAATACGCTGTGTGAAGTTTGGCATGTTCGGGTCTAATTCATCTGCGGTCACAATCCGGCCGCCCCAAAGGGATATGAGTTCGCCTTTCCTGATTGGCTCACGGGCAAACACACCGCATCCGCCTTTCTCTGCGCGGGATCCCGATTCACATTTCGGGTTTAGATAAGAGTAATTTTGACCAGTCATTTTATCCTTTCGTTTTGGTCCATAGGGCCGCTTCGCTTGTGAAGGCACATCGCCCAGAATATCTTTGGCATGAATGGCCAAGCCATTCATGCTAAAACAACAACACCTGGTTCAACACACAGGGCATTGATGCCACGAAGGAGAAAATCTATCAAAACCACTTTGCGATCTTTGTTTCCTTCGCGTTTAAATTGTTTACCTTGCAAACAAAAACAGCCAAGACACAACAGCTCCGAACCACTGTGTTGACTGCAATTGTCTTAAGCAGTCCCGCCGCCTCACCAAGTACTCGATGGAGGGCGGCGGAAGCCAGATATCAATCGTGGCAAACTTTAGAAAATGGGCACAAGCATTTCTTCATTCACACTCGTGCGAGTCTTGCAATAAGATTCTCCTTTGTAGAGTTGGACGCAATTGTAATGGGTTAAGCCGTACTGTCAATCTTTTGGAAGGATGAATTATGGAGTGCGGAAGCTTGCTTCTGCAGAGTCTGGCAGCATCCATTGGGCAGCAAGCTGCCCGACTCCAAAGACCACAGGGCAGCAAGCTGCCTGACTCCACAGTCCTTACTTCGTCCCGCCTTCCCAATCGGAGCTTTGGGCGGTGATCCGTTGTGCGATCAGGATGGGTAATGTGGTCAGCAGAACGACCAACATCGCAGTGACATTGGTGATCGGTCGATTGCGCGGTCTCAACATCTGGCTGTACATCCAAATGGGAAGAGTTTGCTGCAAACCAGCCGTGAACGTGGTGACGATCACTTCATCGAACGAAAGCGAAAACGCCAGGATGCCTCCTGCCAGTAATGCAGTGGCGATATTGGGGAAGACCACGTGCCAGAACGTTTGGAATGAGTTTGCGCCGAGATCCATGGAGGCTTCGATCATGGAAGCGCTTGAACGGCGGAAGCGCGCCAGCACATTGTTATAGACTACGACTACGCAGAACGTGGCATGACCGATCACAATCGTCCAAAATGAAAATGGAATTCCCATCAGGCTGATGGCAGAGCGGATGGCGATGCCCGTCACGATGCCGGGTAATGCCAAAGGCAGGACGAGTAGAAAGGAAATTGTCTCTTTGCCAAAAAAGTTAAACCGATAGACCGCCGCGGCGGCAAGCGTTCCCAGGATAAGCGCCAGGATTGTCGCAAGCGCAGCAACTTTGAGCGTGAGGAGGAGCGCCGCCTGCATCTCGGGATTCGCGATGGCACGCGGTATCCATTTGAGGGTCAGTCCCGGCGGAGGAAAGGTATATCCTGATTCATCGGTTGTGAAGGCATACAGAAAGATCAACCACAACGGAATATGCAGAAAGAGCAGCGCTCCCGCTGCACCGAGTTTTAGAAACCAGGAGGCCTGGTCGCTGGTGCCTGGGATCGATTTTCTAAAGAGCATTTAAGGCTCCTAATCTACGGGCGATCAATAAATAAACGATCATAATGACAATCGGGCCCATGGTGAACGCAGCCGCTAATGGGATATTGCCCGAGGTGCCCTGATAGGTGAGCACTGCCTTCCCGATAAAGAAACTGGAGTTGCCAAAGAGGGAGGGCACGATGAAATCACCCAGCGTCAGCGAGAAGGTGAAAATCGAACCGGCCACGACCCCTGGGAACGCCAAAGGAAGAATGACATTGCGAAATGTTTGCGCGGGCTTCGCCCCCAAGTCACTGGAGGCTTCGATCAGGGATTTCGGCACGCGTTCGAGAGCCGTTTGGATCGGCAGGATCATATACGGCAGCCAGATATAAAGAAAGACGAGGAATACCCCCGTAATGGAGACTGACAGAGAAGGACCCCCCAGGAATTTTGAGCTCAAGTACCAGTTCAGCAGGCCGTCAAGATGGATCAGGCGTGTAAACCACGAGATGATCCCTTCCTGTGCGAGGATGAGTTTCCAGGAATAGACGCGCACCACATAGCTGGACCATAACGGCAATGTGATCGCCAGGTATAAAAACGTCTTCATCCGCGGCGATGCAAAGCGGGCCATGTAATAGGAGAGCGGAAAAGCGATGATGATCGAGGCAACCGTCACCGCCAAGGCCATGAATGTCGTGCGGAAAAAGATCTGTAGATTGGTAGGGATGAGCAGTTTTGCATACGTCCGCAAGGTGAATTGATGCAACACCTGGCCGGTGAAACTATCCAGGGAAAAGAAACTGTTAATGAGCATTGTCAGCAGCGCACCGATATACACCACGATGAACCAGATCAACGGCGGCAGCAGCAATAACCACAGGATCAGTTTGGGACGTAAATATAAATACGTAGAAATGCGTTGCAGCACTTTAGCCTCCTACGTAACGGACATGTTCTTTTTTCCAGAACAGGCGAACACGCTGATTTTGGGCGCGCATCACATCCATTGAGGTGGTCTTCAGGTTTTGCTCGACGACCACCAGATCGCCGCCGCCATCCAGCTCGACCAGATAGCGGGTGTAGAGTCCAAGGTAGATCACATCGCGCACCTTACCGTCGGCACAGAACATATCGCTCTCAACGTTCTGGTTCGCCGCAGCCAGATGGATTTTTTCAGGGCGGATGGAAAACGTCGCTTCTGAGCCAGTGATCCTTTTGGCGATTTCTCCGGAGACCAGGTTCGATACACCGACGAATCCTGCGACGAAGGGAGTAGTGGGATGTTCGTAAATCTCTGCCGGTGTCCCCATTTGCTCGATCTTCCCCTGGTTGAAGACCGCAATGCGGTCGCTCATTGTGAGTGCTTCCTCCTGATCATGGGTTACAAAAATAAATGTAATCCCCACCCGGCGCTGGATCGCCTTGAGTTCCACCTGCATTTGCTGGCGCAATTTCAAATCCAGGGCACCGAGCGGCTCATCGAGCAGGAGCACTTTGGGGTGGTTGATCAGAGCGCGGGCGAGGGCGACGCGCTGGCGCTGCCCACCAGATAATTGGGAGGGCTTGCGCCCGGCGAATCCGGGCAAGCGGACCAGATCCAGCATCTCATCCATGCGTTTTTCACGCTCGAGTTTCGGCACTTTCTTGATCATCAACCCGTAGGCAATGTTTTCGCCCACCGTCATATGCGGGAACAAAGCGTAGTCCTGGAAGACCGTATTCACATCCCGTTCATAAGGGGGCAGATTTGAAACATTCCGGCCGCCCAGAAGGATTTGTCCCGAGGTAGGCTGGTCAAAACCCGCGATCAATCGCAGGCAGGTCGTCTTGCCTGAACCTGAAGGACCCAGGAGTGAGAAAAATTCTCTATCGCGAATTTGTAAAGATACGTCATCAACGGCTCTGACCGACCCCACCGCCTGATCCTGCTGGACAGAAAACACCCGGCTGACATTCTTAAATTCAACGGCTACTGGTTCGCTCATTGGTTGGCCTCAATCGTAGTAGGGGCAGGTCTTGTGCCTGCCTGGGGCAGGTCTTGTGCCTGCCTGGGACAGGTCTTGCGCCTGCCTGGGGGCAGGCCTTGTACCTGCCCCCACAGAAACATATTCTATTGCCCCACAATCGCAGTGAATTCTTCTACCCAGCGATCGTATGTCACACAATCAGAGTTGCCGTTGCCGCAATCGGCGATCGGCGTCTTCCAGAAGTAAATCTTGTCGAAGTCATCGAAACCGTTTGTTTTGCAGCCTTCAGCACCTAACAACTCGCTGGAGGTACAACCGGCGGGCACTGCCGGGTTCGAGCCAAACCAGGAAGCTACGTCGCCTTGAACTTTCGGATCGAGCGAGTGCTCGAGCCACAAATAGGCGCACTGGGGATGCGGGGCTTTGGACGACATCATGGTCGTGTCCGCCCAGCCGGTCGCGCCTTCAGAAGGGATTGTGCTCGCAATGGGTTGTTTGTCGGCCTGCAAAAGGTTGACCTGATAGGGCCAGGATGGGGCGGCCACAAAACCCTCGCTCTTGAAGTCTTCAATCTGAGTAGTGAAATCTCCCCAATACTTGGGCGCAATCTTGCGCTGTTCCTTGAGCAGGGCAATCGCGGCATTGAATTGGTCTTCATTCAATTCATACGGGTCGGTGATTCCCAATTCAGGATTGTGAGCCTTCAAGTACACTGCGGCATCCGCGATATAGATCGGACCCACGTAGCCCTGCACGCGATCCTTGTTCGATTTGCCATCGGGCAAGGTCATCTCCTTGAATACCACATCCCAGGAGGTGGGCGCTCCGTCCTTGAAAACATTCGTATTGTACATCAACACATTGAGACCAAATTGATACGGGACACCATAGTGCTCAGGCGTACCGTCCCTATTCTTGTCAACGGTATGCCAGGGCGCAGCCTGCAGACGCGGATCGACATTCTTATAAGAGGGGATTTTGCTGATATCAATTTCCTGCACTGAGCCGCCATAGATCAGGCGCAGGCTCGCGTCACCTGAAGCAGTCACGAGGTCGAACCCACCTGAATTCATCAACTGCACCATTTCATCAGAAGTGGCTGCATCCTTCACATTGACTTTACAGCCCGTTTCTTTTTCGAAGCTGGTCACCCAGTCATAGTTGGGATCATTTGCGCCGCGTTCGATATAACCAGGCCAGTCGACAATGTCCACTTCCCCTTCGTTCGCTGCGGCAGGCGCCTCGGTAGCAGCCGGAGCTTCCGTAGCAGCGGGTGCTTGCGTGGGCGCTTCCGTGGCAGGAGCCTGCGTAGCAGCGGGAGCCTGGGTCGCCGTCGGCGCGGGACTTCCGCAAGCGGCGGATAAAAGACTCAATAGGATAACCACCGCCATTAAACGAAAAACGTTAAAATTGGACTTCATTCTCTCTCTCCTTTGGATTTTGGTCAGACGATCTCGGCAGAAACGCAAACTTTATCTCTCGCAGCCACCTCCTTCTAACCAATTCTGATCACACCAAATTCACGCTGCAATTATAGTGGACAGAAAATGGAAGTCAACCTTCAATTTCCGAATGTCACACTTAAGACCCTAAAGGTTTTCCACATGTTATCTTTTCAGAGAAGCAATCAGGGTCTTTTCTAACTCTGTTCTTGATCCGACAAATAAACCTTTAGGGTCTCCTCTCAGCCCGAGGCCAGCATCACCATCGCACGAAAACCGTTATAGGCGGATGCCATTTCCTGTGCAGTGAATGACACACAGGTGCCCTCTCGTTTTGTAAACGGAATGCGCGTCGCCCGATCGGCCATATCGGATGAAAAGAATTCGATCGTCACAGTGATCGGCATCTCCAGCACGAACGGATCCGGTACGTCGTCTTCGGCTAAGCGTTCGACCGCGCGCTTCGCGCTCAGGCAGATCATTTCTTCTGTGACCTGCGGAGCCAGGCAATCGGCCGCGAACCGCCCGGAGGCTTGTTTCACTACGGCAGTCTCTACATCGCCCAGCAAATCCGCCATTTGCGCACAGGCGGTTTGATCCCCGGAGACCATGATCACCGGCACGCCAAAGTGTCCTGCTACCGCCGCGTTCAATCCATACTCGCCCGTCAAAATATCGTTCAACCAAACATTGGCGACCGTCTTCGACGACCAGGTATGGTCGAGCACTGCCTCCGGCGATCCGTTGCGGGCATGATACCCGACGAAGAAAACACCAGCGATGCTCTCATCAATTCCCTGCATCATCGAAAAAGGCGAAGGGGAACCGGAATTCAAGCGTGCCCGCGGGTCAAGCTCCTCGATCAGGATATTGGACCCGTTCCAGTGGCCATCCGCCACAATGACTTCATCTGCCCCGGCATCATGGGCGCCGCGCACGGCCGCGTTGACATCCTGGGTCATCAACTTGCGAAAACGAGCATACTCCGGATGACTTGGGTTGACCTGATTCCAGGTGGTAACGCCGGTGATCCCTTCCATGTCGGTTGCGATCAAGATTTTCATATGAGTTTCTCCTTGATGTCAGAATTTTTTCCAATGCTCGATTTGTTTAGCAAATCGTGTGGTGCAAGTTTCTCTAGGTTTGGATGTGATTTTACTGGCATGATGCGCCTTTGGATTTGTTGGGCCTGCCGTTTTTAACGGGAAAGTCCAAAGCCGCAGCCACGAATTCCGCGAATTCACACGAACTTTTTAACCAATTCGCGAAAATTTGCGACATCGTGCCCGCAGGGTAAATTCGCGGCACACTCCCTGGCACCGGACGCCAGGACAGGTGTGCCTGATTTGCCCACCTGCACTTGGCGCTGCGCGCCTAAGCGCCGGCGCAAGTGAAGCAAATCACGGGCGGCACCTGTGCTGGCGCACGGCGTCAGTATGCCAGGGAAGAAATGATTCTTCACGGTCTCATCCTCGTAAAACGGGAGAGCCGATTCGTTAAGTATACTCAACTGCTCAAGCCGCTATCCTGCGAATGGATGGCAGAAAGCAAATTGTTTGTGTTTGTTATTCGTTCATCTTACGAATAGCATAATCCTAAAGGGGCGACATGCTGGTTTGCGCCCTGGAGTTGTGGTGCGTTGCCTCAATCATTCGACCTTTTTCAATAGCTTTCTCTCAACCCACCGTCCAATCAATGGGTAATGATAATCATCGCCCTTCAGCACCCGGTATCCGGCCCATTGTCCCAGGATGTGTAATAGGGGTATGAATAAGATGATCAGGAGCGAGATCAGCAGTGCAGCGCCGAAAAGGAGAATCGCAAGTAATCCCGTGGAGGAATTGAGATCTAACTGGCCGGCCCCATCTGTTCTGGCAAGGAGCGCAAAAAAGCCAAATGAATACATGACCAAAGCCAGAAATAAAAGAACGGTCGCTGCGGCTTGATAGACAAGTGTTTGGATGGATTGGAACTTCAGGAAGAAACTGCGTCTGCCGTAAAGCATCCAGGCTGTCAGCGGTGCAAGCATGCCCCAAAGCAGGATCAGGATACTGAAATGTCCCATCGCTGCCATCCAGCGCAGCTCATGATCTTCGTTAAGCCAGACCTGTTCTTCCGATGCTTGAGCCGGTTCATATCCCAGATAAAGGGCCAGGCGGTCTCCCAGGATCGGGTAGCGAAAGTCTCTCCCAAAAGCACAAGCCAGCGCGGCAATGATTGGCAGAAGAAAATAAAGCGCAAAAAACCCGAACAGCAGGATGAAAATAACGATCAGCCAGGGTCTGAGAACTGCATTCAGATTTTCCTGACTTCCATCCTGTGAGGCCAGCACGGCAATTAAGATCGCAATAGCTACGATAACGATCACCAGATAGGACAGAATCCAAATAGTAAAGCCCAACGACTGGTATCCGAGTGCCTGCAAGCTCTGGAACGCAGCGTAATTGGACTTGCGGCGCTGGTCAGACCAGCCAACGATGGGCAAAGCAATGCCCATGCCCAATGCGAGGGAAGAAATATGCGAGATGACGGCCCAGATGCGGTCTTCGATACTTGGAACAGAATTCATCGCTTAGTCGGCCAGGAACTTTTCAACCCTTGCGCCCAGGAATGGATAGTGGAAATTGTTACCGTTCAAAACGGAGACAGCCGCCACCACACGTGCCACGAGCAGCCCGAGAGAAAACGGCAGGATACAGGTGAACATCAAAGAGGGGAACATGAACGGCAACACCATGAACCGGTTGATATTCTCAGGGGATGTGCTGCTGTTCAAGGTGGCAAACGTCGTTCCAAAAACACCAAGAAATATCACACCAAATAAACAAAAGAATAACAGGCCCATGAACAGCGTCACGGTGAAATCAAAAGCAAGCGCCTGAGCTGCCTGAAAGCGGACAAAGCGGGATTTGTCCTTTTGGATCGCCCAGATGATCAGTGCGCCGATCATGCCAAAGAAATGAGCGAGCGCACTCATCATCCGCTCGTCAGAAGTGGGACGGAGAGTTGTTTCTTCTGTCACGGCGCTGGCTCCACGTTTTGAGACTTTTCCATCCGCTTCTCAAGCATTTTACCCAGGATAGGATAGCGAAAATTGTGACCGCGTATGAGACGGACGCTGCCAAAACCTGCCAGTAAATAATAAAGGGGCATAAGGATCAGCATGATAAACCAGAAGATGATGATTACGCCCAGGAAAATTAGCATGATGACAGCTGCTGGGCCCTGGATCTCTTTGCTGGAGCTCGTTGTCGCGCCCAGGATAAGTGTAAAGAACATTCCAAAAAAGAACAGCATGTAAACTGCCATTCCAAGCATGTAGGCTATAAAGGCACCTGCCTGGTATAGAGCCGCCTGCATTGCCTGAAATCGCAAACGGAGAGAGCGTTCTTTCTGCGTGAACCACACAATCAGAGGTGTAACGACTCCCCATAATAGCAGGATCGCAGTTGCATGGCAGACCCCGGCGACCCAATTCTCCTCATGTGTTTCATCCATATGAGATTCCGGGCCTGCTTCATAAGACAAATAGTGCTCCAGCCATTTCCCCAGGACTGGATAACGGAAATCACGCCCGCTCATGCAATAAACCGCTCCGATCAATCCTGGCAGGACGAATAACGCCATCAAGCCAAAAATGGTTGTAACTATAAAGATTTGAAAAAGAAACGGGACAAACACCGGATTACGAGAATTTTCTAAAAAGAAGAGCAGGGGAAACACCAGGAAAACTGACAACACACCGATCAAAATCCCGGCTACCGTCCACAGCCAAAACATCAGGGCCTGATAGCCCATCGCCTGAAGAGCGTGGAAACTGACAAATTTCGACTTCTTGCGCTGGGAAGCCCATAGTAGCACCGGAATAATGGGTCCAAAAAACATGAGGAACACTGAGCCGTGTACTAATGCGGCGGTAATTTTTTCATCCGATGTCGGAGATGTATTCATGAGTCCTCCCAAGGCAATGGCCTAGCTGCTTGCTACGGTGTTCATCCGCCTATTTTATCAGGAAACGTCGGGGCGGCCCCTGCGGCTCCGAAGCGGTATAATCGCGAGACATTGCCGCCTGTCTTATTGGTCAGTAACTCTTTCAGAGATTTGTATCTTGAGATGAAAATCTCTGAAGTTAGGTAAGTTATCCACGGGACTCCCGAAGGGCATCGGGACTGTGGTGCTGCGCTTGTGCGGCACTTTATAGCCGTTTGGAGGAATCATGTCTGATATTGCGTTGTTTTCTCTTAGTGAAGAACATAAAATGATACGCGAGGCTGCGCGCGATTTTGCCCAGAATGTGATCGTTCCGATCGCCGCTGAGTTCGATGAAAGTGGAGAGTTTCCGCAGGCGACCATCCAGAAAATGGGAGAGATGGGCTTCATGGGGATCGAGATCCCCGAAGAATACGGGGGCGCGGGGATGGACGCACTCGCTTACGTCCTGGCCCTGGAAGAGATCTGCAAGGCAGACGCTTCGCACGGGGTGATCATGTCTGTCAACAATTCCTTATATTGCCATGGCATTATGAAATTTGGGACGGAAGAACAGAAGCAGAAGTTTGTAAAACCCATCGCCTCGGGAAAAGCGATCGGCGCGTACTCACTGACTGAACCACAAAGCGGTTCCGATGCAGGGACGATGAAAAGCCGTGCCACACGCGATGGCGACACTTATGTTTTGAACGGCCGCAAGTCCTGGGTGACGAGCGGCCCCGTTGCCGGTTACTACATCGTTTTTATGATGACCGACCCCCAGAAACACCAGAAGGGGATTAGTGCCTTTTTGGTCGAAGCGAATACACCCGGTCTGACGCGTGGGAAGAAAGAACCCAAGCTGGGGATCCGTGCTTCGGCAACCAGCGAATTGATCTTTGAGAATTGCTGTGTACCGGCTGCCAACCGCCTGGGCGAGGAAGGGGATGGATTCAAGATCGCCATGGCCGTGCTGGATGCAGGTCGAATTGGGATTGCCACGCAAGCGCTTGGGATCGCAGAAGCAGCTTACGAAGCGGCGCGCCGGTATGCGGTCGAGAGAGAGGCGTTCGGCCAACCCATCGGGGCTTTTCAGGGCACAGGCTTCAAAATCGCAGATATGAAGACCCGCATCGAAGCCTCACGTTTATTGATCTATAACGCGGCCATGGCAAAAGAGAAGTCTAAAAAGGACGGCAGCCGCTATTCGCTCGAAGCCTCCATGGCGAAATTGTTTGCATCCGAGATGGCCATGTACGTGACGCACCAGGCCGTGCAAATCCATGGTGGGATGGGCTACAGCAAGGAGCTTCCCATTGAGCGTTATTTCCGCGACGCGAAGATTACGGAAATCTATGAGGGGACCAGCGAGATTCAAAGACTCGTGATCTCAAGAAGCGAGCTGGGATTGAAATAACAATAGTTTCGTTCATCATATCCAAATTTGCACATTGAATTCATCGAAGACAAAGGGCAAAACCAACAGCATGGCAACGAAGCAAAAACCCGAGAGAGTGGAGAGCGTGGAAACTGGCGGGCCTGATCGACAGCAAGTCAGTTTCGCCGTCGAGCCGGGCACAAAAATTCAAATCACCGTTGAGGTGGGGGAAGAGATTGTTGAAGGGAAAGTACCGCTAACGGTTTCGATCGAGCAGGTGCCCCAACCGGCGGTCAAAGGCGAACATCAATTTATAGAAACGCCCCAACCGGCCTCAAAGCCGCTGCATGTCCCCGTCGTTACCGTTAGTAAGCTGAGACCGGCATTCGAAGGCTTGAAGAGCCGCCTGAAGACCTACGACCTGGCAATGTGGCTGTTCATCCTTGCTGTCGCCATTTATCTTGTCACGCGCCTGATCGGTCTGAAACAATTTCCCATTTACTTCTTTACAGACGAAGCGATCCAATCCCAGTCCATGATCGATTTGATCAAAAATGGATATAAGGATGCGGCGGGCGCCTGGTTTCCCACTTATTTCAGGAATGGCGAGTACTACAATCTAAGCTTAAGTGTTTACCTCCAATGGCTGCCCTCCCTGCTGTTCGGGAGATCCGCAGTGGCAACGCGGGCGACGTCGGTCTTCATTACCTTGATCGCGGCAGTCTCTGTTGGGCTCATTCTGCGAGATGTGTTCAAAATGAAGTACTGGTGGACGGGCACACTGTTCCTCTCCATTACGCCCGCCTGGTTTTTACATTCACGGACGGCGTTTGAAACGGCGGAATTTGTCGCTTTTTATGCCGGTACATTGTGTGCATATTTGTTGTATCGTCATAAATCGCCCCGCTACTTATATCTTGCAATTCTGCTGGGCGCGCTTTCGTTTTATACCTACAGTCCTGCTCAATTTATCGTACCGCTGACTGCATTGGGCTTGTTTATTTCAGACTGGCGCTATCACTGGGAGAAGCGCCGAACCCTGTTGATAGGCCTGGCTCTGATTGTCATCCTGGCCCTGCCATACATTCGATACAGTCTCAATAATCCCAGCGTTCCTTTTGCCCATTTGCATACCCTCTATTCATATTGGTTCGACAAAATACCGGTGTCAGAGAAATTCACTCGCTATTTCTCGGAATTTGGGATTGGTCTCAGCCCGTGGTATTGGTATCTGCCGAATGACCGTGATCTTTCACGCCACCTGATGAAGGGTTACGGGAACATCATGCTGGTCACGTTGCCGTTTGCCCTGCTGGGCATGGCATATGTTTTGCGTAATCTTCGGTCGCCAGCTTGCCGCACGATCCTCATTGCTTTGTTGATCTCTCCGGCTGCGGCAGCCCTTGTACAGACCAGCATTACGCGGGCCTTGGTATTCGTTGTCCCGGCTGCCATCCTGACGGAGATCGGATTTGAACAAGTTTTGCAGTGGATCGTAGATCCAATGCAACGCCTGGCTGAACTCCGCGAGGGCCGAGGGTTTACTCCCATGCGTATCGCCGCGGCCTTGCTCATCCTTCTGATCGGAATTCCCATTGCTTTCATTTCCAGGGAAAGCGTAAACCGTATTGTTCTCTCTGCTCTGGCGCTCATCCTGGCACTGCAGGTCTCTGGCTTCTTCGAGTGGTTCGCGCAGTCACGCGCCCAGCTCGAACCTTCTACGAAGCCGAAGCTTTGGAAACTCTCGCAAACAATCGTAGCCCTGCTGGCTTTCCTCACGTTATCAGGCGCGAATGTTTATATGCTGAATGATGCCCTCAGGAACGGTCCGCTCTGGTTTCGGGATTATGGGCTGGGAGGAATGCAATATGGGGCTTTTCAGATCTTCGATATCCTCCAGGGCTATATTGCGAAACATCCAAATGCAAGGATCATCTTCTCACCGGACTGGGCGAACGGGGCAGATGTTGTGGCGCGCTTTTTCCTGGGTGATTCTTCACCCATTCAAATTGGCAGCGTCCGGGGACATATCACCGAAAAACTGCTGCTGGACGATAATACGTTGTTCGTCATGACGCCCCAGGAATATGACACCGTGATCCATAGTGACAAGCTCACCGATATTCAGGTGGAGACGATCATTCCCTATCCGGATGGCAACCCGGGTTTCTATTTCGTACATTTGCGCTATGTCGATAACATCGATGAAATCTTCGCGGCGGAAAAAGCGGCCCGCCAGGTCTTGAGGGAAACGGTGGTGAATATCGATGGGCAGGACGTTAAGCTCCGCTATTCCTATCTGGATAGCGATTTTCAGGCCGAGTCAATGGCGCTGGTCTTCGACAACGATCCATTCACCGTGGCGAAAACATTCGAAAGCAATCCATTTGTCATCGAAATGACATTCCCAACGCCCCGGACGATCAACGGATTCTCGATCATCATTGGTTCCGCGAAAGTCAGGATCACCTTGAAGTGCTATTCTGTGCCCGGCGCGCAGCCCACTGTTTATACCTTTGAAGGTCAGGGAACAAAGCAGCAGCCGCAGCTTTCATTTGACCTGCCTGCACCAACGCAGGCCCGGATTTTGCGTGTAGAGACACAAGATGTACTCTCAGCCGAAAATTCCAAAGTCCATATTTGGGAATTAAAGTTGCGCTGATGCAGCTGGCGTGCCAGGCTCCGCAGTCGCCACCCAAACCGTCACACAATCGTTTCTAATCAGTTACAATCATCCTCATGAAAGCTGTCCTTTTTCGCCGGCACGGTGGACCTGAAGTGCTGGAATATACAGACTTCCCAACTCCTGAACCGAAACCTGGCGAAGCACTCATCCGTTTACATGCGGCCGCACTCAACCGCGTGGACGTGATGGTGCGCAATGGCTGGCCGGGATTGAAATTGGAAATGCCTCACATCAATGGGGCTGATGGGGCAGGCGAGATTGTCGCGCTGAGCGCAGCAGAACCGGGACCAACACTAGATCTTCAACCAAATGCTGCGCAGACGAAGCGAGGGGACGAGCCCAGGCTTGAGGTTGGCGATCATGTGGTGATCAATGCCAATCTGGGTTGTGGGAAATGCGAGTTTTGCCTGGCTGGACGAGACAACCTTTGTCGTGACTGGCAGCTGCTCGGTGAAACTGTGCGCGGCACTTATGCCGAGTACGTGTCCGTTCCTATAAGACAACTTTACTGCCTGCCTGCCGGTTTTGATTTCCATCAGGCCGCAGCTGCGGCGCTCGTCTACCAGACCGCCTGGCATTCACTGGTGAAGCGCGGGAATTTACAGGAAGGTGAAACTGTGCTGATCGTTGGCGCAGGAGGCGGAGTCAATACTGCCAGCGTGCAGATCGCCAAATTGATCGGCGCACAGGTCGTGAGCATAGGTTCTGACGCACAGAAATTAGAAATGGCTGCATCCATCGGAGCAGATATCCTGATCAATCGTTCAAGAGAACCAGAATGGTCCAAAGCGGTATTTATTGCCACGAACAAACGCGGCGTGGATGTCGTGGTGGATAACGTGGGTACCACTTTCATGCAAAGCCTGCGTGCGCTGCGGAAAGGTGGGCGCCTGCTGACCGTCGGAAACAGTGGCGGGCCAAAATTTGAAATTGACAATCGTTATCTGTTTGCCAGGCATTTGAGCATCATTGGCTCAACGATGAGTACATTAAGCGATTTCAAAGAAGTGATGGATTTGATTGTCGCCGGGAAACTAAAGCCAATTATGGATAAGACCTATTCCTTCACGGAGGCCGCGCGTGCCCAGGAGCGGTTGTGGAGAGGCGAAAATTTTGGAAAGATCACATTGGATATTCATTCCCGCCAGGGGCACGCGGGACTGTAGTGATCCACAGGATTGCTTCGCTTATGAAACGATTTCCCTGGTTTGAAATAATTTTGGTCGTGGTTGTGATGTCCATGAGCCTGTATGGAGCTTTGTCAGACGCACAGAATCTATCCTGGCGTTGGTTTACACGTGATGATGCCTACTATTATTTCAAGGTTGCCCAAAATATCGGCGAGGGACACGGGAGCACATTCGATGGGATCAATCGAACCAACGGGTATCATCCCCTCTGGATGCTGATCTGTGTTCCCATCTTTGCCCTGGCACGCTTTGACTTGATCCTGCCCCTGCGCATCCTGATGTTCCTGATGAGTGGGCTTTCAGTTGCCACAGGCATTCTTCTCTATCGTTTGATCGGCAGGATCTTCACACCAGCCCTGGGAGCCATGGCGGCGCTGTTCTGGGTCTTCAATCGTGCGGTGCTCAATGCACTCTATCAACCAGGGGTGGAATCTGGCATTGCGGCATTCTTTGTCGTCCTGCTTGTTTATCAATTATTTGAAGTCGAAACATCCTGGCGCAAAAATGATGTTTCCAAAAAGCAAATTGCGATTTCGGCAGGGCTTGCTGCGCTGGCCCTCTTCAGCCGGCTGGATCTTGTATTTCTTGCAGGAATCATGGGAGTCTGGATAGTATTTCGAGGCAGCCCTTTACGCTTCTTTCTCCCGCTCGACATTGCTTCGATCGTTATCGTTACTTTACTGGCCTTTATCTTACGCGTTGATATCTCCGGTTATTATGAGTATGTCCCTGTCGCCGTCACCTTGATGGCTTTGAGTTTGATCGTCAAGATCCCGTCTGCATTTTTATTTGGTTTGTACCAGCGTTCGGTCATAGCCAAACCCGGCGAATTGTTCAAACGCCTGATTTTATTTTTGCTGACGAGTTCTGCGCTCACCGGCATCCTGATGCTTGCCAGCCTGCAGCTTGGATTGGTGCAAGGCTCGTTCTCACGCCTGATCCTTTTGATTGATCTCGCGTTGACGGCCCTGTTTTTTGGGATGAGCAGGTTGATGTTTCTGGGCCTGCAAACCAGGGGCTCTCAATCGTCGCAATTACAAGTGAGTCCCCTGGATGATTTGCGCGCTCACTGGCGAAAGTGGCTGAGCGAGGGAACGCTCTATTATGGGATTGTATTTGGGGCCTTGGGTAGTTATATGCTCTGGAGCAAATTGGTGTTTGGCACGTCTTCTCCAGTCAGCGGCCAGATCAAACAATGGTGGGCAGCGCTTCCGGGGCGAGCGTACGGCGGCTCGGCCCACGATCTCTTATCTTTCTTTGGATTAAGTTATTCTTCAGATGAAAACGCCTGGCGCCCCGTATCCACAATCTTTGGGTACTGGGCGGAAATAATGAACAGGATTTTGCCCATCTTGGATTTCTGGCGATACCTGATCCTTCTGACGATATTGGCGGTTGTTTTCTATCTGATTTTGCTTACAAATCGCAAAAAAGCGAAAATTGCCATTGCACAAATGAGCCTCATTCCCCTCTTGAGCGCCGCCTGGCTGCAGGTGCTTTACTACAGTACATTTGGGTACGCTGCGGATAAGGAATGGTACTGGGTCGCTCAGTTAGTGATTATTGTTTTGAGCTCTAGTCTTATTCTTGGAATATTGTATACACATACCCGGCGAATTCCTTACAGGCCCGCGCTTGCCTGGATACTTGCCGCCTATGTGGGCATCAGTATGGGATCCTCCTTTTGGAGCATGATCTACGAGAAGATGCCATATCATTACTGGCCAGCAGGCACAACTTATATGGATATTGCCCCGCTTCTTGAAGAACATACCGAACCGGGAAGCCTCATTGGGTTGACCGGCGGCGGCAACATCGGTTACTTTATTCATGACCGCACGATTGTCAACATGGACGGCTTAATCAATAGCTACGGTTATTTTCAGGCTTTACAGACCGGGCAGGGTGGGAAATACCTTCAAGAGATTGGCCTCGACTATGTGCTTGCCAATCCGGTGATATTGGACCAGCAACCTTATAAAGGTCAATTCAACGAATATCTGGAGCCGCTGGACGTTTTCTACGGCGGAAAACAACTGATGCATTACAAGGCTCCGTAAAGGAGGTAAACAGGTAGACAAGTAGACACGTAGGTGGCTTGTATACCTGTGTACTTGTGTACTTGCCTACTTGTATACCTGTCTACCTGTATACCAATGTTACCTTTCTGGATAATAAACCTATGTTTCGAAAACGACCTTTCGGTGTAACCCTGCTCCTATGGCTGGTGTTAAGCCTATCAGCGTGGGGCCTGGTTCGACTGTTTGCTGCCCTGCGCTGGTGGAATGTGCTGAACGAATTTGGCGCCCGCCTCAGCCCCCTGTATCTGTTCATCACAGGAGCGGGTTGGGCAATCATTGGAGGCGTGCTCTTTTGGGGCCTATTCGGCGGAAAGCGATGGACGCGCCTGGCGATTTGCATATCCATATTCCTGTGGCTTATGGGATATTGGATGGAGCGAATATTTTTTGAATCGCCCAGGGCAAATTTCTTATTTGCGCTGATCGCGTCTGTCCTCCTGTTCATTGTGACTCTCATCAGCGCACTCAATCGGAAGACAGAAAAATTCTTACTAAGAAGTGAGGAACATGAGCAACCAAACGAACATACAGAATCTGCGTGAGGTGAAAGCCAGGTCACGTTTGGGCGGCGGATCAGACCGCATTGATGCGCAGCACAAAAAGGGGCGGCTGACTGCCCATGAACGGATCGATCTCCTGTTGGACAAGGGTTCATTCCGCGAATTGGATGCCTTTGTTCAGCACCGTACGCACGATTTCAATCTTGATAAACAAAAGTTTCTAAGCGACTCGGTTGTGACCGGCTGGGGCACCATTGAGGGACGCCTGGTTTATGTCTTCTCACAGGATTTCACTGTTTTTGGCGGCAGTCTTGGCGAAGTCCATGCGGAGAAGATCTGCAAGATCATGGATATGGCTATGAAGAATGGCGCGCCCCTGATCGGTTTGAATGATTCGGGCGGCGCCCGAATTCAGGAAGGTGTGGTGGCACTGGGCGGCTATGCGGATATTTTCCTGCGCAACACGCTGGCTTCCGGGGTCATCCCGCAAATTTCAGCAATTATGGGACCCTGTGCGGGCGGCGC